>NZ_JACJPC010000109.1:0-96899 GCF_014695875.1 Leptolyngbya sp. FACHB-541 | reverse complement strand
AGCATTTCCCTCTCCAGCAGTACTAGCGATGATTGAAGCACCATTTGTTAAGGAGAAGGAATCAGCAAAGATACGAATAGCACCTCCATTCCCAACCGCGCCCTCTTCTACATTGCCGAAGATGTAACCAACATTCAAAGAAACTCGATCGCGAGCATTAACAGCGACATTGCCAGCATTTCCCTCTCCAGCAGTATTAGCGATGATTTGAGCACCATTTGTTAAGGAGAAGGAATCAGCAAAGATACGAATAGCACCTCCATCTCCAACCGCGGTATCTCCTACATTGCTGAAGATATAACCAAAATCTAAAGAGACTCGATCGCGAGCATTAACAGTGATACTACCAGCATTCCCTTGTCCAGAAGTCTGAGCTAACAAACGTGCACCATCTTCTATGGTGAGGGATCCAACATTAATAATGATATTGCCGCCTTGTCCTTGTCCCTGATTAGCAGTCTCTAGTTGAAGGCTTCCGGAAAGAAGCAGTGAATTTGAACGAATGCGAATATCTCCACCGATTCCAATCGCTTTGGGTTCTAACTCACTATAGGCAGAACCACCTCTGAACACTACTCGATCGCGGGCATTAATTACAATATTGCTAGCCACTCCTTGTCCCATCAAGCTAGCTTCTAACGCTGCACCATCAGTAACTAGCAGCGAACCTGTCGTAATCTGGATACCTCCGCCATTTCCTTGAGCATCCGCTCCAACCTCGTTAAAGATGCCACTGTAAAATCCACCACTTCGACCTGCTACAGAGACAGTTTCGTCTACATTAACAGTGACACTACCAGCATTGCCTCGCCCAGCAGTACTAGCGATGATTTGAGCACCATTTGTTAAGGAGAAGGAATCAGCAAAGATACGAATAGCACCTCCATTCCCAACCGCGCCCTCTTCTACATCGCTGAAAACAGTACTAACAAACTCTCCATCTCTACTCGTACCCGTGAGCAAAACTCGATCGCGAGCATTGATGGTCACACTACCAGCATTTCCCTCTCCAGCAGTACCAGCGATGATTTGAGCACCATTTGTTAAGGAGAAGGAATCAGCAAAGATACGAATAGCACCTCCATTCCCAACCGCGCCCTCTTCTACATCGCTGAAGATATCACCAACATCTAAAGAAACTCGATCGCGAGCATTGATGGTCACACTACCAGCATTTCCCTCTCCAGCAGTACTAGCGATGATTGAAGCACCATTTGTTAAGGAGAAGGAATCAGCAAAGATACGAATAGCACCTCCATTCCCAACCGCGCCCTCTTCTACATCGCTGAAAACAGCACTAACAAACTCTCCATCTCTACTCGTACCCGTGAGCAAAACTCGATCGCGAGCATTAACAGTGACACTACCAGCATTTCCCTCTCCAGCAGTACTAGCGATGATTTGAGCACCATTTGTTAAGGAGAAGGAATCAGCAAAGATACGAATAGCACCTCCATTCCCAACCGCGCCCTCTTCTACATCACTGAAGATATCACCAACATCTAAAGAAACTCGATCGCGAGCATTAATAGTGATATCTCCCGCATTCCCTTGCCCACGCGTAAAGCTTTGCAAATTAGCTCCATTTGTCACTAGAAGGGACCCAGCCACAATCCGAATATTTCCAGCATTACCGCTCGCATTTGTGTCCACATTATTTTCAATTCTGCTTAGTCCCTCAATATTGATCGCTCTAGTTGCATCGATCGCTACATTTCCTGCCTGGCTGTCAATGCTTCCTTGCCCTGAAGCGATTCCCGCTCGAATCAAACTATTTCCAGAAATATTTAGATTACGGGCATCGATCCTAATATCGCCGTTATTATCAGATGCCACATTCACAACACTGCCATTTACTAAGGAAATGTCCGAGCGTGGCAATCCACTCGAGAAATTCAAGCTTAGAAAATTTCGATTGCTATTTAACCCAACACCTCCTGCTCCTAAAGCACTACCTAGCTCAATTTGTCCACCTGGTGCAGTCAATTGGCTGTTTTCAAGCATTACCTGCCCGCCCAGAAGCGTTAAGCTTCGTCCAGCATCAACATTTAGGCTAGCTTGGCTAGTGATTGTCCCTGGAGCGTTTGTGCCGTACTGGAGTCCCAAAGGAACATTGATTGCTAACAGAGGAGGAGCTTGAGGAGTTATAGCACTAAATTCTAGCCCTTCGCCAAACACGAAGCTGTTTGCGGTTGTTGCAAGAAAAGAGCCACCAATATCTAGAGAAGCATTACGACCCAACAAGATCCCGTTAGGATTCAGCAAAAATAGATTAGCAGTACCGCTAGCCCGAAGCATACCGTCAATTTCAGAACGGCTGCCGCCTGTAACACGAGCAAAAATATTGGCAATCGAATTTGTACTTTCAAAATCAGCAATTTCGCCTGTAGGAATTGAAAACTCTTGAAAGCTATGGAACAAATTATTACCGCGTAGGGTTCCTCCTTCAATCACATACGCTGCACCAAAACGACTAACCCTAGAATTATTAGGTAAGGTTGCATCGGGAACTACTTCTGCGGAAGCCAAGCGAGGAACTAGCAGAGTCAGCAGCAGGCTACCACTCAGGAGACAAAAACGGAATAGGCGCGGGAGCATCATTTACTTCTTACAGGAGCGTGAACGGCATAGCAGCTATCAGACTAGTAAAGTTATGGGACTGATTTGAAACACTGTACGGTTGCTCCCAGTAAGAGTAAATTTCTTCCTTTTTGTTTCTGAATAATATACGTCTCCACACCCTTCCGTGCCAATTAAGCTACAAATCCTTACAGTATATTCACTGTAATCATTTGTAAATTCTTGCATAATCCTTTGCGTTGCCTCAGATGAATCTATAGGACAGCAAAGAGTAAACGAATTGCGGTCTAACTATCCTACACAACAGAGGCAAATCAAAATGGCAGTTATCCACGGTACTGATGGCAATGACTATCTTCAACCCCCTGTAGAGTTTTTCATTGTAAGTCCCCATCCTAGCTATTACAACGACTCAATCTTTGGATATTCAGGTAACGATACATTGAACGGTCAGGAGGGAGATGACTATCTCTCTGGTGATTATGGTGACGATGTATTGATCGGTGGCAGTGGTACTGATCGATTGTATGGTGGTTCAGGTAACGATCGTTTATACGGTGGAAACGGCAGCGACACTCTAGTGGGCGGTTATGGAAATGATTACATTAACGGCTTTAGAGACAACCGTACAAGCACCACCCCCCAATACGATAACCTCTATGGTGGTACAGGAACCGACACATTTGTCCTAGGTGACTATAATGGTGTCTTCTACCAAGGTAATGGTTATGCAACTATCCGCGACTTTTCCTACGTATCTGATTACATTCAGGTAAAAGGTAGTCTCAGCCAATATCACCTCTCAACTGGAAACTGGACTGGCACTTCCTCAAGCGATACTGCTCTTTATCGAGGTAGTGACCTGATTGCCGTTATTCAAGATACAACTAATGTGAGTTTGTCTAGCCGTGACTTTAAGGTGGTCTAAGTTAGCAAGTAATTTTGTGTTTTATTCCGTTCTGGTTAAGTCAGCATTGAGCGTTAGCTAGACAACTGAGGAGCTCTGTCGCAAAAACTGGTTAATGGCAAGGTAGACAACCCAACCTGGTTGTGTCGCAAAAAATTCTGGAAACGCTTACATAGAGCTGAAGCATGCACTTTAAACACGGTATATAGCGCTTCAGAAAATTTTTACGACACAACCATTGAAGGTTTGTTTGTTGTGACAGGCAGTTCCCTCTTAATACTAATTGCTTTGCATGCAAGCGTTCCCTTTCAGTGAGATATCTATTAACTTTTCATCTGAATTCAACTTAGGAGAAATCCCATGAAGTTACATTCTGCTGTTCTTGCATTAGGACTAGTTACATTAGGCTCTATTGCTTTTAACGCAAAACCTGCACTCGCTTGCTGGACTCCCTGGACAGATTCATGCGATTGGGTGTCTGATGATATCTTGCCTGAAGCTAGCGAGATTGACGAGACAATTCTGCCTTATGCTGATATATACGTCTCTAATGATTTTAGTCAAGGAATTTATGTAGAAGTTGTAGAAGTAATTAATGAGTGCGATCCTAGCTGTGAAGACTACGGTTATCCAGTAGGAACATGGTACATTGCACCAGGAGAACAAGACGTGAAAATCATTGATAATGCATCTACACAACATGATTGGACGTTTTCCGCAAGCTCTGAAGATGGACATCATACCTGGGATTACGATACGGTGAGTATCAATGGATATAGAAGTTTTACCTACGGTTTCTACTAATGCTAGCAGGCTCCAAAATTTTCTAACTATCTGGTACTTCAAGACCAATAGTAAGCATTGATGCCTCTTTGGGTTGTGTCGCAAAAAATCTTAGAAATGCAACACATGGGATTGGAGCACATAGGGTACGACTCTACAAATAGTGCTTTAGGAAATTTTTGCGACACAACCAACCTGGCTAACAGGTATTAACCCGGCAATGTAAGTTCCAAAAGGGAATCTAGCGTTTCCAACGGTTACAGTCTAGAAAATGTAGGATCAATGATTGCCGGTTTAATATCTATAAGCCCTTAGGCAAACCGGCAGAGGACAACGCTCGATTTTTGGCTCTGTCGCAAAAATTGGTTAGTGGTAAGGTAGACAAGCCCAACCTTGCCTACTTGCCCTCCGATAGCGATGAATATAATCCGCAAGGGGCAAGTCAAAGGAATTGAAAAAGGTGGTGTGCTGGCACAGATAGAATCTGTGTTTCAAATCTTTTAACTTGTTGCTTGATTGAGTCTGCTTCAGTCCAACCGTTTGTTCTTCAATAGGTTTTGCGACAGAACGATTATTTATGCATTGTCTTCCCATAAAGGCTTCAGCTGTTTTCTACAGTAAGAAATTAACTAGATTTCATATGGATTAGAGTTGTCGGGAAATAGGAGTGAAGTTAGCCAGTGTGACCTTTCGAGTTCCTCTTCCTATGCTGCAATCAGGTAGAAGTTCCATAATCCTACTGTTGTCATCAAAACTCCACTTTTCGGTTGCGATAGCTCACACTCATGGCGTTGTAATGCTTGGCTCCAGCAAACGCATTTTCACAGACTACCCGCGATTGACTTAATGTTCGATTCTCCTGCTTCTGGTGGGTACTCAACTTTCCTCCTTTCGGTTTGCGATGCGGTATTTGAACTGGCTCGAACCCTGATTGAATCGATTTTCGATTCCATGCTTATCGGTAAGTAATATGTTTGGTTGCGCTGATGAATCGCTTTCCCAGCAACTTGCCTTACCAGGATTTTCATATGAATTTCTCTTTTTCTTCTGTCTAGAGTGACAGATGAGCTTTACTCAGCTATGAAGGAGCGCTACATCCTTGGCGGTCGAACAGGAAAATTGAAACTGAAATCACCCAAACAACCGCGACACCATGGTTTGAACGATTTAAAGATGCAAAGAAAGATACGGTTAACTCATAAATCTTCTCTAACTTCAGGTCTTTCTAAGCCAGTGTTTTTATGTAAGCTCCTGTAAAGCTTGCATAATTTCCTTCTCCCCTCCCGATAGGTCAATAAGACTTCCGCCAAGTGCTTCTGCAATGGTTTTGGTTCTGATTCAAGCCTGTAAAGCCGAGTAATCCTTACCCGAAAACTGGTCGGAGTATTGCCCCCTATTAAGAGGTACCAATCATGTTCGAATCCAACTTTCGACAATCTAATGCTCTGCTAGGTCTTGATCGTTGTACCGGTTTAAACGACAAATTCCTATCTGGTTTCCAGAACAGTACTGATGCTTACGGTTTACAAGCTGGTGCATCCCTCAACAAATTTCAGGGTAGTGGCTCTTCTTTAACGGGAAGCTCCCTCTCGGTTGGTGGCACTCTGCTGATTCAAGGCGGCACTACCAGTGCTGCTGAAATCAACGAAGTCAATAGTCGCCTCAGCCAGTCCTTTTATTGGTCGCGATGAGATCACAGGTACCCGTACCTACACAAACTACAGCTACAGCAATGGCGATGCCCAAGCTTGGCAGTCAGCCAATGAGTCTTTCGGAATCGATCGAGGTGATAACTTAACCAATGCCATTGGTGTTGGCACAGTCGTCTATCGCAGCGGTTCCACTGTTAATGGAGTCATTGGCACTAGCAGCAATGGCGTTCGCGATCAGAATGACTACTTCAGCTTTACTGTCGGCAAGTCCGGTACCGTCAATCTCTCTTTAAACGGTCTGTCTCGAAACGCTGCCTTGGTTCTCTACGATGCCAATCACAACCTTGTTAGCTGGTCTGACAAGGCTAGCAACACTAGCGAACTGATCAGCCGCAACCTCAGCACAGGTACCTACTTCGCTCGCGTCTACAGCTATGATCAGCAGCCTTGGAATCACGGAGCAACTGGCTACAGCCTCAATATTGTGCGTCAAGCCGACGCACTCGAAAACTACTGGCAAAACCTGTTATCTGATAGCAGTGTCGAGAACGCTGCACTCAATTCAATCAAATTTGACAACAGCCTCTCGCGTGCAGATACGATCGGAATCCTTAAGAGCGCTGGCGACTTTGGCTCTGTAACCAGTACCGAACTGACTGACCTACGCAACTTCTACAACAACGCCATCAACACCACAAACGTTGCCACTGACCTGAAGGTTCTGTCTCAAAAAGTCCTTTTCAGTGATACCAGCAACCAGTGGTACACCGGCTCCGACAGTATCCGAGCCAACCTTGGCAATCTAGCTCCTGATAGCTCAACGACTCAGCTTAATCTGTTGATCGGTAAGCACTTGCTGGGAACTGACCGACCCGCGATTCACCGAGATGCTAGCAATAACCTGGTTGGTAATTACACCAGAGCTAACGGCAGTTTGTTCATGAACGGTGCCACTGCTGCTGATGTGGTCCAAGGTGCTACAGGTGACTGCTACTTCCTTGCACCTCTGGCTGGAACGGTCAACGACAAGAACTCGATGATCTCCGATATGTTCCGCGACAATAGCGACGGCACCTGGAGCGTCCGCTTCCACACCAACGGTAAGCTCGACTACGTCACTGTTGATCGCATGATGGCGACGAATGCAGCGGGGCACTACATCTATGCTAATAGTGGGCAGTTAGTCGCTGGAAACAATGAGCTGTGGGTTGCTCTGGCAGAAAAGGCTTATGCCCAGGTGAACGAATCTGGTCGCATTGGACAAGATGGTGCTAATCTCTACGGCAACGGCAATGACAACGGCATTGGTTGGGGATTCAAAGGTGCAGCCACAACTCACATTACAGGTCTAACTACCACTAGTGAAAGTCTGAGCAACAATGCTGCCACTGGTCTGAGCGAGGCGGAACTGATCAATTTGGTCAATAGCAATCGGATTGTTACCATCGGTGGTTTCAACACCAACGCTATCGGTATTGATGCTGGTGAAACCAGCATCAATACCGCAGTTCAAGGGCATGACTACACTATCACCGGATATAACGCGACGACTGGACGCTTCACCATCCGTAATCCCTGGGGTAGCCAACATCTGTCCCTGGCTTCTAATCAGTTGATGCAACTGGGTGGTACCATCACCTATTCCAACAGCTAATCCAACCAAGGTTCCGACTGGGTTGAGAGTGAACCTGCTCTCCATCAGGAACTCTCCCTCTGATAGCGCATGATGAAGCTATATACCACTTTAGGATTCGCTAGCAGCCTGATGCTGCTAGGAACTCTCATCTTTGAACAGCCTCGTTCACTTCCTACTCCCACCATTCCTATGAATCATCAATCGACCACCTGTAGTCTCGACCCTATTCAGTCCAGCCTTCGCATTTGGCTAGATCCCATCCCCCACAGTCCTGGTGGCAATCGAGCGCTACCCCCCGGTGTGGATGCTCCGGCTCCTCAGTCTCAGGGTTCCGAAACCCATGCTCTGAATCTAGAACTGACTCTGGTAAATGCCAGCCAGAATCAACAAGCTGTCCGTATTGTGGAATGGAGTTGGAGTCAAGGCAACCAGACTGACTCGGCACCCTGGAGCATCCAACCAGATATGAGTCCCCTCAATCACTACAATCAGATTGAGCGGCAATTAGTCCAACTTCAGGACAACCAGACTATTGCAGTGACGGTAGAACTGGAAATTAACAGCCAACCCTGCCATCTCCAGGTACAAATTCAGCCTTAAAATGTCTTATCCCTCTTCTGTTATTGCTGTGGTAAAGAAAGTAGACATCAAATGTAATCAAGCTAACTTCAAAATTGGAATTGGAAGAATGCGAAAGGCATCCATCTTGTCCATCAACTGATGTAAAGCACACTTAAGCTCAGCAAAAGGCTAGCTGGCTTAGCAAGCTGAATCACGCGATTGAGTGCAGCACATTTGAGGAATAACTCGACTGCTTGATGGTCGAATATACGCGAAGTGCGATTTCCTCCAAAGACTATCTTGAGGTGAAACATGATGGTTTTTGCTAACGAACAGCAATGATAGTGAGAATTACGCTTCCACTTCTTTCGCCCATACTTGCGGATATAGCGCAGATTTTAATCTCTGGGGTGAGGAGGTACTTTGCGATTGCCATGCTGTCCGATTACAGCATTCTTACGGGGTGAAATTACAGGTTTTGCCCATCGCTCGACAATCTCATCGTAGCAATGGCTATGGGCATAAGCTCCATCGCTCGAGACTTGCTCTGTTTCGTCTTCAATCTGCTCTAGGATGTCGTTCAAGACTTCACCATTATGCACATCCTTGGTGATGACCACTGCTGCTAAAATTTCTCCAGTAGATTCATCTACCCCTAAGTGCAGCTTCCGCCGAGTGCGTCGCTTACTAATCCCATGTTGACGGGTTTTCCATTCCTATCAAATGGGTTCTATAAATTGCTTGCTGAAGCTTCTCCTTCATGCCAGTTAGGGTTTAGGCACCTCAAAATAGTAGGGATTTTTCCAGGGACAAGTTTGTGAATGTTTGCAAACTCATGCGTAATTCATTCTGTTGCTTCAGATAAGTCTACAGGACAACAAAAACGCAAACGTAAACACTGATTGACTAACTCAACCTTCATTCACGTTCATCCCTAAGGAATTTCGGCTATGTTTCCTAAACTCATTCGCACCCTGTCTGTTTCTGTTGTGCTTGCTGCTCCTGTTGTTGCTCTCATTGCTGAAAGTACGCTTGCTGCACAGTACCTCACCATTTGGAACAACAACGACTTAGCAATTGTTGATTTATACGTTTCCTCGTCTAACTCCAGCTACTGGGGACGTGACCGTCTTGGCTCCTCTGTTCTAGAACAGGATCAAGATACCTCAATTACCATCAGCGGCAATTCCTGTGTTTATGATGTCAAAGCGGTTTATGAAGATGGCACCTACGATACTGGTGCTGTAGATTTTTGCAATGGTGGAGGCTCCATTGAGTTTTTTGGGTACGGCGGGAACAATTATTAGCCCTGCTCTAGGTGACTCAGTTATAGCCGAGGAAAAACTTGATTGTTAAAGCTGAAAGCTCTGTTATTGCAAAATCGCACTAACTTCGGCACCCTATTCTCACTCAAATTCGGGCTCTTGTCTACTTTTGGTGAAAACAGGATCGATCGTTAAATTGTTCAACGTGGATGCTGAGTTTGAAGCTGCTTTAAGAGCCTGAATTAATCCCCAATAATCTCGGATCACCAAAATTGGACATAAACCCGATCTTGTGAGAATACGCAGTTATGTGAAGCTTCTGACGATCGTTTCTTTACAGCTATCAATTAGTTTGAACTTTCCAATCTTCAAATTGTAGGCGAAAAGAGCAGATGCAAATCAACCACTCTTACTCAATCGCGTTCAGCTCTCTTGTTGTGACGGTGGTTCCTTCGGGATTTTGGATAAAGCTCTAGTTTCTTGCACTACAAGTTCCTGCATATTCCAACCTTCTAAGGTTGTTCCTACTTCCTAATAATTTGACTCTAGGAGAGTTGCGTGATGAAAAGATGCTTCGATTCTTTTATTGTGACGGTGGTTTCTTTAGGAACCCTGAGTGGAGTTTTGTTGAATGGTTCTACCGCTTACGCCGGTTGTGGTTTTTTAGATATCACTTGTAGTCCTAGTGAATGGACTGAACCAATTGGCGGTTCAAGCTGGAGAAACGATGATGAAGGCGCAGACGGTGGACCTTACATGAACGGTACTACTTCTGGTAGTTCAGTTGAAATTATTAACAGTACCGGAAATGAAATTGCGTTCTCTTTTCGTGGAACAACTTATTACCTTGAGAATGGTTTCAGTATGACACTGAATGCTGGAACGAGTTCTACTGTAACAATCGCCTGGGATTACAGCTATGAACCGGGCTATCAGCCTCAACAAGTTGTTTTTGAACGAGAAACAATGGATGACTGGTATGAATTTCAATTTAACGGTTATGGGATCACGCTTTACTAGTTGAAATACCGGTAGTCGAATAAAGCAGGTTGGTTGTGAACTTCTTTAACACCAGATGAAGTAAGCATCTAGAGTTGAGGCTGGAAATGCTGATGAAAATACCCTCGTCGCTTCCCCAAAGCAGCGGAGGTATGTTGGACGTCATTCTTCTTCCAGATCTGGCTCAATGTTAGCAGCGGAGTTGAACTTAGCGGAGTGGGACACTACTCTGCTGAGTTCAACTCCGCTGCTATGCAAAAGTGTGAATAGCCTAAGTTAGCAAGTCCCTCTGTGTTCTATCTCATTCTAACTAAATCAGTATTGAGTATTAGCTAGACAACAGGGGAGGTTGACAGTAAACATTAGCCTTCCACAGAGAGAATTTTTATTGTGTTGCATCTTGTGTGAATGTTTGCAAACTCATGCGTAATTCATTCTGTTGCTTCAGATAAGTCTACAGGACAACAAAAACGCAAACGTAAACACTGATTGACTAACTCAACCTTCATTCACGTTCATCCCTAAGGAATTTCGGCTATGTTTCCTAAACTCATTCGCACCCTGTCTGTTTCTGTTGTGCTTGCTGCTCCTGTTGTTGCTCTCATTGCTGAAAGTACGCTTGCTGCACAGTACCTCACCATTTGGAACAACAACGACTTAGCAATTGTTGATTTATACGTTTCCTCGTCTAACTCCAGCTACTGGGGACGTGACCGTCTTGGCTCCTCTGTTCTAGAACAGGATCAAGATACCTCAATTACCATCAGCGGCAATTCCTGTGTTTATGATGTCAAAGCGGTTTATGAAGATGGCACCTACGATACTGGTGCTGTAGATTTTTGCAATGGTGGAGGCTCCATTGAGTTTTTTGGGTACGGCGGGAACAATTATTAGCCCTGCTCTAGGTGACTCAGTTATAGCCGAGGAAAAACTTGATTGTCAAAGCTGAAAGCTCTGTTATGTGAAGCTTCTGACGATCGCTTCTTTACAGCTATCAATTAGTTTGAACTTTCCAATCCTCAAATTGTAGGCGAAAAGAGCAGATGCAAATCAACCACTCTTACTCAATCGCGTTCAGCTCTCTTGTTATAACGTCTCAATTTCCAACAATTCTGTGAGTTTAGGAAACCTCATTTGTTTTTGTCCATGAAGTTGTGGGAAATAAGCCTCAAAATCCTTGAAACCCGCTTCCAACAAGCATGTCAGCGATTTTCACTCAAAAACATCAAAAGCTAGATCATGTGCGTATTTCAGCGATTTCTCTCGTTACTTCCCAGCAGGTCTATGCATTTGATTAACCTCTAAAGGCAGAAAGACAAAATCATGTTGACTAATTACTCTCCTGTTAAATTACTAGTTGCTTTGACTGCTTCTGCTACGTGTATGGCAAGTACTATTGTGCTGTTTGTCTCGCCAGCCCGTGCTGATGGAGTTGGAACATTTGCCTTCAACCGTCCAGTAGGTAGTGTCCAGATTGGAAGCGTGACTGTTGAACAAGGTACTATTGAAATAACTACTCCTGCAAGCAATAGTTCGGATGAATTTCAGGTATACACACCTGCTCGGACTTGGAGAGGTGATGGTGCCACTGTCAGCGCTTCTTTGAGAATTCCTACCTGCCCTAATCAATATCATACGGAAGGTTATGTAACAGTTCGGTACACTAATGATCAAGCAAGTATTACACGCACATATCAAATCGACAGACACAACGAGGGTCAGGCAGTGAATCCGCAATGGCAAGTTCAAGGTTATTATGGTGAACCTAACGAGGGCCACGTTAATGTATCTGCCAGTGTGGATTGCGTTTATCATGGCGTAAACGGAAACGGCGGTCCTTCCTGGGCACCTTGGAATTGGTAGGAGCTATTGTCCAAATCCGGTGTATGAAGAGATATCAAGCACCCTGATTAATGTGATTTCGGGATAAGAAGGGGCGGAATAGATATAGAAAGTACTTAATTCTCAGCTTGTCTAGCCGCCCTATGCTCAGTTTAGAATCCTTGTTTTGTCATGTCGATAACTTCTGTCAGTGGTTTGAACCCCGATGGCAATAATAACTTCTGGGAGATGGCTCACCCCTCTCTCAAGAAACACTTTCGACCATAGGAGATTGGGGTACAACTTCAAAGCTGAGAGACTGAGCTGTTTTCTTCAGGTGTTTAACTAGGCGTTCTCGGTATTTTTGCTCGTAATAGTCTTCTCCAGGGTCTGCATAGGTTCCCCCTGTAAACCATAGCTTGTAAAACAGACGAGCAATCTTATGAGCCGTTGCTGTGATTGCCTTAGGTGCTCCTAAACGAGATCGCAGGCGTCGATATAAATGCCCCTAAGGCTGAATGACTATGGCTGACAGCTTGAGCCGCTAAACGAAAAGCATTGGCTGCCCGATTCACGACCGAGCCTCCTGAGTTAGGGCAGGGTAAATAGCTAATCTCTCAAACGGGATAGGCTTGCAACCTTCAGCAATGTCATTGCCAGTTCTTCCCAGAACCACGCTCCTAACCAGACCTTGAATGGTACTATTGGCGGCTCGGTTTCTTAACTCAGGATTATCTCTACAATACTTTTAAGAGGTTGAATGCAAGACTGTTTCTTCCATTCATGCTCAGGGCATAACTGTCCTAGTGAGGCGCTCCTAAGAAGCAATTTGAGCGGAGGGTGTAGCAACCAGCTCAAATTCTAGTGCTTGAGCTTTTTTTTGAGGTTTTTGACAATCTGCTCCTGGTCGAGAGACCGAAGGTGTGAGACTAAGGACGAGCACCTTTCTCAAATCAGGCTTTAGCAGTTCTATTCAATCTAAGGTGCCATACTGTAACGATGCCGCTGCTCATTACCAGCGCAATTGCTGCTGGAACAAGAGGAATCCAACCTGACTGAATCATTGCACCCCAACCAATAAGAACGAGAATGCTTCCCATCAAGCTGATCGCCCCTACTAAACGAACGGGCGACTGTACCAGAACTGCAATGTACCCTCCACCGACCGCCCATGTGGCAATCCAGAGCCACTCTATCCAGTCCAACCAGACCCAGAATAGGGGACGGTTATCTAAGACGGCACTTAGAATCTGACTAATCATATGCGCCTGAGCTATTACTCCAGGCATCTGAGATTCAATCGGTGTTTGCCAGAAATCGTCTGTCTCGCTTGCCGTCACCCCAATTAAGACAATTCGATCTTTAATCGCCTCCGGGTTTACCAATCCTGTGAGTACCTGGGTCAGAGAAACTTTTGGAGCCAGTTCACCCATGCGGTAGTTCAACAAAATTTGGGTTCCCAGCGTATCTGCGTTCCAATAACTACCGCTAGTAGGCTGGAGTTGCTGAATTGAAACAGCTCCAAACTGAGGTAAGGATATCGGGCTCAAATTGACTGCAACATTTGTAGATTGAAGGTAGCGCGAAGCAATCTGCACACTGAAGGCATAGGGCGTGGTACAAGGACTGTTTGGATCGACCAATTCTGGAGTCATCAACAGTAGGTGGCGGCGCAGTATTCCGTCAGCATCATGCACAAAGTCACTGAATCCGACCCGATCGACTGACAAATCAGGCGGCGGTGCAATGCTGTCCCCTCCGGCAAATCGGGCTTTGCAAACTCCAATAATTTGATTGTTTTGTCGAAACTGATTCACCAAATCGTTCTCGCTAGTATCCACCGAAAAGTCGCGATAGAGATCTAGTCCGATCAGACGAGGTTGAGCAGCCGTTAGTTTTTGCAGCAGCTCATTCAAGAAGTGATCAGATAGGGAAATCCTTCCTAAGTCCGGTAAATCTGCCCCATATCGCTGTCGTTCTGCATCATCAATCGTGACAATCAGCAATCGACCATCCATCGGTTCGCTCGGACGTAACCGCAGCAGATGATCAAAGGCAAATAGCTCAACTGATTGCAACAATCCAATCGATCGAATGCCAACCACAGCGGCAGCAACACACAAGCTTACGGCTCCCATCCGAACAGCTCGTCTGAGCAATTGCTTAATTCTGGTATCTGGGTTGTTTTGGAGATGGGATGGATTAGATGTAGGAAGGTCGGCGGAAGTAAGCTGTCCGGTGAGCTGGTGCCAAGTTGGGGGACATTCTGTTGGATTCTGGTAAATAACCGGGAGCCAGGTGGCGCAGGGAAATTGCTCCTCGATACCTTGCAGCTTTTCCCTCGCCGATCGCACTGCTAAATAGAAAGAATTACCCTGAGCAAAATCAGTCAGGAAATACCGCAGAAAATGTTGAGCGACGGCATCCGGCACAGGTTCGCGCATGACAACTACCTGGGGAATATGAAGTTCTGCCAAATCGCGAGCAAGCCCTAAGCCATCACAAGAGTTAAAGATGGCAAACTGCAACCCTTGTTCAACAGCATTCCTCAGCGCATATTTGAGTTGAGGAATGGTTAGGCTATCGGTCAGGTTAAGCTGTATTTCTCCTGCTGCCTGTTTCGTTTCACTGCTGCTATGTCCTGCGAAAAACAAAATGTCCCAAGAATAGTTCCACAGCTTATCATTTAATGTTTGACGATCAGGTTCGACAAGAAAGCAAATTTCTGTATCAGGGAGCTGTTCTAAAAGGGCGCGATCAGCGTTTACATTAATGCCTTCACTGTTTCCTAAGATCGCCAAAATTCTTGCTTTAAGCCCTGTTGAAGGAAGACGATCAATTCGCTCAAAGGTTGGTGCACTTAGGGCAAGCTCAGCCTGCGGATATCGCTCGACTAGCTCCCACAAATGCCATGGAAAATGCTGCAGTTCAGCGTTTTCCACTTGTAGAATAATTCGAATCTTGTCCTGAGGCTGCAACTGTTCCAGCCATTTTTCTCGAATCGCTCGCACTCCCTCGGACCGCATCCATTGATTGAATAATTTCAGAAATGCTTGTGCAGCTTCCTGGCAGTCCTGAGTTACAGAAACATTCGTAATCTGCTGCTTGGGGGCACTCAGCCGTAGACTCAGTCCTATTTGTCGATAGGTAGACTGCCACTGCTGACAAAGAATTTGCAAGTCTAAATTTGCGGGTAGTCTTCCACTCAGTTCAGCAATTGGCAGGTAGCTTAGTCGCCCGATCTCATCTGTGCTTTCCTCACCAATTTGTAGGGTGATTGGGAATCCTTGCTCAAAATTGCCTTCCCTAATTTTCAGAACAACCAGCTTACTCACAGGTTTTCTCCTGGTGATCAAGGATGCCTGCTTATGGAGCAGAACAGCAGTTTAATAGTGGTTCAGTTGAAATAGCTGACAGTCCAACTGATTGAAGAAGGCTTGCCCAACCTGCTGCAATTGCAGGATCAGGGTGCTCAGTTTGATACAAATCCCCTAAAACGTTAAGCGCATCGTACCAAATACCATTTGCAGCATAGAAAGCAGCTTGATCAATAGGCGTAGTTAACTGCTGAAGCTGAGTCTCTAACTCAGAACTCAATTGAATTCGCTCGACGCTTCCCCAAATGTCGGTTGGATTACTGTATTCACAAAGCACTTGAAACGTCCAGCTGTAAATTCCACTAGATTCTAAAGCAGGTGCATTATCAGGAATCCTAATTCGGACAATACCACCAGAGTCAGCCATATCTGTAACTCTAGTTTGATAGATATACTCCCCTGCATCATTCAGCAGCGCAAATTCTGCCGGACGCTCTGTTGAAAGAGCATAGGGCACGTAGAACCAGAAGGTGGGACGCTCAGATACCGTTAGATCTGGCGGTGATGCCTCCTGATTTGTCGTTGCAGCATTAGGAACTAGTGCCGTCAATGTCTGCGGTTTGTTGGGGCAATTTCCTCGACTTGCGCCACCGCGCGATCGTCCTGAACGGGGTGCACTTTGATTGACAGCAGGAACAAAGTGAATTGAATCCTCTCTAGAACCTAGAGTTTCAGGGGCAGACGAAAACGGTTCAACTTGGGCCAGTGCAGAACTGGTGAAGAAAAACGTGATGAGGGAAAGTATGACAGCAGATTTGATGCTTGTTTGCATAGCTTCAAGATAGGCACTAAATCGGACGACATGTCAATTAACAGGGGCTTGGCATACACCTTACTTGGTATTGCTTTTTGCCCATTCTATTTTCGGGTAATTTCCCCTATTTTCTAGACACATTTACAGGAAATAAATAGATTTAGAATAGGTTCTACATGCTGCGATCACTTAGAGAAATAAATCTCTTGTTGATTATTGAGGCAAGCACTTCAAGCTACATTGCTAACTGCATTCAAAGACATTCCCTTTCTCCTAATACGAGAAATCGAAAGGAGATTTAGAACTGACAAGTTTAGATGAGATGCTCATCTAAACATCTATCGGAACAAACCAAAAAAATTATGCAATGAGGCAAAAAAACAAACTTTTGATGAAGTTTTAAGTACTGGGTGAAACGTTTAGCCATTGTAACAAAAGCGTCATAAGCCGTAATTAAGACAATATTCTCTTTACCCTCAAACCAAAGATTTTTTCCATGCCTTCGTCATTTTGCCCTGCACCTTAGCTTTTGGATAGTTTGGTGGCGAAACTAATATTAACGCGAGTTTTCAGCAAGGGTACCCCAAAGGTGCAAGATTCCACTAACTTCAGGTTCTTCCCCGTTTCTTGTGGCTAACCTGGCTTATTCACAACGGCGTGGTAGAAGGACTCGGAGAGAGAGCTTGAAACGAAGTAGAATACGCTCTCCGAGCTTCTAAGTGTCTTCGGTGTGTCATGACAATGTGTCATTCAGATCTGCCAGGAAATTCTGATGCTCAGCGCTCTTTGAAGTTCGCTCTTGAGATTTGGCAACTAAGTAGTGATGCTGAGATTTTGTTGGCCTATCAAGCTAAGGAAAAGGTGAAAATTTGTCACGCTCCAGCAGCCCGTATTGGAAATTAGTGCGATCCTAACAAAATCTACCTACATTTTGAACCAATTAGTGAGTCAACAGGTGTATCAGTTGGTTAGAGCTGTGAGACGCTAACGATAGCAATCAATTAGGGTACGACCGGGCTGACACGATTGCCTGTTGATGATTGTCACTAGCAAAGAAAAACATAAGCATGTAAGAAAACTTGACGAAGGGGGAATCGAGGAGAAAATTTACCTTACAATCAAGCAGGGCATCTGCTTTTCTCCAATCAGCGTTCCTGTCCATTGAAACATTTGACAATCGAATGGGTGAACTTGACCAACAGCTAAGAGAACTCGTGATAGAAGCTTGTCAGCATCCTCTAGGCAGCCCCAAACGGCAACGTGCTCTGACTAAAGTGATTCGGCTTTCCTCCAGCAAGCTCTGGCGCGATAGTTCTCCTCATTACGCTGATGCGCTTCAGCAAACCTGGGTTTACTTCTGTCAAAACGTTTGCGAGGCAAAAACCGGCAACCGTTACGATCCCAGCCAGAGTACCGTTCACACTTGGCTCAACGCCTACTTAAAACGCCGCTTGCAAGATTTTTATATTGATACACAGAAGCAGCAAGCTACCCGTGCCACCCCTCAAACTTGGCAAACTCGATCGGGTGATGTTGAAGAAATGGACCCCATTGCCAACCTTGCTGCAGAACCCGATGTTCCGCCCCTGTTGGATGAAGTCAGTACTTGGGCAAAAACTGACGATGGTGGAGAACTGCGGCGCGTTCACATCGAAGGGCACACCCAAGTAAATTGTCAACTTCTCATTTTGCGACGACTGCCCCCCGAAACAAGTTGGAAAGACCTGTCAGCAGAATTTGGTTTAAACGTCTCTACACTCAGCAGCTTCTACCAGCGGCAATGTATGCCTCGCTTGCGTAAATTTGGTGAGTCTGAGGGATATATCTAAAGGAGGCGTGCTAACCCATGACGCAGAGCAACGCATTTGATATGACATTCGCCATTCCCTTACCAATTTCCCAATCTGCAATTGCAACCGCCGATCGCTTTGCCCAACGTCAACCCAATTTGCAGAAAGCAAGTCAGGTTCGCCTTAATACCTTAGCGGTTCGTGTCATGCAAGATTACTTGCAGCTGATGGGTATTGATACAAGTCTATCAGGCGATAGTTGGAATCCAGTAACCCAGCTTATGGCAAACGTTGCTGATTTGGAAATTGAAGGTTTGGGGCGGCTTGAGTGTCGTTCGGTTTCTAGCAATGCTGTGACCTGTCCAATCCCACCGGAGGTTTGGCACGAGCGTATTGGTTATGTTGTGCTTCAGATCAATGAGCTGCAGCACGAAGCATATTTGCTGGGATTTGTGGAAACCGTTGAGGATGAAGAATTACCTCTAAATCAGCTTCAACCACCCGAAGAATTGTTCGATCATCTCGATCGCCTATTGCATCCTGTGGCGATGGCGAAACCTATAATTTCAGAACAGATGATGGGACAAATGAGCGATCGGCTCACCTCATTGAGTCAGTGGCTTCAGGACCGCTTTCAGGTAGGCTGGGAGACGGTCGAGTCGCTGCTAGCTCCTCAGAATCAGCTTGCCTATGGGTTTCGGGGCAGTGCCGCAGTTCTTGAACCGAACCTCGTTCGACGTGCTAAACGCATTCATGCTGGTATCCAAGCAGCAGCACAGCCTCTGCTCCTTGTTGTGAATCTGATGCCTCAGCTGGAAGAGATCAACATTCGCCTGCAGCTTTATCATGAGTTCAAAACCTACTTACCGCACGGTATAAAGTTAGTGGTTTTAGACAATACGAATTCAGTATTCCTCGAAGCCGAATCGCGTCAGACCGATAACTACATTCAGCTAGAGTTTGATGCCATTGCCGGGGAAGTGTTTACGGTACAGGTTCAGTTTGAGGGATCAATTGTGACTGAAGCATTTGTGGTGTAGAACGGCATGACTGTAGCATTCACACTACAGTTATCTTTCTTATGGTCCAAATTTAGGCTCTCTTACAATATCAATGAGTAGGTGGCACCTAACGCGACAATTTATTTAAATAATCCTTAATTGAACAAATAGTTTGGGTGAAGAGATGGTAGATCGTTGCACCCACCTCTTAAGGGAGATCAATATTAATCTTCATTCTTGACTGTATTACTACTGAGAAGCTTAAACAAAATTTACTCAAACATCTAAGCAATCATACTGACAGATTTTATTTTATCGTTTAAGCTGTATCAGTAAAAAATATTACTGCTGATTTTTGTCTTACGTAAATACGCAAATCAGAAAACATTCTATCCCTTTCATGGAAAGCGTCAGACATAGTTAAACAAGCAATTCGTCAGTTGGCTCAGTTCTTGCCCACGTTATTTGCTTGTCATTGCTCAACAATCTCTAAACGGTGCAACGTTGCACCTATCCTCTTATAGACTGCCCCTCCACGAAATTAGTCAAAACTTCAATAACTTACGGAGTCCAATTTATCATGTCGTTTGCTGATTCTCTTTCGCTTCATGGTGGACTTGCTAATGGTTCTACTGACTTCACTAATGCACCAGATGTATTAGGAACAAACTCCTTGCTGGAACCAAGCAGGCAAACAGGTATCTCAATTGAGCGATCGCCAGCTTTAGAATTTGTAGATTCATCTACTCACCTAAGGAGCTCGAAAGGGAAAAAGCTGATTGTTACTGGACATCACCAGCGAGTGAATGGAACATCAGGCAACGATATTCTGGACGCTCGGCGTGGTAGAGGAAATAATGTACTCAATAGTGGTAAGGGAAACGATAAACTCTTCGCTAAATGGAAAGATGTACTGTCTGGAGGGGCAGGAAATGATGTTTTAGATGCCTCCAAAGGACGGGGGAGAAATGTTCTTAAGGGTGACGCTGGAAACGACATTTTGTTTGCTGGTCGCAGTGATAAACTGTTTGGCGGTGTAGGAAATGATGCGCTTTGGGCAAAAGATGGTAGCAGTGCATTAACTGGGGGAACCGGCGCAGACAAGTTTTGGGCTTCCAGCGGCAGTAATATTCGTATTACTGATTTTCAAGTGGGCACTGATCTAGTTGGCGTAATCGATGCTTCTGGAGTAGGTCAGTTTGAAGATTTGCTCTTGACTCAGCAGAAAGCTAATACTATTGTTACGTTTCAAGGAAAGACAGTTACGACTTTGATAGGAGTATCAGCCCAAACCCTCGACCAGAACAATTTCACATTTGTTCAATCTGAAGGCGAGGCAATGGAGATAACTTTTAACAGGGACCTAAATGGTAACGGGATAATTGGTCCAAGGCCGACCTTTGATACAGTAGTTGATTTCGCCAAGTTTCTGTTTGGGAACCTTGGTCTCAACCCTACTAATGCTGCTTCTGCCCTTTGGAATAGTGAGTATAACCTTGATGCGAGAAAGCTCGCTGATTTGCTTTGGGATGAAGGGTCCAGCCCCACAGAAATTGGACAGGCAATGAAACATGTTGGCATCAGCCTGGAAGACATTGCCGACGGTGTTAAACGGGGCATTACGAAGAGTGATGGAACTGGGCTTAATGATACCGATGTAGCTATAGCTCTTTGGAACAGTGGTTATAGTCTTGATGCGAGAAAACTAGCAGATTTACTATGGGATCAGGGTGCTAATCCCATAGAGATTGGTCAGGCAATGAAGTATCTGAACTTAAGTTTAGATACAATTGCTGATAGTGTTAGATGGGGAGTTACAAAAGCTGACGGGACTAATCTTGCTTACCACCAGGTAGCTGAGGCTCTGTGGAATAGTGGCTACAGTGGTGCTGATGGTCTTGATTCTAGAAAGCTTGCAGACTTACTCTGGGACAACAATGCTAGTCAAGAACAAATTGGTCAAGCTTTTAATTATTTGGGTTTGAGCCTAGAAATACTTACTGATGCTGTTAAATGGGGAATTACACAGACTGATGGTACTAATCTAAATTATATTGATGCAGCCATAGCTGTCTGGAATAGCGGTTACGGACTTGACACAAGAAAGCTTGCCGATTTGCTTTGGGATGGGGGAGCAAGCCAACAACAAATCGGTCAGATATTTGAGTATTTCAATTGGGACTTAGAAACGATTGCTGACGCTATAGATGATGGTATTACTAACAGTGATGGAACTAAACTTAATTACATTGATACAGCTCTAGCGCTGTGGGATAGTGGCTATAGCCTTGACACAAGAGTTCTTGCGGGTCTCCTCTGGAATGAAGGTGCTAGCCAAGGAGATATTGGGCAAGCAATCAAGTATCTTGGCTATGACCTAGCAACTATTGCAGATGCCATGGTTGATGGTCCCATTGACTTTAACTACACTGATACAGCTCTAGCGCTGTGGGATAGTGGCTATAGCCTTGACACAAGAGTTCTTGCGGGTCTCCTCTGGAATGAAGGTGCTAGCCAAGGCAACATTGGGCAAGCAATCAAGTATCTTGGCTATGACCTAGCAACCATTGCAGATGCTATGGTCGATGGTCCTATTGACTTTAACTACATTGATACAGCTCTAGCGCTGTGGAATAGTGGCTATAGCCTTGACACAAGAGTTCTTGCGGGTCTCCTCTGGAATGAAGGTGCTAGCCAAGGCAATATTGGGCAAGCAATCAGGAATCTTGGCTATGACCTGGCAACCATTGCAGATGCTATGGTCGATGGTCCTATTGACTTTAACTACATTGATACAGCTCTAGCACTGTGGAATAGTGGCTATAGCCTTGACACAAGAGTTCTTGCAGGTCTTCTCTGGAATGAAGGTGCTAGCCAAGGCAATATTGGGCAAGCAATCAGGAATCTTGGCTATGACCTAGCAACCATTGCAGATGCTATGGATGATGGTCCTATTGACTTTAACTACATTGATACAGCTCTAGCACTGTGGAATAGCGGTCATAGCCTTGACACAAGAGTTCTTGCAGGTCTTCTCTGGAATGAAGGTGCTAGCCAAGGCAATATTGGGCAAGCAATCAAGTATCTTGGCTATGACCTAGCAACCATTGCAGATGCTATGGTCGATGGTCCTATTGACTTTAACTACATTGATACAGCTCTAGCACTGTGGAATAGCGGTCATAGCCTTGACACAAGAGTTCTTGCAGGTCTTCTCTGGAATGAAGGTGCTAGCCAAGGCAATATTGGGCAAGCAATCAGGAATCTTGGCTATGACCTAGCAACCATTGCAGATGCTATGGTCGATGGTCCTACTGACTTTAACTACATTGATACAGCTCTAGCACTGTGGAATAGCGGTCATAGCATTACTGGAGGACAACTTGCAGCCCTTCTCTGGAATGAAGGTGCGAGTCAAGGAAACATGGGTCAAGCCATGAGAGCCCTGGGATTCACCAATGAGAATATTGGTTATGCAGTAAAGAATGCACCAGGTATTGGTTTTAACTATAGCGATGTCGCTAGAGCTGTTTGGGATAGCGGTAATGCCGTAAGCGATTTTACAATCGCTGATATAGTGAAGTCTTTAGGTGGAGGTTATGGTGATATAGTTGGCGCACTCAAAGAAATTGGAGCTACAGATTTCAGAGCCAATTTCTTGGCTGCACGGGCAAGCTTCATAAGCGTCGTAAACAAACTTTTCGACAAGGTTGAGGAGGTTGCTGACAAGGTTGAAGATGTTGTTTCTGATATCGAGAATTCCATACCCGATAACAAAGTCATTGACATTGTTCTTTTACCATATACTCTTCCTGCTGCAGTTGTTGTAAATACAGTCGAAGCTGTTAAGCAAGGAGACATTGAAGTAATTGTTGATGGTTTGAAAAAGATTCCTGTTCTAGGCACTGCTGTAGGTGTGATAGATGGAGTCATTAAAGCTGCCCAAGGGGATGAAAAGGGAATTCTTGAAGAGTCAATCAATTCAGCTCTAGCCTTTTATGGAGCAACAAACGTAATCACTCCTGCAATGGTAGAGTTTGCTGTAGATGTCTTTTGGGAACTTAAAGATTCAGATTACCAAGGAGCTATCTCAGAGTCCCTTGAAAATCTTGGAATGCAAAAAACAGTAGCCGATCTTTTCGTTACTGTAGCTTGGTCCATGGCAGCAGATAATAATTGGGAGAGTGCAATTAATGCTGCTCTGAGCAAAGTTGGTTTTAATAACGCCAATTCTTTTGTTGATATAGCATGGGACATAATTGACCAAAATTACAAAGAGGCCCTCAAAACTGGACTAGAACTTATAGGCTTTACAAACCTCGGTATTAATCAAGCTAAAGCCGATGCATTTCTTAATCTAACGGTAGCTATTCGAGACGGAAAACCCAATCAAGCGGCAGATATTTTAATTGCTCTCTCTGGTAACAATCAACTGGTTATTCAGAGTAGTTGGGTTAGGGATTTAAAAGATGGAAATCTTGCCAATGATCGTCAAGCTCTTCAATTGGGGTTATCTAACTTAGGTTTTCGTGATGCAACTCAATGGGTTAATACCGTTTGGGCTGTTAAAGAAGGTAAATACCTTGATGCTCTATCTACTGTTATGACTTTAGGTCGTTTTACTGATGGTCAAACTTGGGTGAAGATCATTGACAACTTACAAAAGGAAAACTATGAAGAGGCTTTATCTACTGCCTTTAAACTGGCTGATTTTCCAGATGGTGAATCCTTAGCGGATGCAGTTCTCGCAGTTAAAGAAGGAGACTACATAACAGCATTCTATGAAAGTCTCAACTTAGTTGAGGGCGGACAAGACTTAGCGGATGCGTTCAAATATCTTGTGAAGTTTGACCTTCAAGAGTTTGTGACATCGATGGTTAGTGCGGCTCCTCTTCTATTAAGAGTCCTAGTTTAAACGGTTGTATTGCAAAAAGGATGCTGCTTTAGTTTGAGTTCCTGCCTGCTTTTGAACATTAACTATCCCCACGAGATGCACAATGAGTGTCCTAAGAATGCCCAGAATGCTCATTTTGTAACTACTTGAAGAACTGAGCCAGTGCCGGAGATATGCCAAGCAGCTGCACCGTTCAACCGACTGTTTTTTTGCTTGAGCTCATCGTCAGGTACTGTCGCAAAATCTTTTCAAAAGGCTATCTGAAGTGTTGTAGTACGTGTATTTCAACTTCACTCATAGTGCTTCCAAAATTTTTTGCGACAGTACCCAGAAGAACAGGATAGTAGCTCAAAAGTGCTGTTAGTTGGGACTGAACGAGATTGCTCACTCCTACTCGGGCATCCTATGAGCGGTAGATGCAACCTGATGATTGACACATCTCTAGCTATCGCAAGATGGTTGGGGATTACTTTTTAGGAGAGCTACTGGTAGTATCGAGACTTGGCGGGCGGATTGCTCAGGGGCATGACATACTTTGGTCAAGACCTCCACCAATTTTGGCAGCATGACAGACTCGATTGATGAGCCAACGCTTTTGGAGCAGCTCAAGCAACTGACCGATGGACTCTACTGGATGAGCGAGTCTGATTACCCATTTGAGGTGTTTCGCTGGGAAGATAAGGCTCAAGCTGCTTTGGACACAGAGACAGTACTTCAGAGGACAGGGCACTCAGCCGATACTCCAGTCACAGTCATCAGCCTCGACCAATTTCTCCAACGTGCCATTAAGGAAGAGAAATGGCATAGCGATGAGGAGCGGGAAGATGTCAGACGCTACCGAGAATTGTTAGAGATGCTGAAGCAGTATTTCAGTGACATCCAGGTTTACCGCATTGGCGAAGTCAAAATCGATGTTTATGTCGTCGGGCGCTCGCCTGCTGGTAATTGGGTAGGACTTTCCACCCAAGTAGTTGAGACTTAACGGCTAACCTGACTTTCAATCACTGCTTGAATCTCTGCTGGCACAGCCGATAAGAAGTCATAGCCGGTAGCTGCTTCAATCTCGTCTACTGAGACAACGTAAGTTTCCCAATCGGGATCGATTCCGTCCTGGTTGGGCATATCCACAGCAATCACCCGTGTCTCTTCGGTAATGTCCTCGATGCCTGAGCCTGGTTCTAGCACCACAACCACTTTCCAGGTGTTCGTCGGGACAACGACCTGCCCGCTGCCGATCCGCTTTTGCTCTCCATAGCTGCCAGCAACGATATACAGCTCGTTGCCTTCCTCCACCAAATCCCTAGAATAATCCTCTAATCCCCGCCAGGTCTGCTGGTTGTTGTCTGGGGCTTGAGGAATCATGTTAGTCATCACGAAGGTAGAAGAATTGTCGCCTTCTGTTGCAGTTCGATCCGCAGAAGGCGCTAGGTGCCCGCGATCGTAACCGCTCTGCCGATAGTCACGTGGAGTCACCTGGTAAAAGTCTTCAGGCAGGGTTTCATCTGGGCGAAAGTCGTCTTGCCTTTCAGCTTCCCCAATCCAGTCTGGGCTCAGTTGCCAGCTTACCCAATTTGCAATCCGTTTGCTGTCGTTGTAGGACAATGCGTATTGTGGTTTAACCATTAAGTAATTTTCGGGGTCATCCTCGCCAGCATTGCTAGGATTGCCAAAACTGAGATGGACGCTATCAGCGGTACCGCCATCCGGCATAGAGTCAGGCAGCGTCTCATCCGGAGCCACCGTGCATCCAGCGGTAAGTGCCAATAATAGTGCTGTTGTTCCCCAAGCGAGAAGGCGTTTAGGGTTTAGCATGGCTGATTTTGAGGAGTTCCGTAGGTGAAATGATTCAAGTACTGGGCGGCAGTAAAATTGTTGCTCTGCATAACCTAATATTTATTGAGTTCTTCAGAGCTCTACTGCCAGTTTCCGCAGAAGTGGTGTGGGTTTTACGATTGCCTGAAGCCTCTGCAAGTCAGCTTCCCTGGGTTATCCTTCCCTGATCTCACGGACAGTCTTCACCCTTCCAGGCTTCTAGTAAGCAGCAACATTAGCTAGCAACAAACCAAACAATGCCTCGGGCAAAGTTCTAACTATGCTGTCTACTGCTCCTTATTAGCTCCAACAATTGAATGTAACAATTCCCATAAAGAGCGATCGCAGCATCAGGAGCGATCGCCCAAGGTGTTCTATGAACACGTAAACGCTTTGTTTACCCTGTGATTATTCCCGCTGCGCCCGACGATACTCCCAGGGGCGCTGATGATTGCCCGACCACACCCCAACCTTGTTCTCCTGGGCGATCGCTTCCGCCATTCGCATCGATTCACCATTAGGGCAACCCTCCACATACTCGGGGTAAACGTAAGCCAGCCCCGCCATCAGTAGCTCTTGCTGAACAAACGTTTCTTCCTCACCGCCTCCAGAGACGAATACCTCAGCAACCTGGCGACCATGGCGGTCGCGCTCTACAGGAACGATGCCGACCTCTTCACCCTCAACCAAGCTTCTTACCAGAGCTTCAGCCTCCGTCCCAAGCGGCTGCTCCGACTCCGGCGCATCAATCCCACAGAGCCGAATGGTTTCAGCCGTCTGACCCTGCTGAACTGTGAACGTGTCGCCGTCAATGACTTCCCCTGCCTGCCAGTACTCGGTATCAATTCCCTGTGATTGCCTCCAGCGCTGCCATCCCGCTCCGAATAAAGCCGCGATCGCACTGATCGATAACAGCACCAAAGCCCATTTGATCGGTTTCATTCCGTAGATCCCTGTCGTATTGGGGGTGTTTTGGCGATTACAGGTTGCCTAATGTCCATTTTTCCCAATCAGACAAAGGACTTTCTGTTCAACAAAAAACTTGCTCGGTTTCTTTCAGAAGTGCAGGTTGAAGGGTTGCCCCTAACTGGAGCTTCTCAAGCATCAGCCGAAAAAGTTCAGCTGATGCTGATTCCTCAACACTCGGCGAGGACTAAGAACTGCAATGCAGAGAGAGCGGCAGATCTACAGTAAAGCGGACTGTTTCTTCAGAAGTTGTAGTCAGGTCGGGATAGGGAGAAGAAATAGGATCACTCCTACTTCTTAAAGGATAGAGAGGGATCGCAATCTCTAGAGGTTCTGCCCAGCAGGGCTTCCAGAACTACGTTTTTTTCTCTGTCCTTCACGTAAATGCACTACCCCTTCCTAAATGTTGTTCCATATTTTCGATCTACAGGAAACTGGAAGTGGCTCGAGGATTTGTGCTTTAACTGAATCAGCACTGCTAAGACAAACGAGTCAAGGCTGCAATCAGACCATCCAGGTGAGGTGATTCAAGGTTGAATTCAATCGGGTGGTACGAGCAACATGCTGCTACTGTCATCCCGCGCTACGAAAGTCTTCAAGCAGAGGCTGTTCATCGTTGGCTGCTTGAACTCATCCCCGCTCGCCCCAGTTTGGTGCTGGACATCGGAGCTGGTAGCGGTCGGGACGCAGCCTGGTTAGCGGCTCAAGGACATGAAGTGATTGCAGTTGAGCCAGCGGCTGCCATGCGAGAAGAAGGGCAAAGACTGCATCCAAGTGCCAGAATTCGCTGGATTGATGATCATCTCCCGGTGTTGCAAAAGGTTCACCGCTTGGGCATGGCATTTGACTTCATTCTCCTCAGTGCGGTCTGGATGCACATTCCACCTGCTGAGCGCTCACGGGCATTCCGCAAGATAATCACCCTGCTGAAACCGGGTGGACTTTTGGCAATTACCCTGCGGCATGGGGAGGCTGAAGCAGAGCGTGAGATTTATGGGGTGAGCTGGGAAGAAATTGAACGTCTGGCACGAGAGCATGGAGCAACGATTGTCCGCAAGGTTGAGGAGCCCGATCAATTGGCTCGCTCGGATGTCTCCTGGACGAAGATTGCGATATCCCTGCCCGATGACGGCACAGGTGCCCTGCCCCTGCTGCGACACATCATTCTGAACGACTCCAAATCGTCCACCTATAAACTGGCGCTTCTACGGGTAATTTGCCGGATAGCAGACAGCACGGCTGGAACCGCTCACCACCTGGACGACGAGTATGTCAGTGTTCCCCTGGGATTGGTCGCCCTCTACTGGATTCGCCTATTCAAACCTTTACTTCAGGCAGACTTGCCTCAAAATCCAACAAATCGAGGAGCTAAGGGGTTGGGATTTGCTGGGGAAGGATTTAGATCACTTAGTTCTACCTCTCACTTAGACTTGCGAATCGGTGCGCGGTTCTCAGGTACAGCCGCCAAAGGTCTACATCAGGCATTGAAAGAAGCCGTGAAAACGATCGCGGAGATGCCTGCTCACTACCTGACCTATCCCAATGGCAGTCAGATTCTAAAAGTCAATCGCTGCTCCCGGCTGCTCACGCCCCCTGAAATTCTGATTGATACAGCCTATCTTGCTAGCTTCGGGCAATTGCTCATCCCCAAAAATATCTGGTTAGCCCTACTGCGCTTTGAGGTCTGGGTTGAGCCCGCCTTGATCGCGGAGTGGATTCGGCTGATGAAAGGATATGCATCGGGACAGGGGCGACCCCTCAACGAAGCAGAACTTGCAGCCGCCATGACCTGGTCAGATCCCAGCCGAGATGTCACAGTCGCACGGCAACGGGCAATCGAGCTATTGTCCTGCAAGGATTTGTTCTGTGTCTGGAGCGGCAAGCGGTTAAACGAACAATCGCTGGACATGGATCATTGTTTCCCCTGGTCGGCGTGGGCCTGTGATGACCTGTGGAACTTGATGCCCTCCGACCGCAGGGTGAATCAACACCAGAAGCGCGATCGCCTGCCAGGTGCTGAAGTTTTGCGCTCTGCCGAGGAGCGGGTTCAATTCTGGTGGGATGCAGCTTATCTTCAAGCTGTTAATCCACTAATACCTGTACGTTTCACCCATGAAGCGCGTGCCAGTCTGCCGGGGCTATTTGACGTGGCTGATCCATTTGCCCTGGACGATCTCTTTACAGGTATTATGATGCAGCAGGTAAGACTGAAGTACGATCAGCAGGTGCCAGAATGGACGGGTTAGACTCCTCCCCCTCAAGTATCTGTCCTCCTTCGGGAACGATAGTCAATGGGATCATAGCTTTGCGTTCATGCTGGATGATTGATGATGACAACCTTTGTTGCTCTGGATTTTGAAACCGCAGATAACGGCAGGGATAGTGCCTGTTCTGTCGGATTAATTCGGGTGGAGAACTACCAGATTGTGCAACGGGTGCATCATCTGATTCGTCCACCTCGTTCAACCTTTCGGTTCACCTCCATTCATGGTGTTGCCTGGTGTCATGTTGCGGATCAACCTTCCTTTGGTGAGCTTTGGAAATCTATCTCTCCGATTCTGCAGGGTGCAGAGTTTCTGGCAGCCCATAATGCTCCCTTTGATAAAGGTGTTTTGTACGCCTGCTGTGATGCTTATGAAATTTCTCGACCCCCGCAACCCTTCATCTGCACCGTTCAACTCGCTCGCAGAACTTGGGACATTCGCCCTACTAGATTGCCTAATGTTTGCGAGTATTTGGGAATTCAGTTAGACCACCACCAGGCTCTCTCAGATGCAGAAGCCTGTGCCCGAATTGTGATAGCTGCACAGGGATATAGTTCCAACGGCTCTTCCAAAACCATCATCGAATGCCCCACCTGCAATGGGAAATTACGAGTGTCTACAGGACAGACAGGGACAATTATTTGTCCACGGTGTAAACACGAATTTACAACCAGTACTTGAAACACGGTTTCCTAAATTTCACGATTTCCCCGCAGGTTCCTAATGCACTTAGAGAACATGATTGGTACGTTACTTCATCTACCCATCCTTCTGATTCTGAGTGTATGGTCGCTTTACAGTCACCGCAGGACAATTCAAACTTCAACATCAATAGATACTGGATTGACGATATTGCTCGGCATCAGCGCGGAGTCGTCAAAAAGGGTCTCTCAAATCTGCTAGCCCAGCAAGGCATGGAGAGAGATGCCCTCATGACGAGACTTACAGTTGACCCATTGATACTGCACCCCTGCGAACGTGATTTCCTCAACCTTCCAAAGAGCCGTTCGTCATCCATTTATTTTCTGCTGGATACGCACAATGAAATCATTCTGTATATTGGTGAGACGCGAAAGTCATTAAGGAGCCGCTGGAGTTATCATCACTGCTCCCAATTTATCTCCCCATACATTGCCTTGGGATATGCAGAAGAGAGCAGTATTGCTCTATCGTGGGTTTCTAAGATTCCAGTACAGAGAAGGGCTGAATGTGAAAAGCACCTGATCCGGCTTTGGCAGCCGCCATTCAATGCCGAGAATTGGATGCGATGGATACCCAAGATTATGCTGTGTGTCCCAGCACGTGGTGTCTAATGTCATCGAGCTGGCTTAATTAGCCTAAATTCACCTTGCCCGGTTGCGGAACACTTTTAGTGAATTGTCGCGCTAGGACTGTCGTCGCAATTGACTTCTACGGCTGAGCCAGTACGGTAATTTTTTTGCAATTTTTGCAGCGATACATTTGCTGACCGTATCTGTCGTGCCCATTCTTTGAAATTTTAGATGAATGGCAATGTGGGCAATGAGTAAGTCTTTCAGATTTATTGGTTTTTGGAGTTCCTCTCTTTACAGAAGTAGCATTTTATGTCGATGCTTCGACTTCTCCTCCACGCTTAGATTTTCTGAAACCATTGTTTTAAGGCTCATCTGTTGTGTCAGTGTTTTGCTCTACGAAATCAGGTGAATTCTCGTCAGTTTTTGATGCTTCCTTAGAGTTTTCAGAATCTCGATGTGAAGATTGTTCTTGGTCCTTATTGATGAGGATGCTTTGAGATTGATCAGAAATCACTCCAAATAATCGAACTAACGCACGTTCGATATTAGAGACACGATTTTCCAGTTCTTTTAGCTTCGACATTTCAAAACTTAAGGATAAACTTGGTGAACCTTGAATTCCTTGAAGTGTTTTAGATACTTCATTGCTATAAGTCTTCTTTAAAGCTTCATTGATTTGTTTTGAATGTAGATTTGCTATCAAGAAATTAACTCCTTGACAACATAAATTTGTTATAGTTGTTCCTCTCTTCTTTGCTTCAAACTCTAAAGCATCATAAATTTCTTGGCTGATTCGAATGTTAATCTGTTTATTTTTTCCAGACATTTTCTGCATCTTTGCTATACAGTTTGCTATACAAAAAACATTTTGTTTATTGGCGTGTAGCCTGATCGTCATCTTTTCGGCAAGAAGTATCTGACTGCTAGAGATTAAAAGACCCTTGACCAAGCTTTGGTGAAGAATTAGCGGAATAAGATTTAGAACTTCTTGAAACGCTTTTCTCAAAGGAGTTTTGAACCTCATGCACTTTCAGGAATGGAAAGTATACGTATAGCTGTTTGATAGCATTTGTATACATTTGGCTGCTTAACTCTTTGATTTTGGTCAATTTTTCTTCTGATATGCAATATAGCAACATCATTAAATACAGTTGGATCATGTTGAATCTGTACTAGAAAGAGCGTAAAAATAAGCGTAAATGTTCAATTCATAACCACATAGTCAAAAGTCCATATTGATCCCTTCACCTGAATCGTTTATAGGGGACTTGCAAGGAAGAGTTTTATAGACTCTACGTGCTTTGTATAGCAGTTCTCTGCATGAACTCCAATTTAATTTCGTTTTGAGCGTTTTGGTGCAGCTGCTCGAACTGGGTTATTTCTGAAGCGTTCGTAACTCCTACGAAAATCCTCAACTGATATCCATCGACGATATATATTTCGATGTGTTTGCACTGAGTGTCCCAATGAATTAGAAGCTTCTTCTTCTCCCATTGGATTATCAATAGTTGATCTTCTCACCCAAGCGTAGCGAAGAAAGTAGTATCTACCACCTGGAAAATACTTGTGCAATTTGAGTTTTCCACTAACAATTTTTCCTAACTCAGTACTCTCAACTGAATCAGAAGTTCGTTGTGGTGCTTGTTCATATTGCTTTCTAAAATCCTCAATTTCTTCAGGAAACTGAGCTTGACGCAGCTCAAATTCATCAAGCCACTCAGGATAATTTGGATAACAATATCGAAATCCGGTTTTTGTATGTTCGGGGATGAGAATGTAATCTTTACCTTCTTTTAAAGGAGTACGATCTGCAAAAAAATGTTCATGGTTGCGAAGCCCGTAGATAAGTCCTACTTTGTAAATATTCTTCCAAGGATCGTCGGGTAATTCATCGATTACCTCAACAAGCCTCTCATCTGATGGAATAATAATACTCTTCGCCTTTTGATCAACGGTTCTGTTAGAGTAGTTACCTCCCAACTTCTCAAAATCAATGTCAAATTGCAGCCCAGTGTAATCTACAAAATTCTTAAAGTGTTTACAAGCTCTTTGCCGAGCCGCACTATTTTCCTCAGTCGCTTCGATAACTTCAATGATTCCATCTCTTGTCAGGATTAAATTTTGACTTTTTTCTGTATTCATAGTTCTAATCTGTTATAAGTCAGTATTCGTTTCTTTCGATGGCTTCCTTGATTTCTTCTTCTAGCTTTTTTGCCAGATTTTTCTTGATTTCTTCTGGCAAAAGACGCCTAAGATACTGCCACGGTCCGTTCTTCCAAGCTTTTAATTTTTTAACAGAAGGGTTGTTACCTAAATAACCATTTTTATAATTAAGGATTAATTGGTCAATTCGATCGCTGTCGTAACTGCGTTTCTGGTATTTACGCCAGTCAAATTTATCTTCGGCGCATTCCTTGTCTACCTGGATTGCAAATAGAATGACCTTTTTGAAGTAGGAAGGGTTATTAAAACATCCAGTTGCAATTTCCTGAGGTCTCCATTTTTTCGACTTTTCGTAGGGCTTTGGCGGGAGTAACCGCTTTAAGTAGAGTTTGCGACCACGGGGAAAAACCGACCCTGGAATATTTAGAATTTTCAGCACTTGGCTAATATCTTTGTACGTTTCCAGCTTAAACTTGCTCAGGTCAGTCTTCATCGTGGAATCTTGGCGTGGTTAGGGGGAACATCTGCTGGCGATCGCATAGTGCTGCTCCTTTTCAGCACCAAGAAGTAGCTAAGCGATCGCCAGCAACGATCACTCAGCCAGAACAATCCACCCGGACACAGGTGCCGAGGTAGAAACCTTTAAAATTTGCTTAAAATCTGCGCTATCCAAAGCAAAGCTTGGGATAGAGGTTATTTGGTTTTCCGCTAAATTCCCCTAATGGTGAAGCGCTGAGGAAATTTGGAAGCGGGCGTTGTTTGCTATACCATCAGAATAGATTGGAAAAGGCTCCAATCGTCAATGGTTTGAAACATTTCTTTATAATTTACCTGGGCTTACTTACCTTTTGAGAAGGGTTAATATAGGCTAAAGAGCTTGCCCTATGTGCATCCTAGCGATCAAGAGTGAAATAAAGTAATTAAACTTTTTTTTGAAATTAAATTCTACTTGATAGCCCTGGGAATTAGGAAAAGGTGCCTTTTATTATTTTGCTGTGAGATTTTAATGAACGTAACAAATTGTTAAGAGCAGTAAAGAAATAATTAATTAAGGGTGCTATGCAACTTCTGAAACCCTTTTCTAGCAATAGTTACAAGCACTTATACATACCTAAGTTTGCCTAAACTTTGCTTGAGCTCTTTTATAAATAAAGCAAAAATCAAAACTTTAGCGTCGAACAGGTTATTTCCCAAGACCTTCTTCCCGAGTTATCGGGCAATAGGACAAAGAATCCTTGAAAGCTTCATGTGCAAAGCATACAGCCGTTTTTTCCGTTATTACCTGCCACGTTTCCCATTTCGTCCTGCTAAATCCGAGTATCAATAGCGGTGAAAGGCTTACATAGGTAGGCATCAGTGCCCTTTCTCTTGGAACTCCTACCCCTTTCGTTAACTGAGGAAAGAATTATAGTTTGAGAACAGGGCGCTTTTCTGGAGGGGTATCTAGTGCCTTGCTGCAACGCCCTACGTGCCATTGCCAACGAGATAGCCCTGAGCCAGGAACACTGGTATCTCGACAGTGATGTCCAACCTTAAGCCAGCCTCTACGTCGCAGCTTCCGCAGCTGCTCGGCTGAAATTCCCAGGCAGTCTGCTGCCTGTTGAGTGTTCAACCACTCTGTTTCCCCTTTCAAATGTTGTCTAACCGAAGCAGAATCTTTGATCAGGGTGAGGTGAAATTCTGCAAAATAGGTTGCGTCAGACCCGGTGGTGGATTGGATGCCGTCACTGTCCCATACGACCCAATATTGCCATCCCGGTGAGGGACTAAACTGCATCCCCATAATGCGTCCAGTTTGGCAACACCATATACCGTTGCTATCCTCTCCGCACCATTTGACCCTCTCACCAAAATGAAACTTGGGTTCAGTAAACTCTTGCCGCCTTGGAATCGCCACCAACCAGGCGTAGTCCTGTTCCTTAGAATAAGTAGCGTGATTTGCCATGATGAAAATCTGTAGATCTTGGTTAATGATTAAAAGTGAATTGTCTTTCGGCTTGTAGTGAGGAAAGACAATTCCGAAAATAGGCGCACATGAGAATAAACAATTTAGTTAGGCGGTTTCTCGCAGTTGATAAATATGTGAGTTCAAATTAGGTCATCACCGCAGGTCTATCAGTAGCCATTGAGTTAGCTAGTCATAAAGCGAGTGCTAGAGAATCAGAATAGTTGCTATAGATTTGCTCCAGGATGCGTATACAACTGGTTTACCAGCTCCATCAACCCTTCTCCTGCTAATTCGAGCAGCCGCTCAGGCAGGTTCTCGGTTGCGACAAAGATGCTGCCGTCATCATCCACCACAAACTCTAGAGACTGAGATTCCGCCGTCACTAGAAAAGGAAACCACTCTCCCTGCACCTGATAAGGAGGTTGAACTTGCTCAACATCAACAACACACACTTCCGTTAGCGGAAAAGCAAACAACCCTTCGATCGCACCTCGTAGTCCTACCTCTGCGACTTCAAACGGCACTTGAGATTGACTGATCAACCTCCTTCGCTCCCCCAATCGCTGCATCTTCCTCGACTGGTTCAACCGCTCCCCCAACTGGGCGATTTCTCTGGCAAGAAACTTTAACGTCCTTCGCACACTCGCTAAGTAGGAATCGAAGTTGAACTGCACACTATCCTCCTGCAATCTCCCCTGCACCTGCTTTTGGACAATGGCGATCGCCGCTTCTAATAAGTTCGCTGTCTGGTCGCCTTCACTCTCCCTTGCCAGGCTTCGCATTTGCTCGCGCACTAACTCGACTAAGCTCAACTCCAGACCGCTACTGTGCTGCTCGACCTCTCGCTGCATCAGGCAACGGGCGATCGCCACGACGTTTTGCAAGACGAACTCTTCCTGAGACAACACCTTGGCTCTCATACGCCCACCTCTGCCAGGTAGCAATAGTATTGGCTCTCGCTGATTAATGCTGTGCCCACCAATATCCCCACGACCGGTTGAGCATCTAGTTCAGCGCAAGCAGATGTATAAGCTGCCATCCGAATCAACTCTTCCTCAATCACCTGCTTAATCTCAGCAATAGACTGAGTTGTCGCCTTTGACTTCACCAGATAGATCTTGCCGTCCCCCTCCATCACAATATCGGGATAGTCGTGATTGGGGCGGGCAAGTTTGCGGCACCCGTAGAGCCGCTGGATCAGGAATCCCGCAATCCCCTCTCCAATCCCTGCCACGGCGCTCTTATTCGGAGCAACCACCTTGTTCTGGGTGCGGCTATAGAACAAGGGAGGATAGCCCGGTTCCAAAAAAGCCCCACAGGAATAAGTAAACCAGTACTGCAGTTCCTCCAGGGGTCGATAGACCAACTGCTCAGAATACTTAGTGATCATCCGTTTCAAGAGGTTCTCCTCAATCTGCAAGGGATCAGCTAGGCTGTAGCTCATCTGCTTGAGCGCAAGTCGGGACTGCAACTGGAAGCGCATCGTATACCTGCTAGCGGCAGCTTTAGCGAGAGACTGTTCGAGCGAGGACAGATGGCAACAGCGACGTTCTAGATGGATTTGAATCGGCATAGGGTGGAGGATGAGAACGGGCGAATAACCCTCACACTAGATTTCTAGACTCTGATAATGCAAACCTTCCCTATCACCGTGAGGGTTCTTTCCCATTGGTGCGGAGCATCGGGCAAAGATGTCGCCTGAGACTGGGGGGAACTTTGTAGTATTTCTCCCAAAGCAAATCCATCTCCGCAAGCCGACGTAAGTAGAGAGGCTCAGGCGGACGGTAGTTGCCCGACCCGGCAAACCAGCGGTCTACGGTGGGTTGAGAGCAGCCGCAGATCTGCGCCATTTGAGCATGAGTGACATCCCACTTGGCATAAAAATCAAGGTGGGACATCTGAAGCTGGCAGTGGGTGTAGAAATGGAACAGTTTTAGTTCATGCTGTCCCAAGTTGCGAGGACTCATCGTTGTTCTTCTTCCAAAGCAACAGCAGCAGTCTGAATGAGGGCGAGGGTCGTTAGGGAAACCCTTGCAAGCGAATGTCGTCCTCCCAGGCTAGATCAGCTTGCACCCAGGCACGAGAGGGACTAGCAGGGGAGAGGAGAATAAGATATCGCCATGACCATGCGCTCAGGTGACTGGCTGGGACATATTGCAACCCAACAATGGTGCCAAAGTCTCCACTTGGTAAAGGATGCCAGCAGACCTGGTCTCCTAGATTGAACTTAGGCGTAGAGGTACTGTGTGGAAACTTCTCGGGTAGCGGTAAAGAGAATTCGGTAGATGAGGTTAGGGTTTCTGCCATAACAATCTGCTTGTCTCAATAGGTGATGACGATGTAGTTCAGGTAATGATCTCAAAGCTCTGCTGTCATTAAATCGGTGAGCTTTTGTCAGCTTCATTCTTCTCTGGCTCAGATAGTTCTATGCGATCGCATAGTGAAAGCCAATCTCCTTAACGCTGCCTTCATTGCCGTAAACGACGTCCCTTACGGGGGTGTAGCGTCTGTCGCTACAAGGAGCCATGTCACACTCCGTCCTGACTCAAATTTGGGCATTGGCGATGGCTGGGGTATTTGCTCTAGCCGAACTACAGGGGAAATGGCTAATTCTCCATGATGTTTACCTCTAAATAGCAGAAACGATCAAAACTTTTTCAGCGAAAGCTGTGATCATAAATTAGCATAAGGTTATGCTAAATAACATAAATAACCATAAATCCTCCGATCGATCTGATCAAACACTAAACTGTATGGCAGACAAGATCGAGGAAGAAGAGTTGGTCAAGCGGATAACGGTCAGCCTAGATGATGAGACGTACCGCATCTTGCAACAATGGGCGGACGACGAAGCCAGATCTGTCCCGAATCTGCTTGCTTGGCTAGCCTTGAAAGCTGCCAAGGAGCACGACCAGGGAAAGGACATCAACGGTAAGTAGATGAATGCTCAGAGTAAAGGAGGCGGTAAATTTTCTCGTTCAATCGTTTGAAGCTTGACCAAAATTGATCTTCAGATTGATCTTGTTTGAACCCTAAAAACTGCTATCTATGGAGGTTGGATATCTCAAATTAGAGTTGTGTCCACTAGATGTTGTCTAGTTCACAAGTACTAAGCTCTGTTTAAACTTGTTGTATCCAAATCATCAAATAGGTTAGATAGCGTTTCGCAGGAGGAAAGTAAGAATGTTGATTTTATTGAGGAGGGTGCCCCAATACGTTTGAACCCCCAACTGTTGGTAGCAGTCAGGGGTCGCACGAAGTATTCATTGAAGTCACCGATTAGGAGTACACAAGGCGGTGAGGCAAGCCTAGGAAACTTTCTTCCGCAATGTGTTGTTCGGTATGTAGCCTGGATAGCCCGATAAGGGAATCCATCTCCTACATGACGACGCTTCGCCATGCAAACAAATTCTAACATCTTGGGATCAAGTTTCAAGCCCCAGGAATAGTTTTTATATGAATTTTTGCTTGCTAAAGAAACTCCGGTGACTTCTTAACTCGCTACAACCAAAAGTCACTCATCGGAGATTCTTATGAGAAACGTTTTCTCCTTGCTTAATCGGCGGGGAGGCAAATCATGATCGCCTCCCCTGCACAACGTCCTGTTCCGCAGCGCTTCGAGTTCGTTCGGGAGTGGAATGACGATTTTCTTCAACTCTTTCCCCATCGCGGCGATTACCTCTGGGCAGAACACCCTAAACCCGGTAAGCGCCCGCAGTGGAAGACTGAAAGTCGACATCTTTTGAGCGATCGCACCATCCAGCAGGGAGCCTATCTGTTCGGTGTGCGGTTTGGGGCGGTTACTCAATACCTCATGCTCGACATCGACATTCGTAGCAACTACCACCCTCAACAAGATCTCTTCGCGATCTGGAACATGGTTGAGGCACTAGAGCCATTGGGATTGGTCAGCTTTGTTGCGGTCACCAGCTCCAGCAGTGGTGGGCTGCATCTCTACTTCCCGTTTGAGGAAGTCCAGGCTTCATGGGCGATTGCTCTGGCTGCAAAAACCTTACTGAAGAACAAGGGGTTCAAGTTTCAGGGAGGGCAGCTTGAAATCTTCCCGAATCCTAAGCCCTACTCTGACGCTCAAACGAACTACACCGGACACAGGTTGCCGCTCCAGCAGGGGTCTTATCTGCTTAATCAGGAGTGGGAGCGAGTTTTCACCACCCAGACTGCTTTTGTTCAGCAGTGGCGGTTTGCCCAGCAAAAGAACTCCGTATCGCGGCAGAACATTGATCTCGTTGTACAGGTTGCCCAACGCAAAACTTACAGCAGAAAGCTAAAGGTCTCTGGACGGAAGTATTACAGTGACCTGTGCAACGACATTGACGGCGGCTTTACCAATTCAGGACAGACTCAACCTCTCTTTGCGAAAGTTGCGAATCGGGAGCGGGTGTTCTATCACGCCATCTATGGAGGTAAACCTTTAGAGGGCGAAGCTTTAGCCAATAGAATTGCTGAAGTAATCCGTTCCCTTCCTGGGTTTGAGGAGTTCTGTGGACACCAGCATGAGGTGGATCAACTCGCTAAAGCCTGGGCACGCGCCGCCGAGCGTCGGTATTACCCGTATGGCTCAAAGAAACCCCTGCCTCCAGGAGGCGATCGCAATTCCTTAGAGCCGAAAGAACCAACGCCAAATCAAAAGCGAGCCCAGGATGCGAAAGAGCGAATCCGACAGGCGATCGCCAACCTGCTCGAAAAGAATGCCTTGCCAACCCAAACAACGGCTCGCAGAAACGCTATCCGGGCTTATAAAATCGGCAACAAAACCTTGGATAAAAACCGGGACTTGTGGCACCCAGAGAGCCTAAATCCCTTGCTAGAAGAGCAATACCACTCAACTGAGCCGAATTCGGAGAACTCAAATTGCCCAGAATCCTTACCCCAAGAGCAATACCACCCGATCGCTACCAATAAGCTTTCATGCCCGCCTGCTTCTGCGCCCCCAGCGCAGGAAGCAGGTGAGATCGACCTTCTGGCTGTTGGGGGGTCCGGGGGGGTATCCACAGGTGATGCTTCTCAGCATTCGCAGCCTACGCCGGAACTGCAACCCACCGAACCTGCCGACGTGCCCGTGATTGAACCAGGACCCGCACTGATTCGGGAGATTCTGAGGAAGATTGCCCTCCAAAGTCAGCAGGCTAAACAAGGCACTCCTTCAACTCAACCCCCACCGGACGAGAACTACTTCCGCCAGGTGCAGCAGCGGCAGGGCGATCGCCTGCAAGCGAGAGAGGTATTTATTCAGCAGTCCCTTGAGTTGCCGGGAATCGATCTTCCACCTGCCCCTGCCCTTGTTTCAGAGAGTCATAGTACATCTGTACGACGGACGATGTTAGAGAATCGAACCAATTCTCCACCCCAATCCGTGCAGGTGCTCCTGAATGCAATTGAGTCTGAAGTTGAACGATTGGGGTGGATTGCGGCTCAGGAATCGATTTGGATTGCCCAACATTTTGCTGGAAAAGGGCGCTCTGATCTGAGTGCAAGAGAGCTAGTCCTGCTATTGCGACAGTTGAAACAGCTGCATCGAAGTCTGTAAGGAATGGAAAACCTGCAACCCCTGTCTGACTCCTTCTGGCTGACAGATTCAGTCAATCGGCATCCCCAAAGTACACTTCAGTTGCCCACCGCATCGGAAGCAGTGGTGATTGGTGGAGGGATTTCGGGTGTCAGTGTTGCCTACTGGCTGAGCCAGTTGGGTGTCGAGACTGTGTTGTTGGAGGGACGAGGGCTAGCAGAAGGTGCAACTGGTCGGAACGGAGGACATCTAGCACCCGGTACGAACAAAGACTTTGCCGATGCGATCGCCACCCACGGGCTAAAAGAAACGCTAGCCATTTGGCACTTCACCCAACACGTGGTTGAACTAGTGCATCAGTTTATTGACCAACATCAGGTTGATTGCGACCTCCACTTCAATTCTCTGGCATCGCTGGCATTGACCCCACTGGAGGTTGAGCAACAACGGCGGTCGTTTGAGTTGATGCGGGAGGCAGGATTTGATGTCCAGCTTTGGGACAAGGAGCTGGCTATGCATCACACCCAGAGTTCACGTTTCCTGGGAGGATTCCTTTACAAAGAACATGCTCAGGTCTGGGCAGCTAAGTTAGTCGTGGCGATCGCCCGTGCAGCGATGCAAAACGGAGCCAATATTCTAACCGGGACGCAGGTTGAAGCCGTTGAGCAAAGCCGAAATGGTTTGATTGTTCACACTCCACGCGGTGAGATTAGGGCAAAGTTTGTGGTCCATGCGACCAATGCGTATGCGCGTCATTTGCGCCCTGTCCTGAGGGATCTGATCGTGCCTGTGCGGGGACAGGTCATCGTCACAGCACCCGTCCCACCACTATGGAACTTTGATTGGATTACCAATCACGGCTATGAATACTGCCTGCAACGCCCTGATGGTCGAATTGTTCTGGGCGGGATGCGATGGCGATCCCCATCGCACGAGTGGAATATTGAGGATGATAGTCAGGTTGAACCATCTGTTAGCGCGGGATTGCGGGCGTTTTTACCAGACCACTTTGAAGCATTACGCAACGTCCAAGTTCAAGGAGAGTGGACGGGCATTATGGGGTTTAGCCCGGATGATAATCCGTTAGTCGGTGAACTACCTGGCTATCCGGCTGAGTACATCATTGCTGGCTACACCGGACATGGGATGCCTATCGCTTTTGGGGCAGGCAGGGCGATCGCTCAAATGATCACAGGACAGAAGCCGGAATTACCACTTTCGTTCTCACCTGCTCGATAGGGGTAATTGAAGTAGTGACACTGGCGGCGAATTATTTCTTCATGCCTAGGCTACCTATTCTGCTGTTGTTCGATCTACAAAACTCGATGAATTTCAGCCAGGGAACGACGAAGATTCTAGTCTTTTAGTGTGGTAAGGAATGTTTCGCTACCAGTGTCAGCGAACGTGCTATGAGGGAAAATTAGAACCAAGGCAAAGCCTGAAACGGCGTAAACTCGTTAATTGATAGAGGCAAATTTTAGGTCATTTGAAATTTAACAGTACAATTAAACTAGCCTATAACCTAAGTCTGGTAGTAGTTTCAGCCTAAATTCACCTCACAACAGCTTCACTTCAATCTCTGCGGGTCGATTCCCCGCTGCTCTGCAGCGTAAGATGCAGGGATGAGCGAGTACGTCCACAAAAGTCATAACGTAACCGTCTTGCTATATCACCTGGTGTTTCCAGCAAAGTATCGGCGGGCAGTGTTTGATGAACAGGTCGATGAAGTGCTGCGAGAAGTTTGCCTGGAGATTGAGAAACGCTACGAGGTCAAATTTATAGAAATCGGTGTAGACAAAGACCATGTGCATTTTTTAGTCCGATCGGTGCCCACGTACAGCGTGACGAAGTTGGTCAAAATGATCAAGAGTTTGACGGCGAAGGAAGTGTTTCGGCGTTGTCCTCAGGTGAAACAAAAGCTATGGGGCGGAGAGTTTTGGAGTGATGGCTATTTTGCAAGTACGGTTGGGAAACACGGGAATGAAGGGATGATTGCGAACTACGTCAAGAATCAGGGTAATGAATATCTCAAGCTACACCGAGATGAGCAGCTTACGCTTTTTTGATTCTGATACCCCGTCTGCTCTGCAGCGGGGTAGTTCATTTACTCCAATTGGTAAAATTAGCTTTTCAGTAAATGCTAATTTTAGCCTTTTATTGCTTATCAGGCTCTCTTTTGTTAGTTTGGCTAGCTTCCAGTGCCCGACGAGTCCGTTCTAATTCCGCTGCTAACAGCTTTTCGTCTGGTAAGGCTGTTTGATATTCCGCCGCCAAGATGTTCGATAACCCTTCGAGGGCGTAGTGGGCAACTGCCTCATTCTTCTTATTACATAGGATCAAGCCAACAGGAGGGTTTTCATCTGGGTATGTCCAGTTCTGGCGAGCATAGTTGAGATACATATGCATCTGCCCTGCATCCGCGTAAGTAAACTCTCCTAGCTTGAGGTCGATAATTACCAGACAGCGTAAACGGCGATGGAAAAAGAGCAGGTCTACTCTGAACCACTGATCGCCAATTCGTAAACGACGCTGCCGTCCAACAAACGTGAAATCGCCTCCTAATTCCAACAGAAAGCTTTCAATGTGCCGGATTAAAGATTCCTCTAGATCGTTTTCTGAATATTCATCCTTAAGATCGAGAAATTCGAGGACGAAGGGATCCTTCAGTTCCTCTTCGGGCGTAACGGCATCTTCAGGGCGTAGTGCAGACCCCTTTTCCAGCATAGCTGCCTTATTTCGAGACAATAAAGCGCGCTCATAGTATTGAGTATTGATCTGTCGAGTCAGCTGGCGTACAGACCAGCCACCACGTAACGCTTCTGCCTCATAGAAAGACCGTGCCTCTGGGGATTTAACCGAGAGTAACTTCACGTAATGAGACCAAGGAAGAGGGAATTGTCCAGACAGTGTCTGGAAAATCTCGGGAGACAATTTTTCGGGAGAAAAAGACTGTCCAATATGAGGGTAGGTCAGGTAGAAGGAACGCATCTGGAATAGATTACTCCTTTGGAACCCCCGTCCAAAGCGTTCGCTCAAATCTTTAGCTAGCCGATCGATAATCTGTTTTCCGTACTCAGCACGGCTTTCCCCTCGTTGCTCCATTTCAACGATACGCCGTCCAATTTCCCAGTAGGTTGCGGTCATGATAGCGTTGACTGACCGTGCGGCAGCACGACGGGCAGCTTCCATCAACTCAACGACAGCACTCAGTACAGTTGGGTAAGGATCAGCTGTACCGATAATCTCCAACTGCTTGTTTACCTGTGTGTCAGGATCTTGGGGGGATTGCTCCTCAGGCTTTTTGGGCACAATTGGCTCCGTTTAACTTGTCAGCTCAAGATTGTCCTTCAAGCATAGTGATGAGGCGGCGCAGTTTACCTGCCCGTTTTCGGTCAGAATAACGACGCTTTGCCTCTGCCAAAATTTCCTCCATTACATCTGGATTGGAGGAAGCATGGATCCAAGCAGCTTCGAGAAAGACCTCAACGGTTATACGGTTGTCCTTGCAGTAGCGCGTCAGATGCTGGTCAAGTTCCTTTTCTAAAACGATCGCAGAATGCCGATTCGTTTCTGGAATCTGTGCCAGCTCTGTTTTCAAGTCTTTTAGCGTATCGCTGTTATTCGCAATACTGGTAGGCTCTTTGACTTCTAGAGTCAGCTCGGTCGATTGAGCTTCTTCAGCCTGCTCTGGTAATTGTGCCTTTGTAATCAGCGTATCGCTTCTGGGAGGAACAGCTGCCCGCTGACGATTTTGGCGGATTCGGTCTAGAACACTGTCTGACATAGTGAAGGAGGTATTTAGGGACAAATAACTAAATTATCAACATGCTAAAAGCTAAAAAGTTAAAAGTCTAAAATTAGCTTTTAGCTATTTGATATTTTACTTCTTTCTTGAAGCAGCCCGACTCAGAAGGTGCTTGATAATACATTTTTTTACAAAAAGCTAATTTTAGCTTTTTATCTTTTGGTTTTTTGTTTTTTTACCAGTTGACTAATTTTGCCGATTAGGACTTCAAAGGGGTATTCCAATTCTTTGTAGCCCAGTTCACTTAGAGTAGAGCGACGATTAATAGCTTGTTTGTACCGCTCGGATTCACGAATAGAGGGTAAAATCGCATCTTCACCAACCTCTTCCCTCATTCCATCAACTGCTGATCTGCTCTCCTGGGTTTGGGTGTTGCCGATCCAGCGATCGCGAAATGGTAATACGCCAATGACTTGAGCGTCTGTCGCACCTACATCCTGTAAGTTTCGCAACAGATCTAGAGTTCTGACCAGAGAACCGTATCCCTTGACAGAGGCTTCGGCGGGAATGATTAAAGCATCGGCAGCTCCAATCACCGTGAGGCATATCTGCGATCGCTGAGGTGGAGCATCAACAATGCAGACTTTGAAAGCATCAGCAACGGGTTCAAGGCGGCGTTTCAGCAAGGTTGCGCCTACCCCACTATTGGAGAGATAATCCTGCACAGTATCGAGCTGGTCATCAGCAGGGATAAGGAACAAGTTTTCGTTCCCCTCTGTAGGATAAATCCCGTCTTCCGCAGAAACGGACTTTTTCAAGAATTCTAGGAGTGTGGGCTGGTTGGCCTGAAGTTCCAGATTCATGTAGGTTGTCAGATTGTGCTGTGGATCTGCATCAACCAGCAAAGTTGGGTAACCTTGCCGAGAGAGTAAACGTCCTAGCATAAGCGAAGCAGTTGTTTTCCCTTGTCCTCCGCTCAGCGAGGCGATCGCAATTGTTAACATGGCTAATTCTTCTTTAGACCAATTAGACTTTATCAAAAATCTAATTCAGTTAAAAAGGTCTTTTGTAAAAAGCTAATTTTAGCCTTTTATATTTTTAGATTTTCCAGTTCACCGTATACCTATGGCGGACAGCTGTTCAAGCTTTCGTAATGCCCAAACATCCTCAGGAGACCCCTTTAAGTACGCACGGAGAAAAGCAATTGCCTTGCCCGTATCTCGCAACTGTTCAAAAACCAGAACTAGTCGTTTCAAAATATTGGGTTTTCCAGGATATTGCCGATTTAAGTCCAAGAGAATTTTTGATGCTTCCTCATACCTAGCCTGAAGACCCAGAAGGGATGCTTTAATCATCAGGACTTCGGGCGAGGCGCTGTCATCTGCTAAACACCTCTCAACCATCTCTTCAGCTTGCCGAATTTGGCGTGTTTCGATGTAGGTGGCTAGAGCAATGCGACGCAGATCTCTAAGAAGGGAAGATTCATCCAGAAGAACTTTTGAGTGTGACTCAAGAATTTGAAGGCAGTCAAAGTAGCGATTGTCTTTATATGCAGACTTCAGCATTAAAAGGAAAGCGTGAAGGTCACCACTCCTCGCGAACTCTCTTGCCGCAACATGTTCTGCCTGCCGATATTCCTTATCCTCAATGAGGCGAACAACCTGCGATGACCAATCTTCTGAGGGGCGTTCTTTGATCGGTAACGGACGAATGAGGTTGTAGTCTAACTGAAAGCGACGAACCTGCCCAAACGCAGTGACCAAATCTTCTACTGAATTCCAGCGCTCCTCTGGAGCTAAAGCTAAGCAATGTAGGATAAAGTCCTCTAAAGATGGAGAAATAGAAGAGTTAATTTCCCGTGGGCGAGGAAAGGGCGTATGGCGTGCAACTTGGCTAAGAGTATCGTGCGGTAATCTTGCTGTAACAAGGTAATAGAGGAGAACTCCAAGACTATAAATGTCAGCCTTGAAAAGTTCTTGAGAGCTACGTCCCCGCCAAGAAGAGCCAACAACTTCAGGTGCAGAGTACAGAATTGTTCCTCCGTTTTGGCGGGTTCGGGCATACATTTCTTCTGGAAGGGCACTACAACCAAAATCAGTCAGTTTAATTAGGTCTCCTGAGATAAGGATGTTTTGGGGTTTGATGTCTCCATGTGACATACCTAGTTTATGTAAATGTTCAATGCCTGCTAATACCTGCTGGTAGATACTGAGAACTCGTTCGTAGCTAGCTAGAAATGCCTGATTTTTGCTGTCTAAGAACTGAGGGTCGTCCCGCTCTATCAGCTGTGCAAGGGTTTGGCTAGGAAAGTACTCCATCTCAATGGCGTACCACTCCTTTTCAGGTGGAACACGTCCCATCCAAAAGAGACTAATAATATTTGGGTGAGGCTCTGCTCCCAACAACCTTTCCCCTTCAGCAAGATCCTCATTCTTTGCGCCTTGCTCTTTCGGAATTTTAACAGCGACAATTTCGTTATCTTCGAGCCGTTGTGCTCGCCATACCCAGCCATAGGAACCGTCTCCTAGACATTCCAGTAGTTCGTAGCGGTTGCCTAAGCGTCGATCTGCTCGTAGGAGGAAAAAAGGATTTTGACGGCTCATGAAACTCCCCTGGTGATAATTCGAGTTAAGTGCAATAAACTGCTCTCGTTCTCCTGCATAACAAACTGGAGAAAAAGTAATCGACTATTACATCCCAATACTCTCTGCCTGGATCGCGTTTCAAATCCACGTTGTACTATGCTCTGAAGCTCAGCATGTTTCGGAAGAGAAGCAAGTCCTTTAGTCCAGTAAGCCAATAGAAGAATTGCTGTTGGTTTTGATAATGGGTTGCAACGATGCTGAGCTAGCAGGAGGTTTTTTACTTTACTCTCTAACTTTAATTTATGCTCGTCGGAGCCGCTGTAGCGCTCAAATTCAGCGATCAAAACTGGGGAGCGGTTTGCTCGGTCAAACCAAATAGAGTCTGATCGAACATCATCGCCAATGTGGGCAAAGGGTCCTTGGTGAGGAACCGGTACTTCACCAACTGCAACGTATCCAAGATGTTGACCTATCGATGTCAGAAAAGTAACGCCGAGACTATGAATTAAAACACCGGAATCTTCAACTCCCCAATCCGTCCACAGGGGTAATATTTCTCTTGCAAGTTCCAAATCTTGTAGTTTGGTAGCAAGAGTTTCCTCAAGTTGAAACACCATTAAACTTCCCCCAAACCTCAAGAACCTCTGGAGATTGCCCTCCATGCAATAGTGCTTTTGTGCCTACCTTCACTAGAAGAGGAGCAGGGATAGAACGCCCGTAGATTAGAGCTTCCCCTGTGGAAAGACTGGGTAGTTCTTCGATATCTGCTTTGCTCACCATGTCCGATGTTTTAGTAATGAATCGCTGATCATCAGGATTTTTTAAGCGCATCGCAATTAATGTGTTGCATTGCGACGTTACGTCAGAATCGAGTTTTGAAGGACGTTGGCTGACGATCGCAAACCCAACTCCGAATTTTCGTCCTTCACTTGCAATCTTTTTAATAATCCGATGACTAACTGCGTCTTGTCCGGCTGGTGCAAAATTATGTCCTTCTTCGTAAACCAAGAAACATGGACGGATTGGGTCAGTTTTGCTGGAGGCAAGCCGTAGAATCTCACTCGAAATCAGGGCAGTAATGACTTGTTTAGCCGTATCGCTTAAGCCTTGTAAGTCAACTATGACAAGTCTTCCGCGCTTGTCAGCAGGACGTCCTACCATTTCGTAGAGATCAGTAGGGCGAGGTAGAGCAGCAGAGTAGAAACTCTGGGCTTCATTCAACAAACGAGAGAGCCGGAGTGAGGCAACTGCAGCACTACGACTATTGAGCGCTGTCGCTTCTGCTGTGCTCAGCTCATCCCATTCTCTTAATTCTTCCAACCCATCTCCAAGGTAATACCGCAAACGGTTAATGTCTCTGGGTTCTGCTTTTTCCATCAACCGCCAGTAGCGAATCGCAACATCTAAAACACGCTGCTGTGGTTCTGTTAACCCAGGAAGAATTTCGCTGATGTCATCCATTTCGAACCGATCGAACTGCAAGGCAAGTTCCTTGTTCTTCCCGGCATATTTCTCCCTAAAGTCTCGGGTTTGAGGAGTATAAGCCACAATGCCCATTCCGGCACTGGCTAGATGTTTGAAGCCCTCTTGAATCTCCTCAATGGTACGGCGATCGCGCGCATCTTCAATCGAGCTGAGGGTTAGATTGAACTGAAGATTGCCACCCTGCAGTGCTCTGCCATATTCTCCATGGGGGTCGAAAACTACGACTGTTCCATTATTCAAAACAACTAGCCGCTCAATAATGCGACCCACGGTATAAGATTTTCCTGCCCCTGTCATTGCTAGAACTGCTAAGTGCTCTGTCACTAAGCGATTCACGTCAAGATAGACAGGAACAGTATTCTCCCCGCTTTCGTAGCCTACAAGGTTGCCAATGTGAAGGCTGGTCTGTTCATCAAATTCATAGAACGAACTGAGAAAGTAGTAATCAACGGTTTCAACATTGGCACCAGGGTCAAGTGCTCGTCTAGGAATTTTGATTTGTCCAGTGGATAGGTCTTTGTAGCCGATTAGCTCTAACCGAGCCATAACCCGTTCTCCAGTGACCTGAGCCCCCGGTAATAACTCTAATTCAACAACTGAAGATCCCATATCAGAGTTATACAGAACATTGCTCCGGACGACGCTAACAATTCGCCCTAGAACATCAACACTCTGGTCTTCTCGCTCTTTGTGGCGGATACGAACAAATTCGCCCCGCTTGCCTGCAAATGAGGAAGCCAGCGTCATTGTTAGATTATTGGGATCACCTGTGTTTCCTATTAATTTGCCCAGTACTTGATGTTTCACTATTTTTCACCTCGGTTAGATGGGGCTATCAAAATCTGACAACCAAAGATCCTCAATTTCTTTGCGTTTAATTTCTTGCAAAACTCCTTGGTTGTAGTATTCGAGGAATTTATCAAGCGCTTTTTGTTCTCGTTCGGCAAGCTGAATTGGCAATGGGGCTGCTTGTGCACCGCCTACCACAGTCAAAGCCATCACTTTGCTACATACTTTATCCAGCATGGGACGAGTCCATAGGGGGGAATCACCAATGAGTTGAAGTAAGCGTGGAGTCATGCTGTGAGATGCTTTGAAATGAAAGCCAATTACTCCCAACTTGGTTATTTCTATAGGCTCCATGCGGGGGGATTGAACATTCATTCGAAAAGCGGCTGTACGGGTATAGCTGCTCAAAATGCCGTGTACGAAGCGCCGTTCACCAATCCCAGAAATTGATTTGCTAAGTTTGGAGATTGCTTGAATTTGAGTTTCATCAACTCCTTCGGTATCGAGAATCTGCTGTCGCCCTGCCTCTGTTCGCAGATCCTGGCGAGCAACATAAACAATCGCACCAAACCGTTGAGAAGCCAAGCCCAGAACTGCTGTGCCGTTTGGATTCCAGGGAAGTAAGCGATCGCGATGATTATTCCAAAAGTTTTTAATTGCGTCTGTTGCAGCAAAAAAAGCTTCCCGAAATGCAGCATCGCTCTCATCTTCCCGTAAAGGAACCATGCTGCGGTTCAAAACGAGAGGGCAGTCTAGCATGATCAGATCGAATTGATCAGAAGATCGAAGGGCAGCGTCTGCCATTTCGTATGCTTGCCGAACGTTAATGAGCTGAAGCCGTTTGGACTGATCTTCATAATCAATGTCGTCTAGTTCGCAGGTGCTATCCTGCCCAATTGTTGAAATGACATTGTCTCCAGCTGATAAATCCATACGAACTGCAGCAGCAGCATAGAGATAGCCGCCAATGGTCTTAGTCGTTGTGGCTCTGGTTGCAATTCCTGCGACTCTGGCATTAAGCGCAATCTCCCGTTTCACCGGATGAACCAGTCCTGCATCGACAAATAGAGGAGCAACTTGTTCAATATCTCGAATTTGTTTCAGGACGCGACCTACTGTTCCAGCTAAGTGGATTTGGGATTGAATGGCTAATGTCTGGGGTAAAGATCGCCCCTGTCCTGTGAACGTTAAACTCATCGCTTCAATGCCTCAAGAGAGTTGATATAAGCTCTGTAGGGGCTGCGTTGTAAAATATCGCGCCCTAATTCTGTTAACTGCCCTCCGATGACCAATCCATGTTGCTGAGCATCCTGTAAACAAGCCTTTGCCCGGTCTGTATCAACGGCAAAGATTGACGAATGATGAAGTGCAGCGAGGGCTGCTGACTCATTTGCAAAAGGTCCGCTGACCAGATGGAGTAGTACCGTGTAGTGCTCTGGTTGAAGCTCAATTTCCTCTGCCTTGGGCAGTGAAGGATCTTCTACGGGAGAGCCAGCGAGTAAATACAATTCAGCCAGCCAGCTCTGCAATTCCGTTGCTTGATCAAGAGCTGACAGGGACCAGAGCGGCAAGCAAGTAATGGCAAAAATACCAGAATGGGGATGTTTACGGTAATAAGCTGTACAAATGCTTTGGTCATCCCAGAGTCCTCCAAGTTGAGTCGCAACCTGGAGCTGCCCTTGTAACTCGTACTGCACCTCTGATGCGAGGGTGGTAGCCAGTGGCAAATTCTGATGAGCTGGAGGGGCAGAGCGACGGGAAATCTGCCATGAAGAGGGAATGGAACAGCTTCCAGATTTAAATGGGGGAATGAGCAGTAGAGCACGTCCCGGTTTCTGGGTCCAGGTGTACCAATCTTGTTGTGAAGTTTCTTCCCCTTCTTGAAAATCGGTTCCAAACAGTAGACAGATACCAACCTCAGGAATTTGTGCTGTAGGTTGAGCTTCTACTGCGGATTGCAGGATGCGACTACGGCGATGGCTCGACAAGCTGCCAGCTAACCAGATAAAGCTGTTCATTTCGTACCCCCTAGTCGGTATGTACGCACCAGTAACCTGGCATTGACAAGCTTTTCGGCTTCTTCGGGTTCGAGCTGTGGGTCGCGTTCTGCATTCAATGCTTCAACAATGCGTCGCCACCGTTCAAACGTAATTCCAGAAGAAGCAAGTAGGCGATTGCCCTCTTGAACCCACTTCCCTCTCCGTTCTTCGATTTTTTCGATCGCCGCTTGCAGACTTCCTGCTGCTTCTAGCTCAGGGAGATCAAGCTCTTTCCGAGAGGGTTTTCCTTGAACTTGGAGCAGGCTATTCAAACCTTTTTCAATGGAAATGACATCGGGGTTTCCTAAAAGCGACTTTAGATACCCAGTGATGGCATTTTCCAACGTTGCGGCGTACCCTAACAATTGCTGGAGTTCGCGAGTAGGTTCTGTTAATAATCCCTGTGTTGATTGCATCAAAGGTTGGAAGTTGCCCAACTTTGATGGATTGTTGAGAGCATCGTCACGCTGAAGGTTATCAACTCCATCTTCTTTAATCCCCTCCAACGTATCTTCAAGTAGTTCTATCCGGTTCTGAAATTTGGCAAGGGTAGGGATATCAGTTGGGTACGGAAAGTCTGTTGAGGTATTTTGCAGTTTGCCAACTAACTTCTGCAATCGTTGGTTGAGCGTTGCCTTCTGGGAGTAGAGACGCTCATAGGACTGCTTCAGGTTACGAAAGCCGGTAATGATTTGGCCATCGATCGCCTCTAAGTCAGCTTCAGCCTCAGAATCTAAGTCAATACCAACCTCACGGGCTAATTGAGACAGCCGAGTCGTTGCATTATCTACCTGTAGATCTCGCAGATATTGCCCCAATGTGCCAGGTTCTGTGACTTGTCGTCGGGCGGTGCTTCCCTGAGGCGTACCTTCTTCGGGTAATGCTCCGTTTAAAATGTCTCGAATTTTTTCCAAACACCAGGTAAAAAGGTGAACAGGGAAATGATTCAAGTTCAAATCCCTCACATCTTTTTTCATTTGCTCAGGTAACTTATCGATGCGAGCACAGATACGCTTTTTGTTGCGCAGGGTCTTTTCTGCAAAAATTTCAGCCCGTCGAACGCGCTTCCAGAGAGGTACTGATTCATCCTCAAAACTGAGAGTGCGGACATTCCCATCATTGGTGATTTGCTTGTAATCCTTGTCTAGATAGACATAGGAGACTGCATCTAATAAATCTGCTCGTTGTTTGGCAGATTCCAGCAGTTGATCTTCATTGGGGCTAGATGCGTGATTTGCCCCTGCCGTCTCTAGTGCTGATAAATAGTCTCGTGCTTGGTTTAATCGACCCTCAGCATTAGAGGTTTTTGAGCCAACCTTAGCAGCACCACGGGGAGCGAAATAATCAAAAACCTTGTCTTCTCCAAAGACTAATGCCATCTTTTCAGTGACTATCTTTGGGTAGTCATTCTTCAACCAGTTATCTGCTTCGGTGATCAGGTTACGGAGTTCCGATGTTGTTCGTAAGCTGAAGGAGGCACTATCTCGGCTAGTTCCGGCAGAGGTTTCGATTGCAAATTGTAAATCGCAGGCTAAGCCCATCCAATCCTCGAAGATCTCTTTTGGTTTAGCGGTTTTCCAGGTATACCCCCAAAACCACTCGCGCTTAGCAGTGTTCAGTGTCCAGGACGAGCTTTGAAGCAGGTGCTCCAAAATGCTGATTAGGAAAGGGGGGAAGACTGCATCGGCTGAGTCATCCAATGAACTGAAGAGCATGGCGCGATCGTCTTCTGTATAGCCCTCTGGTTTAGGTCTGAGATCTAGCTTCTTGAGAACATCAACAACATCTTCTACATCCAGCCCGCTCGTTTCATCTAAATCTGAGAGGGAGTGGGGCGCAGCCTTGGAAAGTATGAGATAGCGCCAGGCATTAAAAAGTAGGGCTTTTTCTGTGTCTTTGAGGGGACCACCAGGACGAAGGGGCCACGCGATTCGCCCCATTGCATCGAGATCGCGTCGCCATTGCCGAATTGCATCGGTTAGGGGGCGCAGTAGTGTATTAAGACGATTGCTGAAGGCACTGTTGAAGCCTGAATTATCGAGCCTAAAGCCTTTGCAATCGACAGTTGGCAGTCCAACTTGATGCAGGGCAAACTCTTCACTTGCGGAAAGCTGGTAAAGCAGCAGGTAGCTCCGGGCATCTTTAAGTGTTGGTGAGGCAGGGTTAGCAAATTTATCGACTAAAGAGTGAGAAGATGTAAACGCCAACACTGGAGTTCTACCATGAGTATTAAATTGTTGGGATACACCAGGGTTGCAGAGCCGCTCTAATTCATCTTCATTCCTTACCCAGGCGAGAATGAGTCTGCCATCAGGGTGTAACTTCAAATCGTCACAGTTCACTAAGCCGCCCTTCTCCCTGGCGCGGCTCCCAGAGGCAGTGGAGATCGCCACCAAACCGTCTGCAAGCCCAGCACTACTCGCATCGTAAGCCCAGTTCCGGTCAAGCAAACGCATAATGCCGGTTAAAATTTCCTTTGCCCGTTCGTCGGCGGGTTGGTTCTTGCGCTGCTCCATGGCTTTTTCATGAGCAGTGTTTTGATCAGGGTTACGGAAAATGAGGGAGTTCTGCCCTTGTTTGCGGTAGCGCAGGTTTAACCGACCCAGCATAGCGATGCTCGGACCGACATGAGTTGCATCAGTATTGTTTAAGTCAGGACCGACTAACTTTTTCCAGAGTTCTCTGGCAGCATCTTCTGCGGCAGGGTGGGGATACAGTAACCCAACGAGTTGAACAAATTCCGCTTGTTTGAGTGGAATCAACAAAACCCGTTTGCCATCGGATGTACGAACTCCACCGTTTTCATGGACGGCGTAGGTACTGAGGTTGTCTAATAGCTGTTGCAGGTTGAATGGGTCATCTACTCCCGTTAAGAACCATTTGTCTCGATCGCGGCGGAATTTTGCCTGGCGCAGAGCTTCGCTACAATCCAGGTCGTCCCACTCTACACGGCGGTAACGCAGGGCGATCGGTTCATTGTATTCGTTCTGTCCAGATAGCAAGGTTTGTAGCTGATCAGGTTGCCATTTTGTTAAAGGAACAGGTAATTGTCCATAGAGGAGTTCACGGGCAGCTTCGATATGGGCGCGATCGCTCAGACGCAGTTCGTTGATGGCGTTGTGGTCCAGAACATAGTCGCGGATACGACCTGACACTTTCACGACTTCAGAAAACAGTTCACCCAAGGACGGCGGATTAGGGTTCTTCCAGGTGTTCAAGACTTGATCAACGTATGCCATGATCACGTTGAACCAACCGAAATTACCACCGCTCATCGCGTAGGCAGCTTCAACGACCCCGGTTGGGTAGCTACGATTGAGTTTCCCTTCTTGTTCTAGGGTTTTAACAAAATCGCTAACATCCGCAAAAGGATTGCGGGACAATTCCACCAGCTCAAATCGGCGGGCAGTGGATTGAATTTCGCGTAGCTCATCCCCGATCGCTGGAGAACAGAGCGCAACGTAGCGCAGCCAGGGGAGTTTTCGCCGTGGGTCTTCTTCCTTAATGGCTTTCCCCAGCAACTTGATTGCTCGCCCATCGAGATACTTGATGTCTTCGCTTTCCAGCCCAAAAGTGGCTGTCTCAGCCACCGTTTCTAGTTCGTCCAGTGCAATCAAAAAGTATTCAATGCCGAATTGCTGCAAATAGTCACGGGCAGCAGTACAGAGGTTAGTGATTAGGTTTGGATGTTCGTATAGAGCCTCATCAGAATGATTCTGGTCAAGCTGTAGGATGGTTGCCAGTCGGTTTTCATCGAACCCCAAAGGTAGGAGGCGTTCGTAGGCTTCTCTGGCAATCTGTCCTTGAATGGACGTGTCGAATTCTGCCCGTGCCAGGGGCAACAGCACTTGATAAAAGCCGTAGCCAAACCAGTTATCGATGTTCTGGTATTCTTTGTAGATTTGGCTATAGCGAATGTAGAAGCCTAAATATTTGTCGCGATCGACTTCTTCAAATAAGTTGCCTGGGGTCAGCGAACCGCTTTCTGCGCGTACATACCAACCGGGCGATTTGCCGTTAATTTGGCTAATTAATTCGTAAGCGAGGCGCGATTTTCCCACGCCCCATTGGGCAACCAGGGCGAATACATGGGCGAACTTTTCCTGGCTTTGATCAACGAGGGGAATGAAGTTTTTGAAGCGGTAGAAGAAGTCGCCCTGCCCGACAATGGGATGGGTGAGTGGATAGCCGGAGACCCCGCCTTCTGCCCATCGATGTTTTGGTGTGAGGAGATTTTTGTCCATAACGGGTTATGAGAAAAGGGGTTTAGGAGATGAGGGCTGCGAGTTTTCCGGTCTGTGCGAGTCGTTCTTTTGCCCACTGCCCGCAAGTGATGCGAATAGCAGCGGTAACATGGGTGCCAAGGCGATTAAAGTATTTACCTGCGAGGTAATAGCACCCATCGGAGAAGGAGTCATGAATGGAGTACCCTGGACGACGACCGCCGCTGCCCTGGTCAAATCGCCAAATTTGATGTTTCAGTAGGGACTCAATCAGGGTTGGTAATTGGGATTCGATCGCGGTTACATCGGGGGCAAGCAGCGTGACACCGAGCAAATCCAGCACCCGGAGTAGAAGCTGGCTGAGCGTTCCACATACCACTTCTTCGTCTTCGGTTGTTGTCACGACAACCAGCACTTCGGGGGGACGATAGTACTGGGATAGATGGGTGGATTCCAGTTCTAGAGAGAGTCTGCCTGCGATGCGTTCGGCTCCCCAGGCTTCCTGGGTGAATACAACCTGAGCCAGGAGAAACAGCCAGGGGCAGGACAGCACCCAGTACATGGTGGGGGAGATGGAGCGATGGGGCGGTGGAGAGTCAGGAGGAGATGCGATCGCCCAACTTCCAGGCAGGATCGAGGTGTGCTGCATTCCTGTTTCTGGTAGAGTTGCAACCCGTTCGGGCGGTTTGATTAAGCGTCCCTTACACCAGTTGGTGAGTGGGTTATAGAGGGCTAAGTCTGGAATCGTGATGGTAGGTTTGCCCTGTTCCCCCTCGATTAAATGAGCTGTTGCGCCTAGGGCTCTTAATAGCTGAGGAGTGGCGATCGCCTGCTCTGCGGAAGCGTCAAAGACGGCTCTTTCCAAGTCAGCGTAGGGGGTCGGGCTAAGGGAGGCTTGGGAGAAGTTCGGCAATAGGGCAAGGCACGTTTGACCCAGGGTGGTAATGGCTTCTGAAAGACCTTGAGCATCGCGGAGGTTGCCCATTTCTTTAAGGCGAGCGGTGGCGATGCGTTGCCAAGCCTGACGGATATCGGGTTCGCAACCGAGGACGGCGGCGATCGCTTCGTTACGAGTTGGTAGGGTTCGCAGGAGGCGGACGGCTTCGGGAGTGGCGACGGCGCGAGTGGCATCGGTTGAATCAGCCCACAATCCCAGTTGATATCCAGTTGGGAGGGAAGCCAGCCCAGAGCGGCTTACTTCTCCATCGGTCAGGAGACGATCGATCGCGCGGATGATGCTGGCTGAGAGGGTCATGGCTTGGGGTGCTCCTCAGCAAGGAACGGTTGACACAAAATTCCCAGAACGTTTGCAATCTGGGGTGGCACGAAATATTCAGTTAAATCGACTTCTAGCTGGCTGGCTTGCAAGCGCATGAATCGCCATGCGGCTCCGGTGGTGACTGCGCCGTAAATTGGGACGGTTTTTTGCTGCGATTCGTTAAATCGTTGCGCTCCGACGAGTTGGGCGGCGCATTGTCCCAGTCCTGATTTAATGTCGTTGTTTTTGGCTTCAACCAGGGTGAGGACGGGGGCGGAGACTTCAAGCTGATTGGTGGAAGCGGACAGGATGAAGTCACATTCCCCGTTTAATCCCTGGGTGGCATCAACGGATAACGCGACACCGCTAAACAGGGATAGGTTAGGGCTGAAGCGGCGGTAAATGTCGAGCAGGATGGGGGTGACGATCAGTTCCGATCGCGCTTTTTCAGTATCGATCGCCAGTGCCAAATCGAAGTTTTCGGCAATTTGATCGGAGAGCTTGGGTGAAGGTTCGATCACGTTTACCTGGCTAAATAGCCCAAACTGGTTTACCAGCTTCAGGCTAAAGGCGGTCAGGACTTGGTTCAGGGTTTTGAAGTCGCTGTAAGCCATTAATCGCCCTCCTCATCGAGTAACGTAACGGTGGCATCTGGGGAATAAGAGATGGAAGCTTCGGCAGCACGACGTGAACGTTGAATCGAGGTTTGCCATCGTTGCCGCGATTCAGGGGTTGAGTCCCAGTCTGAATCCTCGTCTGTATCGTCATCCTCTGATAAAACACGGTAGAGTGCGTCGAGATCGGGAAACAGGGGTGGTTCTTCAGTTTTTTCGCCTCTGGCAGGAATGCCTTTGCGGGTAAGCCGGGAGAGGATGTGGCGATCGAGGGTGTTATCTCCCCGTTGAAGTGCTTCCTGCGCTTCTTGTAATTCGAGTTCTGTAACTTTGCCTTCGATTAAGGCTTCAACTAAAAGCTTTGCGGCTGTAGTAAGCTGTTCTGCTGCAAAATACCCTTCTTGAGCAATTCTTAGTTTCTCCCCTAATGAAAAGCTGTCCTCATGCCACGGCACAATTAAATCCAGTACATCCTCACGGGAAATTCTGGGATGAGTTGAGCCAGTTGAAGCAGGATTGAGTTGACGATTTGTACTTTCTAATTTCAAAACGCCATAGAGAAACCAGCCAGAAATAGAGTTTTTGGGTTGAACGCAGAGAAGTTCTGTTGATCCTAAAGCCCCAGCTAATTCTGGTGGAATGTAGGTTACTTTGTTCAAATAAGGACGCAATTTGGAAATAACAGGTCCTTCTAATAAAATCCTTGAATTACCCTCAACTTCCGAATCCTTTACGGTCGAGGAAGTAATCATTGATGAATTTGATGAAATAGCATCCAGTCCAATATAGATGTCATTTGGATGATAAATAGAGGATGCAGGTGTTTCAATGGTCGCAATATTTTGAATTTGTTTGCCACTATGCCCCTTCAAATAGCGTCTAACTCTTAATCGTTCTGGATTATAAGCACCAGGATTGAGACTTCCACTTAAGTCTTCAAGCGTAGCCCAGCTATGGTTTCCGTTTTCCTGAATTGCTCCAAAAATTTCAGGATATTCATCCTCAATTGCTAACTGAAAATATTTCTCTAGTTCTCTCGATCGCTCCCGCAACTGCTCCGCCTGCCGCACCTTATCCCCAATGTAAGTTTGAACAGTTTGTTCTGGAACTGGGACAACTGTAGTGGCAATTTCATAAGTTCCAATCGTTGGCTGAGCAGTTACTTTTTGTGCAGCAAACAGCAGAGGTTGACCATACTTACCGCGAAAAAAAGACAATAGATAATATGGATCTACTTTGCCGTTGGGTAATCCTGCAATAGTTGAAGATCCAATTGTCGCAGGACCCACCCATTCTGGTAGCACACCCACGTGCGGGTAAATTCCAACTCTGGCGAACAAAAAACTACCTGTAGGATAAAGAGGTAAATCCTTTTCACGTCGGGTTTTTTCAGTGATGCGCCAAGAGGATTCTAACGAAAATAAATCTGAACTGATGTTAGTGGGCTGAATAAGAAGAACTTCTCCATCATTTGAATGTTCGTCTGCGGTTAGTGTTGAGCCGAAAGGACCACAAACAAGGTTCTCAAATAGCAACCCAACTTTTGATGTAAGAAGACTACACGATTCAATTGTTTCGCGTGCTTCAACTGCTGCACGAGCGTTATATCTAGCATCTAATCTATCGGTGACGAGTTTAGCTGGAATGCGTACAGTTTCCATTACTCACCCCTCACATACGCACCAACGATCGGCACTAAATCATTTAAAACCCCAGTGCTGTAGTCCTCCACATTGTTCTTCACCACATAGCCCAACGCATCCGCAACCGCCATAAACACATCCTTTTGAGGTTCATCCAAAAAGTGTTTCGGTGTTTCTGGATTGGCTTTGCGCTTTTGCAAATACAAAATGCTCGTCTTTGCTCCCGTTCCCGACAGCTTAAACGTATCCGACGGTAAGCTAATCACCGCTTTCACGATCGCTTTGCCCCCGTGAAACTGTCCTGTCACGGCATCCTTCTGTCCCATGATGTACTCACGAACATAGCGATCGCCAGAGTTGCACAACACCCCATCCGGCAACACGATCAGCAACCTGCCACCCGGTTTGAGGAGTTGTAAGCAGCGATCGATAAATAGAATCGCCAGATCAATTCCCGACGAGGCAGGCTTCCAAATGCCCTTCCCATCCGGTTTTCCGCCCAACGCCAACCCATCCACTGAGGGTTCATAGTCAAACGTGCCCTTCTTCTTGCGCTCCTTCAGATCCGACTGGAAATACTCCAACACCGCATCATTCTGAGCCGGACCCTTCCGCTTCCCAAACGGTGGATTGGTGCAAATCAGGTCATAGCTACAGGGCTGCAATTGCTCACTAATTAGCGAATCTGACGTGCGGAAAATCTTCGCTTTGGGCGCACCCAACAACGCCATATTCACCCGCGCCAGCGTCACCATTTCCTGCGAGTTATCCGCCCCCACAAAACTGTACTCACACATATCCCGAAACAGCTTGTCGCGCCGGATATCGGACGATGTTTCTTTGCCTAAAACATCCATCAATGCCCGTTCCAGATAGCCCATCGCCACCGATCCAAACCCATAGCTGCCACAGGTCGGGTCGCAGAACCGGAACGCAGGTTTGCCATCTTCTCCCCGTGCCGTCAGCAGTTCCGGCGTTTCAGTTTTGATGTCGTGGAAGGCGATCGCCAACATTGCCTGCTTCACCGGAGCCGGAGTGAGATAAACCCCCATCCCTTCCGGCTTAAACTTCGCCCGTAAGAACACATCCAGCAATCGCCCCAACACATCAGCGGCAATGTCTGCCAGCGTCCCTTGCTCCTTCACAACCTGGTCTCGGTTATCCGTCACCGGACCCAGATTTTGAATTAGATCCAAAATGGTTTCGTAGTTTCGGGGTTGCGACAGCCGCAAATGGGTTTTGTTGTCAAAAATGGGATGCTTTTCACCTGCATCATCTGTAACGACATAATTCTGGTGCGATCGAAAGTGGTCAAACGCAGCTTGAATTGCTGCTACAGCCGCTTTGCCATGCTGCTTCACGTACCCCACCGTAAACACTTCATCCAGCCGCAGCGTTTTATCGTCATGTTTGAATTCCAGATCTGCGCCCTGGTGATGCAGACGAAAGGATTCTAGAAACAATAGCTTCGTGACTTCCTGAATAATCGCGTTCGAGCCAGACACATCATCTTTGACGTGGTGATAAACCTGTTCATGAAAGCTATCAAACCCCCACATCAGGTTGAAGTAGATCTTCATTGACCAGCGATAGGTCGGGTCAGCTTTGATCCGCTTGTATTCGTTAATTTCCTCACGGGTGGGCAGGCGATCGATTTCATGAGCCGGGAACGTAATGTCAAAAATCTTCTGGTGTTCGCCATCCGAGACGATCGCAAACTGAGGATACTGCTCTTCTGGCGTTCCTGGCGGGGTTAACTCGTAGGACTGTTGCTGTACATAGTCGGCGCTTGCCTTCTCCCACTGCCCCAATTCCAGGACAAGTAGCAAAATTCGAGGAGTCTCTACTCCCTTATACACGCCGTAAGCTACAGCGGCTGCCTGTTTCTCTGCGCCACCTGTCAGATCTTTAATCTGCGAAAACTGCTTCCGCTCCATCTCCTTTTTTAGAAATGCCATCGTCGCAAGGATCGTAGAGATCTCTTGAGCTGCTTCTGTTTCCGCTTTAGTCTGAGCTTTCGCCATTCTGCTTCTCCCCTCAACCATTCTGATTAATCAACGACCCGTATTAAACCGGGACCATACACCTCTAAGCCAGGTGTTTCCTTTGCCAACCGTTTAATTTGGTCTTCCGTCGTCACAAACTTACTCGGCAACAACCGCCGCACCTCCGCCGCTAGAACCAGACGACCCGCCCGAGAACGCACCACCTGTCGAATGGCATCAATTAACTCCTCCCGTTCTGTCCGTTGTCCCACCCGCACCATCGTCGGCTCAACCCCTGCATCCACTTCTACGCCATCCATACACATAAGAAATAGATGGAGCTGATCCTCTAACCAACGGCTTCCGGCATCACAGGCGATCGCATGAACCCGCGCCAGGGGCAAAGGTTGCTGTTTCAACGCTTCAGTAAGTTGCTCGTAAATCGCACCGTTCATCCGTCTTTCCTCCGCCCTGTCAGAGAATGCATCGCATCAAATAGCCGCTGTGCCTGATTCCAGGTTTCCCCCCATTCCACCTCTAACTCCCGTTTTCGCTGGTGATGCCGCCGAATAGCCCGTTCCCATCGCTCTCGTAATTCAATGGGTACATCTGGCAAACAAAGCTGCCGCACCGCATCGACATGGGTGAACTGTTGGGCAGTTCCCATTGCCATCCCTGCAAGTTGGGCGCGAACCGGGCTAGTTTTGAGTACAAGTGCCCACGCTCCCGGCGTTTCCTTAAACCTCAGTCGCTGAAGATGATCCGTTACATAGGTTGTTTCAACGGGCGACTCATCCACAAACGCAATCTGGGGACTCGTCACTAACGTCGATAACAGCACCTCTTCATCCGTCAAAGGTTTACGGTAGACCCGCGATCGCCAAGCTACCGAGTCCTCTTCCTCCGGCTGAACAAACGTAAAATCTGAGCGGACATCACTCAACCGCAGATAACGACCCCGTTCTGGTACATCCACCAGTCGATCTCTAGAAATTTCATCGGATGACAGTAGCCGTTCTAAGGGCAACCACCCTAACCTATGGCGTAGCTGCCGCTGCCAATTGGCAACCTGTACATGACTCGGCACCCACGAATCGTTGATCACTTCAGAAGAGAAGAACCGCCCTGGCAAAAGTGATGGTCGTGATCCTGCTGCTTGCACCTTTTCTGAGTGATACGGGCTGCTATCTAGGCGATCGCCATCATCCTGTAACGGTTGAACCTCCGAAACCACATATGCTTCAACCTCAGCACTCAAGTGATACAGGCTTTCTGCATTGGTTAGGGCTGCGTCGTTCCATTGCCAAAATTGGTGATTGATTCCAGCAATGTCTGCATACGATGGCAAAGCAAAGGGCATCTGGCTTAGCGTTTTCAACCCAACACGGGGTAGTGCAGCCGACCCAGAACTACGGATCAGGTAGTCAGCATAAAGTTCCTGATTCAAACAAAATGCAATCCATGCACCGTAAGGCTCCTTCAGCGATCGAAGTAAAATACAATTCCCATCCATCGGGTGGCGTGGTAGCTGCGATGTCACTAATGCAGCCCGTAACGGTGGAATCTTATTGATCACCACATCTCCCGGTTGCACACACCAGGAACCCTCCACCTCAGGCGGTTTCCAATGCTCTACATCCAGGCGAAACCGCATAGGTTCTAAATTTGCCTGCCGATAAATCGGGGCATCTTGAATTCGCGGGTCATACCCTGCTCGTCCTTGAACAGTACTGACCCGCCAACCTTCAAGGATGGATTGGGCAAGCTCCCGCAGCTCAACTCGCACTGCCTCATCAGCCAAATCAGCGATCGTGACCTGGCAAAACAGATCAGCACACCAGTTTTCTGGTGACAGCTTCTCTGGCGGAATGCGAATCGAGCGGAGTTGCCACACTGCCCTTACCTCCGACCCTTCCGAATTTGACCTTGAATTGCTGCCAAATCAATGAATTCATTGGCAACGTCACGCAGACAGCTGCTGGTCATTGAAGCCAAAGCCACAACCTTTACCTTTGCACGATATTGCTGCACATCCAGAACAACCCTCACGAGATCCCCATCACCGCTGATTAGAACAGCTGTATCGTAGGAATTCACCAGCTTCACCATGTCCAGCGCAATTTCAACGTCGAAATTCGCCTTCGTTGAACCATCGGGTCGAAGTTCCAACGGTTTATCAACAACCTCATAGCCAAACTGACGCAATTGGGTGTGAAACATCCGTTGGTCAGGGCGGGAAGAGTCGATTCCCGTGTAAAACCAAGCGTTTGTTAACGAGTAACCGCTAGCAAAGTAACCCTTCAGTTTCCGAAAATCAATATCTAAACTCAGCTCTGCTGCACCATGTAGGAGATTGGGCGCTTCGATAAAAATCACCAATCGCTCCTGCTGCAATCGTGCTGGGCGCTGCAAAACCAGATTCTTCTGGCGATCGCGCTCCGGCTTGGCAGCGAGAGCTAAGCTCCCTTGCTGCCCTCTTGCCATCGACCGTGAATGGTCACGGTGGCACTTTGAGGACGAATCCTCTGAAGAATTCAAATCAGGCATTCATCTGCTCCCTCGTGGGGTTCGACAGAATCAATCACCGAATCAATAATTTCGCCAAACTAATTTAGAAGTTTGAGAGTTAAGCTTCTTATAAATGCAAACTCACAAATGCTAAATCTTATACCTTCCCTGAATGGTTCTAAGTATGGCACCTCCCACCAAAGGTGTCAACGTCAGTTTTCTAATTATCCATGTGAACTCACAAATTAGAGCGCTGAACTTGTAGCCAACTACTGATCGCCCAAATCTTTCCTGTTCAGCAATGGTCATTTCTACTCATACACAGGATGTATAGGGCTTCTTGAGAGGAGAGGCATTAATTTGGCAATACTGTAAAGTCAAAACTGCCTCGCAGCAATAACGCTTGCTCGATGCGGTTTTTTAGATGTCCGTGGGGTGCCTCGATGGGGTCGAGTAGTAGGTCACCCTACTACCCTCCCTTTCAAAACCGTGCTTGCGGTAGGGTAGGCGACCAACGAGTTACCATTGCTGGCACTTTTCCAATCGCCCCCCTCCAAACGACGCATGACCGTTTCCGTATCACGTCGCTTTCCAGTAATCTCAACGTGAAAGGGCTTTGCCGTCATAGCGCCCATACTGAATTTTGTGATGGCATTCCAGGCACACCACCAGTGTTTTGCGGCGGCGTGCAGCCATCTTTTTCATCCAATCTGGACGTTCTGCTTTTCCCTTCTGCTCCAGGTCTGCTAATTTGCGGATGTGATGGACTTCAATCCTGTCCGTTGATCCACAAAGTTCACATTCTTGAGCTAGGAGACGTTCCACGACCTCACTACGGTTGCTCCAAATTCGACTATGACTGACGTCATCATCGAGTGCGACCCACTTATTCCAACGCAGAGGGATTGCTCCAAAATGAGCTTCTAATGGCTTCTTTGAGTCCCGATTCACTATCACCTGAAGTACCTTGTAGGTGCCCTCTTGAATAGTGACAGTTGTGGAGTATCGTCGGTAGATTCTCTGGCACGAAGTTTTGAACTTGTTTGCCAGTGTCTTCACCAATGACAATTCCGTGACTCGTCGAAGCTTTCCCAATGTGTGGAGGTTGTATGCCATGCGGTAGTATTGGACAACTCCGCGATACTCCGCTTGGTATTGAGTCATGATGCTGTAGACATCATCGTTGATTCGCTGCGCCAGATGGATGGGTTTTCCCTTTCGCATGTACTTTACACATTTTGCATTGATCACGCTTGAGGGAACGCGCAGCCCAACACTACCGTTGATGCAGCGTTGACCACGATGGTCATGCTTGTCGTCGGCGTGGAGGATGTGGATTTCGTAGCCCAGGAATCGAGCCTTTTCGTCACGCGCATGGGTGACGAGTGTCTTTTCATCACTGAGTTCTAGCTTCAACTCACTACAGAGAAACGCAGCCAGTTTTTGCTTGATTTCCACGGCTTCTGCTTTGGTTCCCACCAGTCCGAGCAGAAAATCATCGGCATACCTTGTGTACCAGAGGCGACGAAAATTCGGGTCATGAGGATCACGAGACGGGATTTTCTGAGCTTCACGGCTCAACCGTCTTGCTTCTTCCAAGTTCCCTTGTTTCCGGGCATCTGATGCTGCAAAGGTCAGAGCGACATAGGGAGGGTTTGTTCTTCGGCGTTTGCCGCTTGTGTAGACCGGAATGAGTTCGCGCTCGACAAATTGATCTAACCTGTCTAGCACTAGATTGGATAAAATTGGGCTGACTACACCACCCTGCGGGACTCCGCTGTAGGTAGCATTGTATTTCCAATCTTCCAAATAGCCTGCATCCAGCAGTCCACTGATCAGTCGAATAAGGCGATTGTCGTGGATTTTCTCACGCAGGATGTTTAACAAAATAGTGTGATCTATTCTGTCAAAGCAAGCGCGGATATCTCCCTCGATAAACCACTTTGTACCTCGACCTTTTTGTGTGACATCACGCAAGGCAGTATGACAACCTCGTTTCGGTCGGAATCCATGCGAATGATCACTAAACTGAGGGTCATAGTAGGCTTCCAGAATTAGGCGGATCACTTCCTGGAGAAGCTTATCCGACCAGGTGGGCAGCCCTAACGGTCTCCGTTTGTGATTCTTCTTAGGAATGTAGGTGCGACGAACTGGTGTCCATCGATATCGCTCATATCGCAATGCTTCAATGATGGTATCAATCCTTTCCAGTGACATCCCATCTACCGTTTCCGTCGTTACTCCTGGTGTCATTGCCCCGGCATTGCTGGACAGCTTGGCGTAAGCGCGAAGATACAGCTCAGGGTTGTAGAGCAGTCGATAGACTCCCTCCAGAGGCAAACCCTTCTGTCCACGTTCACGTATGATGTTCAGTACCGTTTCGGCTGTTCGCATCTCGCGTACCTCACGATTTCTGTTTCATCCGATTACCTGTTCCACTTTGCCCTGTAAACGGCTTTCCCGTTTGCCCTGGTGGGGCGTGACTCCCACGACTACTATTGGAACTCCGTCACCTTAGGACTCGCGTCCCTTAGGCAATCCCGTGTTCCGTCACTGATGAACGGACTAGAGCGACTTAGGCTTCCCATTCATGCCCTTCAATGAGTTCATGACTCATCGTCCACTGGTCAAGGCGTACTACAGACGAAACTATATTCTGTAGCTACCAATGGCATCGGTGTACAGACGTGCTACCGAAGGATGTGACGGACCACCACTGGGCATTAGGATTCAGGCAGTTTAGCTTTAGCCATATCGCTCAGGCGTTGCGGGACTGTACCATACACGTCTTTTGTTCCATCCCGCTTTACAAACAGGCTCTTGTCCCCCTTCTCTTTCGAGTTAAGGTTAGTTGTTCGCCTTGGAGTCAGTTGCCTTGAACTCCAGCCAACTGAGTTGGCAATTCAATCAGTGCGTACCACGGCGCACCGTTTCCCAGCACACGGCTCCTCAACAATACGGCTGTTGTCACCAGCACCATTCGCCCTATTTGTTGACGTGGATTTCGATTGGTTTTAGGTTAGTACTTTGCTCTAAAGCCTTTCTATTCTCCTCGTCACGGGCGGTTTTGACATCGTGGCAATGGCGATGAAGCGGTTGCAGATTATCGAACTTATCCTTTCCACAGTCTGCTTGGGCGATGATGTGGTCAACCTCAATCAAATCGTCTGCAACAAACATCAGCCCACATTCTGGGCACCGTCCTTTGTACTTCTTGAGTAGCAATGCGACTCGATTGGGTAGTATAGGATGTGCTCCTTTTCTAGTGCTCCAGTAGAGTACATCTCCATCAAAATAGCTCTTATCCTTTTTAACTTTCACATGACGTTTGATTGCGGTATCGGAATGCACCATCAGGCTGATTCCGCTTTTGGTTGAGAAGGTCAACCTACCCTCAATGTAGTGCCAGTATTTGTTTAAGGTTTTGAACCTAAAGTTTCCGGTTCTGTATCTTGCCCAAGCTCGTAACTGCGACCATATAATATTTTTGCAGTTTCTGAAGGTATTCTTGCTACAGACTGTTGAGTAATAATTGCACCATCCCCGAATAATCGGGTTAAGCTTACTAATCACTGCCGCTTGGGGTGTTGACTTATTAGCTTGAATGATGTTTCTTACCGACTCTATGTGATGTGCAATTGCCTTTTTGCTGGGCTTGATGATTGTTTTGAAACCTAGCTTTTTCCCTTGACCGTTACATCCAGATTGGTGTTTACCCACCCGGTGTTGCCTGATATTGAATCCGAGAAAATCGAATCCAACATTTCCTTCATACGGGATTAAGGTATGAGAAATACGAGTTTTGCTAGGCTTCAGTTCCAGCGACAGCTCTTGTAACCATACTTCGGCTGCTGCTCTACACTTTAGGATGACATCCAACGATGGGTGAATGACGACAAAATCGTCCGCATAAAGTACAACGGTTAAAGCACGTTGTGCTCTACCTTGACTTACGCAGCTTCTTATCGCTGTTTCCAAACCATGCAGGGCGATTAAAGCGAGTAACGGGGAAAGAACACCTCCCTGTGGTGTACCCTCATTGGTTGGAAATAGCTTGCCATCCATGACTACTCCTGACTTCAACCAGGCTTTGATTTGCCTGTAAAGCTTAGGGAAAGTATTGAGCTTGTCAAGCAACTTTTTCTGGTCAATTTTATCGAAGCACTTCAAAATATCGGCATCTAAAACATATTTGTTTTTGTAGCGGATACTATCAAAAATTGCTTCGATTGCATCGTGAGCGCCTCGCCCAGTCCTGAAACCGTAAGTGTTGCTTTCAAAAATCGCTTCCCATTCGGCTTCAAGTGCTAGTTTGACTAGCATCTGTTTTGCTCTTTCAATCATGCACGGGATCCCTAGCGGTCGTTCCTCCGAGCTTCCAGGTTTTGGAATCATCACCCTTCTGGTCGGTTTGGATTTTGCTGTTAGTTCCAAGGAGCTTACAAGGACAATTCTTTGGGATGGATTGAGGGATTTTATCCCATCTACCCCTGGGGTTGAACGCCCTTGATTATCCTGCGTGACTTTTCTGACTGCTAAGAGTTTGGCAGATCTGGACTTCATCAATAATTTCTGGAGTCTGTGAACTTGTTTGGTATCACCACGACGTTTGGCTTTGAAGATTCTGGTTTGGAGTCGATAGACATTCTTCTGGATTTGTTTCCAGTCGATGTTTTTCCATTCATCACTCCTCATTGCTGAGTGTGTCATCGTCTGTACTCTGACTAAAGGTTCTTCCTTCCGCACTATCGGGTCTACGTCTGCCTATCCTGAGCATTACCCCAGGCATTCGCTTCTTAGACCATCCTTCACGCCAGTCCATTCGGTTAAGTACTTGCTCTGACTATTCGACCTTTCAGAGTGAAAGCTGGTCGCGTTACTTCGTTCCTGATGTCCTTTAGTTGTGTGTTTAGGGTCGTACTGTCCACCGGGCTAATTTGGGTATAAAACCTTCTTTACTATCAGAAAAAGGTTCTCAAGCCAGTAACTTTTGTTCCCAGTGTTTGCGATGCTAAGGAATTGCCGTTCGGCAAGCCCTTAGATTCACGCCAGCCTATTTCACTGGTTAAACGTAACGATGGTTCAGACATACGTTCAGGCAGAGCTTTACCCATGCACACTTGCTAGACGGAGTTTCCGGTTTAGGCTACCAGATACCGCCGTTTAACCCCGCTTCATCTCATTGGCGCTTAACCGTTGAGATGGGGGTTATGCTTTCACACCTTATACCGGGTGGGTTGGAGTAGCACTCTGGTCTTGGTCAGAGGCATCACCGACAAGAACATCAAGTTATCATCCAGAAGAGATTTCAAGTGCGAACTCAACCCAGCCTGGGTTACCTTCTGGAAGCCCTGTCTTATAAGCTTTTTAGCTATTTCGACAAGAACGAATCGCACTATGCTGCCGTTTTCGTGAGCAATGCCCCGGTTGTTGCGCGTTGGTTGCATCCGGTAGTGCTGGCACAACTGGTCGTACAGATCAGTTACTGCCTGTCCTTTGCCGCCACTGTTACGATACGCCGCGCTCAAGCTATCGGTGCGATGTTGTTTGGGCACTCCCTCGCAAGCACTCAGAGCATTCTGCAATCCCTCAGATAGGGCAACAAAGCTTTCCCCGCCCTGGATAATCTGGGCATACTGCCACCCACTGTAGCCTAATCGATAGTGATAGATTAAGTGCTCAAACGGCTTACCGTTAATGGTGATCTCAATCCCTTTGAGTTCGGTGAAGTCGGAAAACCCCATTCCTCCTGGCTCATGGCGCAACTGGAACATGACTTCTGGTGATGCCCCATGCATCACTCGCCAATGAGCGACTCGTCGTTGCAACGTTCGCAAAACGTTTGGGTACTTGCCTGGATATTTCTGTTGCAGATACTCAAATAAGGTCATCGGTTTGAGTCGCGGTTGCTGCTGCAACATCGGTTCTAACTCATCCTGCCAAACCCCCGCTAGCGGGTCAGGTTTAGTCCGCCCTCGTTTTTGCCCTCGTTTCGGTTGGTGAACACCTGCTTCAATGCGTTGCGCTGTTCTCTCTGAAAACTCGGCAACATAAGCGGCATCAACCTGGGTTAAGCCGATTTCTCGTCCGTCTGGGTAAAGGATATTGAAGTGTTGATCACTAAAAAATTCGTGCAAGGTCGCTGCCATCGTGACACACAAGTTGCCAGTTGGGAAAATAGCATGAGCAACCTTAGCAGTTTCTGGGGGCACAACGTATTGCGCCTGTGGATGTAGTGACATTAAGCGAATTCCCTGATGTTACTGACTTTCAGATAACTTAAGCGATTCTTGGTGAGACGGCTTCATTCGTTAAGCAATGTTTCGCCAGCAGTATCAAAAATTGGGAAGAGCCCTTCTGCATTGTCACTTAATAAGCCTTGGTCCATCAACATCTTTTGCACTTTCGCCTTTTTCAGTTGTCTATTCCTCAAACCGATACTGTAAATATTCCTCGCTCATTCTTCAACTGTTGGTCCCACTTGCTTTGCTATGCTGCCTGATAGATAAAGTCGAGTTTAGAATAAGTGCTTAAGGCAACAAACGATGCAGTCCATCTGTTGCTAAGAAGTTTTTGAGATATAGTCAGTAACCTAAAGAATTTCACCCGAACTATACGCTGCTTTCTATAGTCTTCACAATCTAAACCGTCAAAACTACGGACTCTGGACGATACTAATGGAGTAGCAAAATTAACTAGTGAAGCAGCGAGTTTACATCTTCTGTGCATCTGTAGATAGCTTAAGTTAGTAAGTTCTTTGTTCTGATACGTGGATAACTGGTTTCTCTATTGGATTGCAACAATTGTTCTAGAGAAGGTACTAAATGAGTAACCATTTTAACCCTCAAGCGGTTGCGATCGCCCTTGCAGCCAAAAAGCTCAATTACACTGTTTTGAGTATAGACTTCCTGAAGTTCTGGAGAGTTAGTAGGACTTGAATCATCCAAAAGCTCTTTAGCCAACCAACTGAAACATTAGTAGCTATTCAAGTCGTTCTCGATTCGCCTCCAAGGTATCTACCAATTATCCTTATCGTTTTGCCACAGTTTTGCTGTTGGTGAATTTTGCTTGAGGAGATTGAGCCAAGTGTAGAACAGCGGACATATGTCAGTTTCACTTGCTCAGCCTCAGATTAGTTCACGATGCTTGTGCCCAAAATTCCAAAACGGAAATTCTGCCAAAGCTGGCAGGCAAAATAGTTTGCCAAGTATTTACGAGTTGCTCTACCCAAAGCTTGGATTTCGAAAATCCCATTGTCTCATCGGCTTTCTCTTGTGTTTAGTTAAACAAAGCATTCATCATTGCCATGAACTTTATCAACTCGTACTCCGGTGACAATCCGTCTAACAGGCTTGGCGAAAACTATTCTTCTTCCTCTCAAACGCTTTCACAAGCACTGGCAGAAGTACGGCGATACTTAGGAAGCTTCGCTGCCAGTTCTGACTTCATGAGCAGAATGAATGTAGCTTTTGGCGATCGCTTCACGATTCAAGATGCCCTAAGCATGGCGCAGGCTTGGCAGCAGGGAGATTTCAGTGCCATTCCAGCGATCGAATTCCTTACATCATCTCAACTGCACGGGGCAAATGGGGCATATGCTGCAACGAAAAATACCATTTACATATCTCAGGAATTTGTTAAGCAACAGGATTTGGCTCCTGTAGTTAATCTTCTATTGGAGGAAATCGGACATCGGATTAATCAACTCTTGAATATTCAAGATAGTGCTGGAGATGAGGGAGAAATTTTCTCAGCGCTGGTGCGAGGGGAGGAATTGACGAGCGAGAGATTACAACAGCTTAGATCTGAAGATGATATAGGGGTGATTAGGCTGAATGGACAGACGATTGCAGTAGAAAATCAGAATTTTGCTGGGACTGGTCGGAATGACAGCGTAACAGAAGCTGGTATTGATGGAGGAAGTACCGCTACTTTGACGACTCTTGACAACCATCAATTAATTACTAATTTCTCCCAAGGTTACTACAATAACAATCTCAAAGATCTTTACCCAGGTAATCGTTCTCATCCATTGGCTTCTTATTTTCCGGGTCCAAATATATCAACAGGTGGTACAAAGGCTGACTTCCGTATCGAACCTGATTTAAGTGAAATTACAAAGTTGGGAGATTGGCTCTTAGATCCTGCAAATGCCTTAGCCAATGGTTCTTGGAGCGAACTTCAACCAATCCCCTCAACTTGGAGAGTTAATGAAGAAACAGCCATCATATATGAAGTTGATGGTGGAACGTATGGTATTTCTAACTTGACTGGCAACTTTCGGGTTGATAACAGCATTCTAGTTTGGGTAAACGGTCAGTATAAGTTTGGTGCTGACTCTCTATCTCCGTTTGTAGGAATTCCTTTAGGGAACTTAGAGCCTGGTAAAAATTATATCCAGATTCTGCGTGCCGATTACGGCGTAGCAACTGGTTATCAGGTCAATATTACAGGTCACTACAACAAGGAATTACCTGCGCCAGGGGTTTTAGCCTTCAGTTCAACTACTTTCAGTATGAATGAGGATGGCACTCCTACTATAGCAGTGACGGTCGAACGCACAGGAGGTAGTGATGGGAATGTCACAGTAACGCTGGTGCCTAGCAACGAAACAGCGTTTGCTCCGAACGACTATAACAATGCCCCTATTACAGTAAGCTTTGCTGATGGGGAAATTTCAAAAACGGTTGCTATTCCAATTATTGATGATGCAGTATTTGAGCCAAACGAAACAATTGCTCTAACGTTAAGTAATCCAAGTGGCGGGGCAATGCTCGGGGAGCAAAATACCGCTACTCTGAACCTGATAGACAATGATGCTGGCACCCTTTCCTTTAGTTATACTAACTTTTCAAGTGCCGAAGATGGAGTGGCGCAAGTAACCCTTACGCGAGCAGGAGATGCCAGCACAGAGGTAGGAGTTACGATTCAAATCTCCAATGGAACCGCAACCTATCCTAGCGATTACAATCAGCTTAACATTCCCATTGCGTTTGCAGCTGGAGAAACAAGCAAGATAGTTTCTCTACCCATTATTGATGATACAAAGTTTGAACCCAACGAGACAGTCAATCTCACGTTAGTCAGTCCAACAAAGGGAGCAACTTTAGGAGCGCAACGCACTTCTACATTTGCCATTATTGATAACGATCCTGCTATTCCTGGGACGTTGGCATTCAGTGCCCCTGCATTTAGCGTCAGAGAAGATGGTACGCCTGTAGTTGCTGTCACTATTAACCGAACGGGGGGAAATGACGGTGAGGTGAGTGCCACCATTAATCTGAGAAATGGCACAGCAACTGCACTCAGTGATTACAACAACGAACCTATTAAGGTTAATTTTGCCAATGGAGAAACCAGCAAAATTGCCACGATCCCTATTATCAGCGACACGATTCTTGAACCCGATGAAACCTTAAATCTGACATTAACTGCTCCAACAGGCGGGGCGGCGATCGGACAGCAAAATAGTGCAACCTTAACCATTGTCGATAAGGATTCTCCCTTCATTGCTGGATTCCCGAATGGTGCATTAGGCAGCAATCAAGGTCAGACGACGGTTGTGCTCTCTGGTCAAAACTTTGCACCTAATAATCAGGTCAGTTTAGTTGCTGTAGATGGCACCAAGCATACCGCTAGCAAAACTTACTGGGCAAACGACGCTGAGCTTTGGGCAACGTTTGATCTAACAGGGTTGACTCCAGGAAAATATGATGTCAATCTCAGCAACCAGCAAACTAGCTCAACGGTTGATGATGCGTTCACGGTCACAAGTGGGGCTGCTGGAAATGTTCAGGTGAAGGTGAGTTATCCAGACTGGGGGGTTGCTAAGGTCACCTATACGAACGTGGGTCAAACGGATGTTATTGCACCGTTGTTTAGGATCTCCGCTGCGAACGCTGATGTGAATGTGCCAGAGAGCGATAGTGATAGTGCAACTTTAGCGCAACTGCTGAATCTAGCGTTTGGGACCAGTAACAGTGGTCCAGGGGGTGTTCTTGCCCCTGGTGCAAGTGGTGAGTTTTCTTTTGCCTACACGCCTGAAGAGAATGGGCTGGTTTCCTTCTCGATCGAACAAGTACCGGCAACTGAAGCGATTAACTGGGCAGCGATTAAAGCAGAAGCGCGCTCTAGCTATAGCTTTATTGATTCGGAAGCGTGGGATGCGATCTGGAATAATCTAACCACTTCTTTGGGGCAGACGGTTGGACAGTTCCAGGCGGTTATGGCAGAAAATGCCAATTATTTAAGTCAACTTGGAGAATCCGCTGACAATTTAGCCCGTTTATTTGCGTTTGAGTGGAAGCAAGCAGCAAATACCCTGACAAGCACCAGTCTGGTCACGACAACAGATGTGGTTGATGCTGCGCCCGGACTGTCCCTGACCTTTAATCGCATCTTCTATCAGTCTATTGCTGAGCGCTATGAACAAGGGGCATTGGGTCGAGGTTGGAGTCATGAGTGGGATTTGCAGGCAACGACCAAGTCCGATGGGGATGTCGTCATCCGTAGTGTGGGGAACTTACAGCGAGTTTTCAGCCGTCAACAGGATGGAACCTACAGTGGAGGAAATGGAGCCGCCCTCACCGTCAGCAATGGGCAGTATCGCTTACGTGAACTGAATGGCACTGTTTATCAGTTTGCTGCAGATGGAAAATTGGGCTTTGTAGAGGATACCAACAACAATCGCATTACATTCGAGTACAGCGGAGATCTCCTGACTCGTCTTGTTCACACGAACGGCGACAGCTTGAATCTCAGCTATAACGCTCAAGGGCAGATTAGCCAGATTACGGACTCGACAGGTAAGACAACCACCTACAATTACGATGTGTTAGGGGAACATTTGCTCTCTGTTGCAACAGCCCAAGGGACAACGACGTATAGCTACGATACGGGTGATGTTGCAGCCCGCAAACATTCCCTGCTGTCAATTACGTCGAATGAAGGCTATCAACGTAGTTTTGACTATGATACTCAAGGGCGTTTGATCCATGAGTTTAGCAATGGGGAAGCAGGAGCTCTCTCTTACAGCTATAACTCCCCAGGTGGAGTAGCTATTACAGATGGTACAGGAGCTACAAAGACATCTCTATTTAATGATGCAGGTAAACTTAGCCAGTTCCGTTCGGTCAAGAATGAGAATTTTCAATATCGCTACGATGCGGCTGGTAACTTAGTAGCGACCATCTCTCCGGATGGCAGTCAGTCTACGTACACCTACGACAATCGAGGCAACTTAACGAAGCAGATTAATGCGCTCAATCAGGAGACGACCTTTACCTATGATGCTACCTTTAGCAGATTGGCTGGGTTTAAAGATGCGAAGGGTAATTCGGTTACTTATGGCTATGACACTCTAGGAAACTTATCAGGCATTACCTATGCCGATGGCAGTAGCGAGCAGTTTAGTTTTGATTCGGCAGGCAATCTTACCCGATCTGTCAATCGTCGCGGCAGTGAAATTCAATACACCTACAACAGTAACGGTCAACTCACGAGTAAGCAATATGTGGATGGTTCAACCGTTGCCTACACCTATGACAATCGGGGCAACCTGCTAACTGCAACGGATGCTACGGGCACCATTGAGCTGCAGTATGATGCGGCTGATCGAATGGCTCGGATCAGTTATCCCTCTGGGCGTTCCCTTCAGTTTAGCTATAACACCACTGGGCAACGTACCCAGATGAGTACACAAGATGGCTATACCGTTAACTACAGTTATGATGCAGTCGGTCGGCTAAAAACTTTGACAGACGGAACTGGACAGACAATCATCAGCTATGACTACGATGCAGTCGGTCGTCTGAGTAAGGAAACCAATGGAAATGGTACTTATACTACTTACGAATATTGCAAATGTGGTCAGCCCAATCACATTGTTAATTACAACTCTAATGGCACGGTTAACTCTCGTTTCGATTATACCTACGATGATTTAGGTCGGCGCACCAGCATGACCACAGTGGAGGGAACCTGGCAATATGGTTATGATGCCATTGGACAACTGATCTCCGTTGCCACACCTGATGGTCGCATCATTAAGTATCAGTATGATGCAGCAGGTAATCGCACTGGGGTCATTGATGATGGTGCAATCACAAACTACAGCAGCAATAATCTCAATCAGTACACGACTGTCGGTAATGCTATTTACACCTATGACGCTGATGGTAACCTGATTGCCAAAACTGAAGGAGGACAAACTTCTACCTATACCTACAATGCAGAAAATCGTTTAATTCAGGTCAGTACGCCTCAAGGAATTTGGAGTTATGAATATGATGCATTGGGTAACCGCATCGCTACCACTCATAACGGTCAACGAACCGAATATTTACTCGATCCCTCTGGCTTAGGAAATGTTGTGGGTGAATATGATGGTGCTGGTAATCTGACTGCCCGTTATAACCACGGACTCGGATTAGTGAACCGAGTTGATGGAATTAACTCAGCCGCTTATTACGATGCTGATGCCCTTGGTTCAACGGTTGGGTTAACTGGATCAAATGGAAATTATCTTAATCGCTACAGTTATCTACCATTTGGTGAGGAATTGACCAAAATTGAAACTGTTGCCAACCCCTTTGAGTACGTTGGGCAATGGGGCGTAATGGATGAAGGCAATGGGCTCGAGTTCATGCGAGCGAGATTCTATGACGCAGGAACAGGAAAATTCTTGAGTTCAGATCCTTTAGGGATTAATGCAGGAGATACAAACTTTTATCGATACGTCTTTAACAATCCTGTAAGCTTCTTAGATCCAAGTGGTCTTGAATACACAGCCTGTGATTTCGGTTCGTTTATTATATGCACCGGATTGGGGGGAGCTACGGCTGTCATACCGGGACCCTGGGGAAAGGTAGCAGGGGTGGGCATTGGTTTCGCTTGTGATTATGTCACTGATTCTATATGCGATTACAACCCACCTCCCGGTCCTCCCGAACCACCGCCACCCCCAACACCCCCTGTTCCTCCTCGTCCACCAGCACCCGAACCATCACCACCACCTGCTCCACCCAATCCACCACCTCCCGGTCCTCCCGAACCACCGCCACCCCCAACACCCCCTGTTCCTCCTCGTCCACCGGCACCTGAACCCCCCCCGCCTGCTCCACCCAACCCACCCCCACCCCCTAAGCCACCAACACCTAAGCCACCAGGTGAAAACAATGGCGATCCCCACCTAAAAACTTTTGATGGCATCAACTATGACTTCCAATCCGTAGGAGAGTTCACCGCTGTTAAATCCCTCCAAGGCGATCTGGAAATTCAGACCCGACAACAGCCTTGGGGCAACAGCACCAGCGTGTCGGTGAATACTGCCATTGCCCTCAAGCTAGACGGACAGCGCATTGCATTTTACATCGGACAGGCTCAGCCCCTCATTATTAATGGCATTGCCACCGACCTCCTTGATAGCGAACTCTTTGCAGTCGGAGAAAACCTGATCTATCGGGAAGGCGACCGTTACACTATTTTCTCGCCCGATAATGACCAAATTAAGGTCACGCTCAATAGCACCTACATTGACCTCAGCGTTGGTCTCAATCTCAGTCGTCTGGGACAAGTCGTTGGGCTCTTAGGCAATAACAACAATAGTCATGACGATGACTTTGCCCTTCGTAACGGAACTGTCCTCGGCGATTCTATCTCTCCCCAGCAACTCTATGGCGAATATGCCGATAGCTGGCGCATCACCCAAGCCGACTCCCTCTTCGACTACGCATCCGGAACAGATACCAACACCTTTATCGATCGCACCTTCCCGCGTAATGTCATCACCCTAGACGCCCTAGACCCACAAGTCCGGGCACAAGCAGAAGCCATTGCAAGAGCCGCAGGCATCACCGACCCTGATTTGCTAGAAAATGCCATCCTTGATATTGCCCTTACCAATGGTGCCAACGAATTTGTTCAGGGGTACACCGCGCAGCAACGCCAAGCCACCGTTAACGGCACTAATACACTGGTCAACCCTGATGGATTCGGCACCAGCCACTGGTTAGCTGCCAGTGCAGTTATTCCCTACACCATCCGCTTCAGCAACAATGGAGCAGCCGGAACCGCTCCAGTTGCCCAAGTCACCATTACTCAACCACTCGACCTCGACCTCGACCCCAAAACCTTCGCCCTCAATGACTTTGGCTTTGGCGGACTCACGATCGACGTTCCTCTTGGCGTGCAAAACTACAGCCAGCGCCTTGACCTGCGGACTACCCGTGGTGTCTTTGTCGATGTTCTTGCTGGTCTCGACACCGAAACCGGTGTTGTCACTTGGAGCTTCACGGCGATCGACCCCATAACTGGTAATCCCGTCACAGATCCTAATCAGGGCTTCCTACCTCCAAACAATCAAAACGGGGTAGGGCAAGGGTTTGTCGGCTACAGCATCCAGCCCAAAGCCAATAGCACAACTGGAACTCGCATCGATGCCCAAGCAACTATTACTTTAGATAATCAACCTTCCATCCAAACCTCACCCGTTTTCAACAAACTCGATGGAGATTTACCTGCCAGTAGCGTTAATGCTGTGTCTGCTAACAACGGTTCTACCTTCACTATCTCATGGGCGGGCTCTGATAGTGGCAGCGGTATAGCCACCTACGATATCTTTGCTTCGACCAATGGTGATCCGTATGTTCTTTGGCAGAACGATACTACCTCAACAGAAGCAATATACACTGGGCAGCCCGGTCAAACTTATGCCTTCTACAGTGTTGCTCAAGATAAAGCAGGTAACGTAGAAGCTATTCCTACAAGTTCCGATACCCAAATTACAATTCCCAGTTTGTCAGCCGCGACGCTTGCCTTCAGTGCCGCAAACTTCAGCATTCGAGAAGATGGCACGCCGATCGCCACCGTCAGGATTGATCGCACCAGCGACAGTGATGAAATCGTCAGCGCTATGGTGAATCTGGTGGATGGCACCGCAACCATGCTTACAGACTATGACAACAGCGCAATTGCCGTTAACTTTGCCCCTGGTGAAACGACTAAAACGGTTACTATCCCGATCGCCGATGACATCCTATTTGAAGCTAACGAAACAATCAACCTGACATTGAGCAATCCTACAGAAGGGGTAGCGATTGGCACTCAGAATACAGCTACCTTAACAATCATCGATGATGATGATCTGACTATACTCAACCCAATTCCAGACCTGAATGCAAACCAGGATACTGCTTTTAGCTTTACGATTCCTGCTAATACCTTTAATGCAGCGTCCACCGTCAACCTCGATTACAGTGCAACGCTTAGTAATGATGAGCCGCTACCCAGTTGGTTACGCTTTGACCCATTAACCCGTACCCTCAGCGGCACACCCGAGAATGGACAAGTTGATACCTTGAGCATCCAGGTAACTGCAACGGATCAGTCTGGAGCTTCTGTTAACGATGCCTTTGAGCTCACGGTCGTTAATATGAACAATGCACCGATCTTGACTGCTAGCTCACCAGCCTTGGTGGCTCTAACAGAAAACAACATCAACAATAGTGGACAGACGATCACCTCCTTCTTGGATGCCTCAATCTCAGATTCAGATGCTGGAGCAGCGCAAGGTGTGGCAGTTACCAGTCTCAATGGTGGCAATGGTACCTGGCAATATTCCCTCAATAACGGCTCAACCTGGCTGAACGTTGGAGCTGTTACTAATACCAGCGCTTTGTTGCTGCGCTCCACCGATCGAGTTCGTTTCGTCCCCAATGGGCAAAATGGGACGACTGCTAGCATTACCTATCGTGCTTGGGATCAAACCACTGGTACTGTAGGAACTAAGGCGAATGCCTCAACAACGGGCAGCACGTTTGCCTTTTCTCTAGTACAGGATACTGCTTCTATTACCGTAGCTGCAGTCAATGATGCCCCAACTTTGGTTAGTCCAATTAATAACAAGGTGACTAAACGAGGGAAGCGATACACTTTTGCTGTAGCCAGTAACTTCAGCGATGTCGATACTAGGGATACAGTAACCTACAGCGCAAGGGCAAATACAGCGAATGGAGCTTTACCTCCCTGGTTGATATTCAATTCGTCAACTGGTGTTTTAACAGGAAGTTCTCCTATCACAAGTACGAGGGCATCTCACACCATCACGGTAACTGCCAAAGATGCGGCAAATGCCACAGCTACAAATACCTTTAAGCTCATTGTCAATGTGAATGACTCTGAGATATTCAGCGGCACTAATGCAAATAACATACTGAACGGCTTTGGAGGCGCTGATATTGTCTCCGGTTTCGCAGGGAATGACAGAATTAATGGGGGAAGCGGCAACGATACTCTCAATGGCGGAGAGGATAACGATATTCTCCTAGGTGAAGTTGGAAATGATAGTCTCGTTGGAGGTGCTGGAGCAGACACCCTAAAAGGTGGACGTGGCAGAGATACCTTCCGGTTTACAACACTCAGCGATTCTTTGTTGGGTAAGTACGACCGCATTGCTGACTTGGCAATTGGCATAGATAGGATTGATGGACTCAATTCTGTCAGTGCAGCCAATGTCTTTAAGGGAGGAAGGGTAAGTACCTTATCAAGCGGAGGCATTGGTGCTGTACTAACCACTACTAATTTCAAAGCAAATAAAGCTGCTGTCTTTACCTTGGGCAGCAGTTCTACTCGACGCACCTTCGTTGCCATCAATGATGGTGTTGCTGGATTCAATAAACAAAGGGATAACATTGTCGAAATTACAGGTTACAGCGGCAATTTGAACAACCTGGTGCTCAGTTAGCACAGTTGGGTTGTGTCGCAAAAAATTTTAGAAACGCTACCCATGGATCTGAACTGCATGTGTTGTAACTCTACAGATAGCGCTTCAGGAATTTTTTGCGACACAACCCCTTTTGGTAACACGGACAAATCCCGCTATAGCGTTCAACTCGTGTAATGTGAGGGGTGATCTGGGGTAATTCAATGCGCTCGTAAACCCCGCTCAAGTGCTGCGCTGATAGGTCAACTTCGACCCCACAGTCGGGACAACTCTTGGCTTGGACAACCACGACTTGATCCGGCTGTTAGCTTAATTCTCGCCCACTCCTGCCGTGATATCCCGTTTCCTCACCATTAAGAGGAGTTGACCCAGCACTGCTCCTATTGGGCTTGAAGCCTTGAGAAGGCGGCAAACTGGAATTACGCGAAGTTTTCTTCACCCGTGTTTGCCTCAGCTTTTCCACCTCTGAGCGCAACGTTTGCAACTCCTGCCACAGCCCTCCAATCAGGGCATCCTTTTGTGCGAGGCTCAGTCCATCAAGAGGCGGCAGTTCCTTCATGGCAAAAGCTTACCATCCTCCCTCAAAGCCGTGCTTAGCTCAACCTGATTGAGCAATTACGGTAGGTGCCCCCTTTCCCTTTCCCTTTCTCAAATCTGCGTAAGTCCTATTGTTGCATTGTTTTTGAGGCGTTTTCTACATGAACCTAGGAAACGATTATCTATCAAACTATAGTACTGTTTCTGATCCCTGAGAATCAATAGAAACCTTAATCTTAACAACCATTGGTGGTTGCACAAAATATCCAGGAAAAACTGTGAATTTAATTCTTTTTTCTTTGCTATCTCGATACTTTTGGCAGTCATTAGAAAGCTCGTGCCTACGCTCATCAAATAAAGTATCTTCATTCTCAAACCAAAAACTGCCAGGAGGATTTTCTTGCTGGAATGTCTCCATTAAATCACGTCCTTTTTGCAAACAATTTTTGATTTTGTCTTTCAATCTCTGCGGGTCGATTCCCCGCTGCTCTGCAGCGTAAGATGCAGGGATGAGCGAGTACGTCCACAAAAGTCATAACGTAACCGTCTTGCTATATCACCTGGTGTTTCCAGCAAAGTATCGGCGGGCAGTGTTTGATGAACAGGTCGATGAAGTGCTGCGAGAAGTTTGCCTGGAGATTGAGAAACGCTACGAGGTCAAATTTATAGAAATCGGTGTAGACAAAGACCATGTGCATTTTTTAGTCCGATCGGTGCCCACGTACAGCGTGACGAAGTTGGTCAAAATGATCAAGAGTTTGACGGCGAAGGAAGTGTTTCGGCGTTGTCCTCAGGTGAAACAAAAGCTATGGGGCGGAGAGTTTTGGAGTGATGGCTATTTTGCAAGTACGGTTGGGAAACACGGGAATGAAGGGATGATTGCGAACTACGTCAAGAATCAGGGTAATGAATATCTCAAGCTACACCGAGATGAGCAGCTTACGCTTTTTTGATTCTGATACCCCGTCTGCTCTGCAGCGGGGTAGTTCATTTACTCTCAGTTCTGCCTGACCCTCAACCTGCCATTGCTTCCAAACGACAACAGAATCATGCTTTCAAGCGTAAATTTACCGTCCTCAGCCGCATCCCAGCTTCTTAGTTTTGTCAGTCAAGCAGCAGTTTCGACCCTTATGCTAAAAGTATCCACAACATTAATTGATTGTAGTCCTAGAAGATGTATTCATTAGAACAAAACTTTAGAAGAGGTTCAGTTCTTCCCGAAGTTTACACAGATATTAATTTTTTAGAAGAGATGACAAATGTCACAGTCTTTTATATAACCTTCAGACAGAATAGCTTCAAGATTTCAACTCTTGAAATGTGAGAGAAGATCATTTGTTCTAGCTTATTGCCAATTTTCTAACTCCAAATCAGGGTGTAATTCAATGAGGGTGTAATTTAATGATAGAAGTGTTAGGTGTGAGAGCAGAGTATTTAGTGACCAAAGAGTAGTTACTTGTATTTAATTAGGAGGCTTTACTTTAGACATTGAAAGTTGAATAGTATGACTACTAAGAACTATCAAGAAACTTATGTTCAACCTGTAAAAGCACAGGCTCGCTACGTTCGGATGTCTCCCTTCAAGATTCGACGTGTTTTAGATCAAATTCGTGGTTGTTCATATAAGGATGCATTGATCATTCTGGAGTTTATGCCTTATAGGGCCTGTGAACCAGTGTTAAAAGTTCTTCGTTCGGCAGTTGCGAACGCTGAACACAACCAAGGCTATAATCCATCGGAACTGTATATTACTCAAGCTTTTGCTGATCAGGGTCCATGTTTGAAGCGCTACCGTCCAAGGGCTCAAGGCCGAGCTTATCAAATTCGTAAGCCAACATGCCATATCACTGTAGCAGTTGCACCTGTGTCACCTCGCATTATTAAAGCTTCTAAGAAGTCTAAACGAAAACTAAGTTTGGAAGGTGATAGATCAGTTCAATCAGCAGAGATTAGCCAACAACGAATTGAAGTTAAGGAGAAAGTAACGTCTAGTCAGGAGGACTTCATGAACAAAATAGACGCTTACCTAATCTTCGAGTTCGGTGTGCTGAAGGATAATCTTGAGCATGAAGATCAGCAAGTGTGGGAAACAGCTCTATCTCAGCTTCGTCTTAATATGTTGGTTTATGTGAGTAATGAATCCTGGTCGTCAGATCACATACCTGATCTTGAGGAAACCTTTCGTTTTGGAACAATCATAGGCTGTATAGGTAGTCGAAATACTATTGAAGCTCTTCAGGAAGATTCAGAAGTAATATATGTCGAAGCTAGCCGACAAAGTTCATCATGGGATAGTAATCTCTCAGAAGGGATATCGACTCAAGAAAGTACCTCACATTTAGCTCATTCTTCTCTTGGTGTAGCAGTTAAGGCTGATAGAATTCATCAATTTGAAAAAGGAGATAAAGCCCTTATTGCTGTTATTGATAGTGGAATTGATATTTGTCATGAAGCCTTCTTGGATGCTACTGGCAGAGAATCTAGAATCCTAGCTATTTGGGACCAGGCTGATAGAGATGGAACCGGTTCCTCTGATGATGCCAGGAGACAGCATTGTGCATTTGGTAGAGAATACTTAAAGGAGGAGATTGATGAATATTTAAGACAAGGGAATGCACCTAATAGCCTACGAGATTTAGAGTCTGGGCATGGAACCCATGTAACGAGTATTGCGGCAGGAAAACCAGGAACACATTTTCTTGGAGGAATTGCACCTGAGGCTAAAATAGTTGTAGTTAAAATCGACTTGTCTCGTGGTGTTGAAGCGTCTCATGGAAATGCTCTGAAGTATATCAAGGATTTCACAGAGAGGGTAGCGCGCTTACCTACCGTTGTAAATGTTAGCCAAGGAATCAATGTTGGACCTCATGATGGAACATCAGTTTTAGAAAGGCTTTATGATATTGAGTTCTTGAAAAGTGGTGCTGCCGAAGGTTATGCTATCGTCAAATCAGCAGGCAATGAAAGGCAAACGCGACGACATGCCAAATTTAATGTGAAAAATAAAATCCCATGCAGACTTTTAATAAATTGTGTTGAGAATGCAAGAGACAGGGATAATATTCAAATTTGGTTTAACTCTGCTTATCAATTAGAATTATGTGTAGAGAACCCATATAGAGAAAGAACAGAGTGGGTTACTTTGGGAAGGAGAACAGGTCTTAAAGTTTTTTCTAACAAGAACACGTGTAAGATTAGATATGTAAGACATCATCCTTACAATGGTGATAGCTCGGTTGATATATTCATTGAAAAAGGTTCTGCAAACTCCATAGCTGATGGATGTTGGTTTCTTGAAGTTAGAAGATCAGGGGGTTACCCTGAAGAAGGCAATAAGGATATTCATGCATGGATTGAGATAGATTCAAGTAGAGCAGTTGGTTTTGAAGATGCTGATGAGTGTGTCACATTAACTCCTCCTGGAACAGCACATAACATTATTACGGTAGCTGCTGTACAACAAGTTGATGAATCAGGTTTTGGAGAGGATAGCGATTCATCACAAGGACCAACACGACAGGGAATTCATAAACCTGATCTTGTAGCCCCTGGAGCCAATATCTCCGGGGCAAGTGCTGGTACTATTAATGGTGTTTGTCGAAAGTCAGGTACTAGCATGGCAGCTCCTCAAGTTAGTGGAGCAATTGCTCTGCTGTTATCTGCCTGGGAAAAATCTTCAGAAGCATCTCAACTAAATTCTTCTCAAATTCGTGCGGCAATTAGACAGGCTACTCAAAGTTACAATGGGGAGTGGAGTAGAAGCACAGGCTTCGGAATTCTCAACGTCGAGAGCCTTTTTCATCAATTCAATCTATTATAGCAGGTAGAGTTGGTTAAGTTATATAACAGACTGCAAACAATACAAAAACTGTCAGTATCGCCCGCATATTGAATTTTATAGCACTAACCTCTTAACTACTGATTATCATTAAGATCTTCTAATATCTCTAAAACTGTTACTTGAATTATTCGTTTAATTATCTGTCTTTTTTCAACTGTGGCAGCAGTTAAAACTTTCGCTCCTAGTCTTTGTTGTACTTCTAATTCATACTCTGATATTTCTGGAAGTGATTTTAGTTGCTGCCTTCGTGAGTCTCGAATTTGTATAGCAAAAGCAGCAATCTGAAGAACCAAAGCTGCAACGGCTAAACCCAACATTGCTATTTCAATTGATTCGTCAGTGGATATTGGTTTACTGTGTTTCTGTAGCTCTATTTCTTGCTCAACAAGTTCTGGCAGATTTTGCTCAAGCTCACTTGCTAGCGTGATAGAAACCTTGCGTGCTAAATCGTCACGGTTAAGATTCATACAGTTCCCTGATCTCATTGAGATTCTGATTAAACGAAAGAGCAAAAAGTGTATCTCTAACCTTTCGAGGTATTTAATCACTCCGGGTCGAATTCCCCGCCCGCTTGCGGCGTTTGTAACAAGCGGAAGTGCGTCCCGAAGGGAAATTCCGTAATGCTCCGTCCGCTTGCGGCGGAGATAGGAATTTTAGCGCTCCGCAACTTTTACTGTTTCAATGGACTTGCGCGTGGTTTTGTTGCTATTGTATTCCAAATTTAAGCTTCTACCTAAATTTATTTGATCTGATGGTTCAACCAATGTATTTATCTATGATGCTGTTGTAGCTGATAAGGAACAAAATTTTAATCTTATTGTACTGCGCTCTTTGGTAAAACTTTGCTGTGAACCCAAACTGTCGCCTTTTTACCGTTGACGAATTTGATGCTTCACATTGATAGCTCTGGTGGTCTTGTACGCATCACTTACATCCATCAGATATGCATACACGAGTGAAACTGTCAGAACTGAGTACTCAAATTGAGGGTAGAAGCCCCTGCCTGATAAACTAGCTTCTGCCCTCAACTTCCGTTCAGTCCGCCTTCGATGAACTGTCCTCACTGCAGCTCGACTCACACCACTCGATTGCAACGCACCACTGATTTAGGTTACGCAATGTTTCGCTGCAAGGCGTGCTATCGCACCTGCAATGAACGCACCGGTACCCCTTTCAATTTCATCAAGGTGCCCACCGATATCGTGTTCCAAGTGTTGCTCTGTCGGTTCCGTTACAAGCTGAGCTTTAGAGACATTGCCGAATTCTTCCTACTGCGGGGGTTGGAGTTCACGCATGAAACAGTACGAGATTGGGAAGAACGCTTTACTCCGATTTTTGCCCAACAGCTGAGAGCCAAACGCAAGGGGAAGGTGGGCAAGATTTGGTTTGTGGACGAGACATACATCCGTGTGAAAGGCAAATGGTACTATCTGTACCGAGCGATCGATGAGGATGGAAACTTGGTGGATGTGAGGTTGAGTGAGAAACGAGACATGGCAGCAGCAAAAGCCTTCTTTGCCCAAGCGCATGAAGTTGCAGGACAACTACCGCAAAGAGTGGTGACAGATGGTCTAGCTTCATATCCCAGAGCAATTGATGAGAACTTGGGAACGGATGTTGAGCATGAAGTGAGAGGTTGTTTGGGAAATCCGATCGAGCAGAGTCATCGAGGGACCAAGCAACGTTACTATCCGATGCTAGGGTTTGGAGCGTTTGAAAGTGCGAAACGATTTTGCCAAGCATTTGATGAAGTGAGGCAGTTTTTGCGATCGAGAGCAAGAATGACAGAGTCAGTGTCTCTGTCTAAGCAACGAGAACAATTTGTTGAACGGATGAATGAATTACAAGAACTCTTTGAAGCGATTTAATCAAAGATAAAAGAGAGAGCTTGTAATGATGAAAACGTGCCAAAAAAGCCGCAATTTGAGTACCCAGATCTGACAGTTTCTTACTTACCAACCCCATCCAAACGGTTGTTACTGCTGACCCCGTTGTTCTTGCCTCTGTCAGTCCGTGATAGTAAGCAACTACGAGAGCGGCTTATGCCGCTCCTAATAACCGGATAAAAACTTCTGGTTGAGGGAATGGTACATTGACCCAATGAAAGAGCGACTTTGGACCCAATAGCAGTGGTATGCACCAGAAACAGATTGTAATTACAATTTTGGTAGTAATAACCTGAGTCAGACTCATTGCTCCTCCCAACTCTTGGTGATAGTGCCTCTCCAATGTACCCCACGTTTTCAGCTTCCAGACGAAAGCTGAATATTCCTAATGAGATTGCTGTAGAAGGATTGGCTGCTGAAGGCTTGAGGGTGAAGCAATGATTTCTGCTTCCCTTGATTACCTATTGGGTGAAGAAATATAAAAGCTTCCGGGGACGTGAGCAGAATGAGGCTAGTTTGTGAAAGCTAGTATTTCTACCAATTGAAACTTAAACCACTAGCTTCCCCAAGTTAATCAGAAAAGTTCATGAGCCTTTACAAAATTCTTGCTTTAAGTGGTGGTGGTATTCGGGGTGTGGTTAGTGCGACGATTCTAGTTGAAATTGAGAAGGAACTGGGTGCGCCTCTAGGACAACATTTTGATTTAATTGCAGGCACCTCCACAGGTAGTCTCCTAGCACTAGGATTAGCGCAAGGCTTTTCTGCAAAAGAGCTTTTAGGGTTTTATATTCAAGACGGTATTGATATATTCCCTAATTTTTGGGATTGGTTGCCACGGAAGATTGGACAGATTTTTCGAGATGGACTCAGTCGTACTTTATTTGATGATTCTGGTTTAGAGCGTGTTATTCAGAATCGCCTTGGACGGGATATTCGGTTTGGTGAACTTAAAAAGCCCTTGATTGTCACTGCCTATGACATCTGGAATCAGGCTGCTGTCGTCTTCAAAAATACTAAAGCAGAGCACGCAGATATTCCTGCCTGGGAAATTTGTCGAGCATCTTGTGCCTACCCAGGAGTATTTCCCGCACACCTGCTTACTGATAAGAAGGCGATCAAGGACCACCTAGAGACAGGACCCGATCGAAAAACTGCACCCCATAAACGGAATGGCAAATGGATCGAGACCATACCATTAATTGACGGTGGATTTATTGCAGGGAATCCTGGAGTGTGTGGATTAGCTGAACGGTTACGGTGGAACCATGACTTTCCGAAATGGAATCTTCCTTGTCCACCACCTCCTAAAAGCGTGGCTCCAAAAGATATCGTTGTAGTTCAGGTAAATACTGGTCGAGATGTGCAACAAGTTTCAGCTGCCGAATCTCGGCAATGGGGGCTAGGCGCGTGGCAACTATTGTCGTTGACTGCTCTATTTACAGGTAATAATCTGGTTACAGATTATGCTCTCAGGCAGCAGTTAGGCGATGAAAACTGCTTTTACTTGCAACCACCTCTTGACGGGCCGGAAATCAAACCGCCAATCATAGCCAATAAGCGACATTACGATGCTATGCAAAGACAAACTCTCGATTATCTACGGAGTGCAGGGAAAGGCGAGCTAGAGAAGTTAGTGCAGCGACTTAAAATTTACTAATTCTTAAGTACAACCGCAATGTCTGCCGGTCTAATTTCTACATCAAGAAAACTTAACTGTTTAGGCTTGCTCGTCCTCAACAATTTGAAATACATCAAAGAGGCATAGGCTGAAACTTCTGTGCTGTTGAGTTAATTGCCTGCTGCTATGAGCGCAAGAGCTTGCTTATAAAATGTCAGTTATCAAAGGTTCTTCCCAGTTTTTGATGAGGTTTTGGCGTAGATATAGCTCTCTTATTTAATGTGCTGATTTAATGGAAAATTTTTTTAGCATTTCCGTGGCTGATATATTGGGAGAACCGCCCCCTTTCATCTCAACTTCTTTAATCAGAGTTGTAACTTTGTCATTGATTGGTGCAGCTAGCCCATTCTTCTGTGCCAGGGTGACTATTTCTCCATTGATGAAGTCAATTTCTGTTTTCTTTCCCTGCTGCAAGTCTTGCCACATGGAAGAACGAGCCTGAGGGTCAATTTGAATCATACGGGAGGCGACACGAAGAAAGAGAAAGTTGGGCAGTGAGAGAATGAAAGGAGCAACATTTGGTTGCATCCCTCCAGACCCAGTTGGGCGAATTCTGCTCTGTTTTAGCACCATTAAGGCTTCACGCATAGCAGCTGCTATGATCTTGCGGTAACCAAGGTCTGAGATTTCTTCGCGTAAAGGAATACCCGCTAAGGCATTGATAGCATTGTTCAAATTGAAGATCAACTTGCCCCAAAGAATTCCGGAGAGATCGGCATGGGTTTTAGCCATTAGCCCAGCCTGGCGCAGTCCGGAGAGAACAGTGTGCGAAATATTACCTTGTTCTTCTATAACGAGAGTACCGCTAGTCCCACAATGAAAGTGTGCTGGAGAATTCCAAACCACATTGTAGGGAACCATGCCAGCGAGTACATGCGCTTCAGTTAGGATGGAGCGCAGCACTTCTGCATTACGCACGCCGTTTTGGAAGCTGACTACTGTTTTTCCAGCGGGTAAGACTGGCTTCAAACGAGTTACAGATTCTTCAGTTGCCGCACTTTTCACGGTCACCAGCACAATATCTCGACCAGCTAAAGATTCAATCTCCGTTGAATACTTTACCTGTTGCAGTGCTAGGTGAAAATCCGTTCCTCGATAATTTGTAATTCTTAAGCCGTTTTCCTGGATCTCATGCGCGAGTTTTTTGCGTCCTACTAGTACGGTATCAAGTCCTGCACGAATCAGATGGGCACCAATGTAAGTGCCAATGCTTCCTGCACCCAATATGCCAAACTTAAGATTACTTGTCATCATAATTTCTCTCAAGTTCCTGAAGAAAATGCACCTGCAAATGAATGAGTTGATGGTTGAGTGGAGCAGACCACTCCAAGATCACAGAAAACAATGTAATGAGGATAGTAATAAGCAAAGATGTGCTTGAACGTCAGAACAAGCGTTCGAATTCAAACACATCTTCAAAATGGCAGGCTTACTGCTCACAAAGTGAAGCAATGAGTCCTTACATCAAGTCGTTAGACCCCCACTCGGTTCCAGGGAGCAAAGGCATTCTTGCTTTGTCGCAGAGCAGGTTCCAAAGCAGGATAGTGTCGCAAGAGAACACTAATCATGGTGTTATTTTCAACCCATTCCAAACCAACAGGTGAATAGATCTCCGGCTTGTAATCAACTGTGAAAAAGCGATCGCTATTGAGACGACGGGATGCCATCAAAATAAAGATGCGAAATGCTGTGTCACTGAAACCAAAACCTTTAGGTGGTGTCTCAGCGAACATGCCAATAATCAGATCAACATCATCAATCTTGCCGTCATAGATAGATTCAATCTTGCGAGCAAGCTCTGGGTCAGGCGTAAGTTGATCAAACGACTTAATCGGGGTCAGGCGAAGGAGTTTGCGGAACTCATTGTAACGGGGTACCCCTCGTTCACGATCGCGCAGAATATCCACGGCGGCTAAATCAACCAAACGGTTATCTCGTCTGGGAAGCGTACGTAAAAAGTTGGGGTAATTTCTCAGTGTGATTGCTCCCGGATAAGCAATACCTAACGAGTAATAGAGGTCGTCGAGACTAAGCCGCTCCATAATGGCACGCGCCTTAGGTCCTACGGCTTCCTCAAGCGGCACTTCTTCGATCAACTCGTCGGTCATCACAGACCGCAAGACGAAATCATCCGGTAACAGAGGGTGCATGCGATAGACTGCTACGAACTCTTCCGTCAACGAATAGGGCACGCCAAAGTGATTGGTTGGTGAACCTGGAATCCCTGTGATCGCTTCATTTTTGCTGAATCGTCCCAGGATTTTATTGATTTTTTCTCCAACTAGCCCCCACCAATTAGCATTCATGCCAATTTGTAGGGCTGGATGACCTAGAATGGCTGGCGTCCATTCTACTGTATGGATTTTGGCAAGCAGTGCGGTGTTGACAAGACGAGCTTTATTGAACAGTTGTTCATCATTCCACGTTGGATACGCTGCCCTAAGGCGATCGCAAATTGCATTATGCTCAAGGGTAAATAGTGTGTGCATAAGTCCCAGCCCTAACCACCAGTTAGCACTCACTCCAGTGACTTCAACACCATCAATGCTGTGAACTTCGCCCTCAACTTTTGGCAATAATCCGCGATCGTCTACTCTCAGCTTGCCATCCTGGTCCAAACGGACATTGTTCTGAGTTATCTTGCTCGTCCCATAGATCTGCGACCCATCCCACCAGGGAGTCTCGTGGTTGATGTAAGTATCTGGATGTTCGCCTGCATCTTTTGCATGGTTTGGATCCACTCTAGTTCTCTTGACATGCATGGGACGTTGATTATCGGGCCAATCATCATCTGCATCAATTTGAACTTCAAAGGGTTGCTGCTGATTATCCGTTTCGTGAGAGAACCAATCATGGATCATGAATTGAATCCAGGCAGCAGCCAGAATATTCAGCGTGGTAGCAGGTTGAAACTGCTCTCGCGTCATCAACTCGCGAGCAACCATACGAGGATTAGGGGTGAGAATACGCTCATCGCTGGTCCGCTGCACTTTATCTAGCGGCATATTACGACCAAATCGCATGCCGACGCAGCCCATACTAGGCTCACTTAAATCATTGTAGGAACCATCCGGTGAGCGATTGGTGAGGAAGGCAACAGGACAACGCCGAGGACGTGCAGTAGCCTCACGCGACGCTTCGGTTTCGGTGTCGTATAAATTCTTTTGACGTAAAACCGTTCGCAATTGAGCCAGGCTAAAAATGCCAAGCCATCCAGGTAGCTTGTCCCACCGCACAAAGCGGTTCACAAGCCTAAAGATTCCTTCAACCAGCCGGGTTAAGAAGGATTGTGGTGGGACATACGTCTGACGCTTGAGGCGAAAATCCTCACTTGCTACATAAACGGGTTGCCGTCCCCGGTTCAGTTGTCCCAGCGGACGGAAAATCTCTGCACCGTTCCACGGATTAAAAGCCGTTTGCTGAATCAACGCCTCCGCATCCCCGTCGCGGCTCTCACCCAAGTCTTGCTGAGGTATGACTAGCTGTGCAATTCGGAATGGGGGTGAATCTTTTTCTTGCCAACGGGTAGCACCATCTTCAATTGGAGTTTTTTCTTCACTCACAAAGAGTTGCGCCATGATGTCAAAAACAACTGGTCCTTGCTTGAGACGTTCAATGAACTCTTCTCGCAGATAATTGTCAGTCTTTTCAGGAGCAACCTCTGGTGTTCCCTCAGCTGGCTGAGCAAAGAATTGGAGCGCAGCTTCACCCAATTGGAATGGTCCCCGGCTCCAATAGGTTTCAGTAGCAAGACTACCAATCTTGCGAGAAGAGTTGGAAATCACGTTCTTCATCATCCGAATCGTTTCCCCTACACCGATCGAGAAGAGTAGGCGTACAGGCAGAAGAAACGTAGGGCGCTTGCTAGCAGCTTTGGCAAACTCCATAAATTGACGCACGTTACGAGCATGCGAAACGGGCGCACTTGTCATCAGGAGATCATTGATTCGTTCTTGACCCTGTTCATCTGTTGAAAATATCCGCAAGGCTAATCCGCGCAAGTCACGCTTTGTGTCTGGCTGTACAATTCCTGATGCATTCGACAATCGCACATGAGCTGTATAAGTTTTGCCAAGTTGAAAAATTCCATGCTGCAAATGCTGTGGAATAGCCGGATCAATCCTAAATTCGGCATTGGTGATGCCCGCTTGAATTTTAGCGTGTAGGGCACGACGAACCGTTGTTCCGCCTGCCTTCTTGCGCTGGCGCTCTTGAACTAATTGAATATCGTCTGCATATTGCTTGAGTAATCGATATTCGCTCTCTGGGCTACCACCAAGAAATTTCTCTTGCCAGCCCGTCCCTGTTAAGACTGTACTACTCTCTACACTGGTTGGTGTTTCGGTGCTAATCATTTTCATTGCTAATTTCCACGTTATAAAACGGCTGATTCATCACTAATCCATCAGGACAAACTTCAATATTTCTCAGTTAAGGTTGGGTTGCTGTTCCGGGAGTTTCTAACCCTTCAAAACCATCTTGATCAAGAGTTATACTTGTCTGGCTATACGTCTTCCGTGAGCGAATTCGGATAATGATGCAAGTAACTACTGCTACCGCCATAGCAATACTCAGCCAGGTAATTACCCCTTCCTTGCGAAATATACCAACGAATACAGCAGCCAAGAAAAACAGAGTATGAATGCCTGTTCTTTGAGCACGAATCCAACCTTGATTGGAATTAACGAACCACGCAAGGGCCAGATCGATCATCCACCAGAGCGTAATAGCAACATTAGTACCTGCAATTGCCAACCCTTGTTTGGTAAACATCTTCTCGATCTGTCCATCAAAGATCTGAAAGAACGTCCAGTAAACGTGTATAGCGTAGGCTAGACCTGCAAACGTCCAGAACAATAGCCAGTATGTATAACGCTTGCTTTGTTGCAGACCCAGGATATACAGGCAAAGAGCTGGCGTTGCGAGAATGTAGGTTTCCCAAATGCTATAGATTGCCCGTTCAAGAACAATATCTTGACGAGTTTCTGCCAAAAAAATCCCGATCGCTGTCAAGATGCTGAATGGAACAAAGGTATAAACTAGCGCAGAAAGTGTAATTTTCTGGTTTGGTTGGGATAAGTCCATAAAGTTAATTCCTTTAACCAAATTCAAAGAAAAGTGGGAGTAAGTGTTGCCTAATGTAGTTGTGTATTAGTGATCGCTCTAAAGAGTTTTGAGATACTCAAGCAGATCTCTCAAGTCTGTCTCATTCCAACCCTCACCCTGATACGTCCAGGGATAATCATGACCTTTGTTGGAGTTACCGGGACGGCTGGTATTGAACTGGAAATAAACTTCAGAATTTGGTACTTCAGGCGAGAGAAGACCAACATTCTTGATATCGTATGCATTACGTCCTCGGAAGAACGCGTCTTGACGCGGCTTCAAGTTAATTAATTCAGCTAGGGTGAGGACACTGCCGTTGTGCAGGTATGGCGTACGAGTAAAGATAGACGTCAGCGGTTTATTGAGATATCCGCGAATGTCACCTGCTGGACCCGGTCGCAGATCAGTACGGTTGACGGCAAACGGATGATCGTCTGGAAATAGTTTGTGGAGGCGATCGGGGAGTTCATTGTAATAGCGGAAGCTAACACGGGCCGAATCTGTGCCAATTTCCTCAACCGGAACCACCTCTCCTTGCCGAGGACCTTTCATCCATTCTCCGGTTACTTTATCGGGTCGTCCGTGACAACTAAAGCAATGGGTATCAAAGATCTTCTCTCCCCGCTGGATGCGGTCTTGGTCGAGCGAAACAGCACTGTTGGGAAAGACTTCAGCAAACGAAGGACCTTGCAAGGTGCGAGTGTAATCACTGGCTTGAATAATATTGCGGGCAATTTCTGGATTTTTCATATTCTCGACGGTTGCGCCAGCCGCAAAAGCCGCCATTGAACTGCGTGCCAGTAGGTCACGAACCGTACCATCAAACTGCGCCCACTCCTGGAGATTTTGCTGGTAGATGCTGGCTAGTTTTGAGTAAGCTGCCATATCACTGGCAGGACGGTTAAAGAGATTTCGCACGAGCGTTCTAAAAGGCGGGGTGCGAGCGGGTCCTGTCGGAACATTATCTGAAGACATAGCTCCTTGTCCGCCAAATGGATCGCCATATTTCGGTAAATTAGTCCTCAAGTTTCGCCGTGCACCCGTTAACCAAACTTTTGTCGAGATGCGGTCGCCTAGAGGCATAGGTTGACCATGCTTACGTTCATACACAGTGGCGATCGCATCTACCGTCAGGCGTTTCTCGTCGAGCAACGAGGCTTGCAGCGCATCGATCCAAGAAAACAAGTTGAGTGATGTATTGCCATTGCCGACTACCAAACTTCCTTCACCTTCTGGTGTTTTGAGTACAGAAGTGTGGCAAAGCGCACAGCTAAACCCTACAAATTTCGTAGGTGAAGGTGCGGCTGATTTAGCTCGATAATTGGACAACGCGATACCAACAGGAAATCCCTCATTGGCATGTTCAGGTGAATGAATAAAGCCGAACTGCTTCACCCAATCTCCTGCTTCTGCTCCCAAGGGCTGAAAGTTCTCAGGAAATAGCTCAGGCAAGGCTTCAAAGGCGGACTGCGGCATAATTTCCGTGCCGATGGTACTGAAGAAAAAGGCATCATGTTGATCACGAACCTCTGGCTTCACCCACGTTCCTTGTAACCAAAGAAAGGAAAACGTAATGGCCAGCATACTAGCAGCAAGACATAAGACAATGACATGAAGCCAAGTCATCAACTTCGACTTCTTAGGAGAAGTTGCACTATTCATATTGCTTCCCTATGGCTATGGAGACTAAGAGACAGCTAGAGAGTTGGACGAACTAGCTTGAACAGCACAGATCTAGTTATTTCTCGCCATGCCATGCTTCCTGATGCATGGCGTTGACTTCGGTGTAACCATCGCGGAACAGGTGGTCATAATAATCCAGATCCACATGGTGCGCCTGGAGCCACACTCCTGGAATATGTATGGCATCTGTGTGTGCCGGAAACCGTCCATAGGTATCGTAGATGTAGTTACACACATCCTTGGTGACTTCAATGACTTCACGGGGGTAGTGAGGAACTTGCTTGATATAATCTTCCGCTAGTCCTTCACTCTTAAAAATTTCCTCGAAGTAATCTTTATCTGAGTAAACGCCTCGCTTTCCGTATTTCTCAGCAATGACTCGATCCACAGCATCGGACATCGTTTTAACATAGGGCGGACAAAGCCCCTGAAAAACGCCTTCCAACCCTACAGGATTAGGACGAACCCCATGAGAGTAGGTTAACCAGTTCAAAACATTTCCAAGTTTGAAGCGGGGTTTTTGATAATCAAACTGAAAAGCAACTTTAAAGTTTGTTTTGGGAACACCTGTGAAGACGGCCCCTGGAAAGGACGCGTGAATCCATCCACCTAATCCCATTGCTTGCAGGACAAGCATCAAATTTTGCAGCAGGAGCGGAGCTTCCAATTGGGTTCGCATTGCTTCCAACATGCCAAGCGGGATCTTCATATCTTTGTTCAAATATCCTGACTTGACCCACTTCTTTACACCTGCATAGCGATTGAACTTCATTTCATCTGTGAACGCAGGTCGTTGTCCATCAGGTTGAGTGAGTAGGAACATCAAGCCGTTGATGTATTGCCAGGTTACGTCAACAATTGGCATCAAAACTGTGCTGCCCTCGACATTAGAAACAAAACGATTAGAACCAATGTAGTAAGGCATTTGCCGTGGCATATCTAGTCGCTGATCTAGGAGTTTCTGTTTACAAGCCTCCGCGACTTCAATCAGTCTTTCTGGTTTCGCATTGTAAATATCGATTGGCTCCTGATCTTGAGGGCGACGGAGGAAATAAGTGCCTGAGTCGTTAATGAGAAAGAAATAAGTTCCTTGTGCATTATCAGGGCTGCCAGCTGAACGCCCAACCATGTGAAGGTTGGGCGTTGCCATAATGCTGTTATTTTGTTCGTCCTGAAAGGGTCGGTCTGGTGTTGTTCGCCCTGTAAAGCCCATCGCCACCACAATGAGCATTGCCTCCTCTAGGGAATCTAACGGTTGTGACCCTTGTTTTGAATTGTATGAGAGAGAGCCAGCGCGAACCTCTTTTATTCCCTTACTAACGCGGCGTGACCGTCGTTCATATATTGCTTTAAAGAGAGGATAGTTTAAAGCATATTCAATACCTAAATGTGCCATTGGCTAATCTTCCTGTCTATTTGGCTTAATCCAGCAATCTTTCAAGGAATACGAATTACTTCAGTTCGCTTAAGAAGTCTCAGGAAACCTGTAATATGTCTTCAAATGACTACTGACTGTTCATCGTATCGTTTGTTGTAATAAGACCAGCGGTTGTGTAAGCAGCAAATGCAGAAACCGTGTTAATAACTTTGCCTGTGTGTAATTATTTATCAGCTAACCTTAGCAAAGATGATTTCGCTTGAGCGGTACCCGCAAGGGTGATATTTCCCTTCTTGTGGATAAGCAAATTGCAGGTGAGGCTTCTACCTACTCCAACATTAGGAACCAGACTAGGGCGATCGGGCAGTAGTCCAAGCAACCAGCTATGAACGTCCTCTGCTCGAAGGCTCTCGTAAGCAGAGATAATAGTAGCCGCATTCTGCTCGTACCAACTGGTTGAACTCACGCCCGAATTGCCTCACCTGGATTACCTGCTTACCGTCCTCTGACTGCGGTGTTGGTCATTACTGATTCAGTTAAATCACAGCTCCCTGAAAAACTTCCAACACTTTGAAAATTGAAGATAGGGAATCAGGGAACACTAGACCAGGACGCGCCTTATTTCTAACCCGGTGACTTACTATACGGTAGCACTGGGTTACAGATTCGCTAGCCTTAGTCCAATTATGTCGAATCTAAATAACCACTGAGTGTTAGACACTATAATTTGAAGGGAATGGTCAAGGTTGAGAAAAGCTGCTAATTTTATAGCTTAAGTTATGCTTTTGCCCTCAGAAACTCGCATGTTTCCGTTGATTAGTTGCGGCTTCCGCAACTAATCAATGAATTATTGATCCTAAATTCCTCTTCGTTGGCTTCAGATATAGTACAAATGATCGATAGAAACTCTATCATGCAAGGCTTTGAAGCTTGTCGTGATACAAAATTACACGAATCGTTGTCATATCCCGAAGATAACTGAAGTTTTGTCCATAAGCCAACCGTAACGCATAAAGACCTGCTGAGATTAACAGGGCACTGGCAGCAACGCTAACAGATGCAGAGAAACACATTACTCATACTCAGGACGGCAATCGGCAAAGGTAATAGCTTCACTATCGAGGAACCCTGCGATTGCCATTTCAAGCACCATTTCTGGGGGGTAATCAGTTTCTTTAGCGTGAGCTAGCAATGCTCGTTGAATGCGCTCCGGCAACGCTGC
>NZ_JACJPC010000108.1:0-15338 GCF_014695875.1 Leptolyngbya sp. FACHB-541 | reverse complement strand
TTTAACCCTGTTAGTGCCCGCAGTAACCGGTCGTGGTTCAGCACTCGTTGGATGTCTAGCATCGTCTTATCTCGTCACTGTTCCCTATTCTCCCTTATTCCCCGACAGGTCTAAAGAATCAGTGTTTGAAGAACACTCCACAATGATTCCGGTTCTCATAGCCTGCAATTCAGTTACAGAGCGCAAGCAACTGGTCTTCATCATAGTTAGAGGAGGAGCGATCGCTATTTCTTTGTAGCAATAGCTTGATAACTTATAGTTATTACTGTTTTCGCAACGTGAGTCTTATGGAGTTTCGCCAACTTAAATATTTCATTGCGGTTGCTGAAGAGTTACACTTTGGACGGGCGGCCGAATCCCTACACCTGAGCCAGCCTGCACTGAGCAAACAAATCCAGGCATTGGAAGACAGCCTAGAAATCCAACTGTTGGAACGGACAAAACACTGGGTTAGATTAACGGCAGCTGGACAAAAGTTTCTGGAAACTGCCCGTCGGATTTTGCGCGACGTAGAGGAAGGCATCCAAGTGACGCGGCAGGTTGCCGACGGACAAATCGGTAAAGTGAGAATTGGCTTAACAGAAGCAACTCTGTTTTGTCTGGGAGCAAGTATTTTGAGGGGTCGTCGAGAATACCCGCAGGTTGATTTGATTCTCGTTAGCGGTGGAACCGAAGCACATGTTGAGTCTCTCCGCACTCACCAAATTGACATTGGATTTGTCTATCTCCCCATTCGTGAACCCGCTCTCCAGGTAGATTTGCTCTACGAGGAAAATTACGTTGCAGCGTTGCCTACCGCTCATCGACTAGCTAAACAAAAGCAAATTCCACTTCAGGCTTTGGCTGACGAACCACTCATTTTTTACCCGCGATCGCTTGCTCCTGTCCTCTATGCCAACTTTATCAAATCCTGTGAGCAAGCTGGATTTGTCCCCAATGTTGTACAAGAAGCTGAACTCGCTCAAACTCGACTGGGGTTAGCAGCGACTGGAGCAGGAATTACATTTGTGCTGGAAGATATGCAAAATCTCACTGCAAAAGGTATAGTCTATCGACCGCTAATCGGTGATTTCCCAAGATTAAAATTGGCGCTTGCACGACGACAGACAGAAACTTCTCCCGTTGTGCTTGAGTTTCTTAAAGTTCTCAAAACCATAGCCTTATCAACCCAGAAGTAAATGTTGTCGCAAAAAACGTGTGAGTTGTTGCCAGGAATCTTCTGCGGCTACACGATTATAGGAAGACCGCTCATGATAGAAGAATCCATGATCTGCTTCAGGATAGATTTTTAATGTGTATTCTTTGTCAAGCTCCTGAAAACGAGACTCAATTTGTTGAATCCGTTCAAGTGGAATGAAGAGATCGATTCCTCCAAAAAACAGGTACATCGGCACTGTGATATTGGGTATTGCGTCGATCCACTCGTCTAGCACCATGCCATAAAAAGGAGCAGCAGCAGCAATTACCCCTGAAAACTTACAGGCAGTGAAAAAAGTGAGTCCACCGCCCAAACAAAACCCCGTTACCCCAATCCGTTCTGGATAAACCTGAGAGCAGGATTTAAGATAATTCAATGCTGCCCTGATATCTTCCTCCATTGGCTGACCAAAATCGAGGTTCCACATCATTGCCATTGCTTGCTCAACTTCGTCATATCCAAACTTATTGTGGAGCAACTGACGATAATACAAATCTGGCGCGAGTACCACATAGCCTTCGTTAGCAAGCCGAATGGCGATCTCATGAATGTGTGAAGTGAGTCCAAATGATTCCATCAGCAGGAGAATAGCTGGATGACGATCGCCCCCAACAGGCTTAGCCAAAAATGCAGGCATCTGTCCATCAGGTGTGGGAACCGTTACCTCTATTTGTTCGATCTGCATCTTTCTTCTCCATAGGAGTTTTGCTGTTGATAGCTTAAGAAGCCGTCTATGCAGATCTCTAAAAAAAAGTTGCGGAGTTTTTGGATATTATTGCGATCGCCCCTGCCATTGCTTAGGAGTCACACCAAGCGAACGTTTAAAGCATCGTGTGAAGTGACTTTGATCAGCGAAGCCTACCCGAACTGCGATTTGGGCGATGCTGAGTTCACTATGTTGCAATAAAGATTTGGCTCTCTCCATCCGAAGCTGCAAAGTGTATTGATGGGGTGTGAGCGTTGTGCTTTGCTTAAACAGTCGCAGAAAGTGATAAGGACTGAGTTGGGCGATCGCTGCCATCTCACTCAGCTTCAGGTCTTGATGTAACTGTTCGTTGATGTAATCTGTCACCTGCCGCAGCTTTGCTTGGGATAAACTACCAGAATCGTTAGAAAGGTTAGGTTTTGTGGTGCAATAGTGTCGCAACAGGTGGATTGCTAGTGTAGTTTTGAGACCATCTACCAATAAATGGCTACCTATACCTCCTATTTCTGCTTCTGCTCTTAAGGTATAAATAGTACTTTGAATTAAAGCATCCGATTCAGTTGCAAAACGTGGAACTAATTCAATTTGATCTGGATTAACCTAGTCCTGTCCTACCCGTTGAAGCAATGTAGGCTCTATCGCCAGAACAACGAATTGCGCTGGAGTGTCCCAACTACAGCGATGGGCAGTTCCCGCTGGAATAATCGCAATGTCACCTATGTGGGGGGGTTCTTGCTGACGTTTGCCATCTAGCCATCTTGCTCCCGCTTCGGTTGAATGGTGTTCGGGTGAATTGGGCAATCCGCAAGCAATGACATGCATCGGGTGTTGATGCTCTGCTGTGTCAAATTTTGGCTGTTGAAAAAGCTCTAGATGAATATCACTCCACTCCGAAATGGAGAAAATAGAGAGTCTAGGGAGTAATGAACCTGCTGCGTTGACCTGATGATAATCAACAACTACAGCGGTCTGTTGGGCGTGTTCATTTTCAACGTTCGGCAGAGTATAAACATTACCAGGGGCTACCAATCAGGGTAAATGCTGACCAGTAGTAGGGAGCAGATAAATCGAGGTTTTGAAACTGCTCCAGGTCTTCGGGCAAAGGTAGTATTCCTGCTGAGGTGAAAATTTGTCCATCCTCAATCCTCACATTTCCACTCAGCATAGCAATTTGTGTTCTTCGTAGGGCTTCTGTTTTGGTCGTGACTTCTGGGTTCGCCAACTGCCAATAAAACTCTCGCATTAATGCTAAGGTACCCAGATCGCTCACCTGCCACAGGCTTGCAACGGAAGACTTCACCCCTGCCTGAAACGCCAGTCCGGCAAATCCTAACTCTGCCTGGCGATCGCCCAACGCAGTTTGGCAAGCACTTAACACCAGTAGCTCAACGGGCAACTCACTCCAGTCTAACTGGCGCAGTTGATCTAAAGTGAGTTTATCATTTTGCCAAAGTTGAATGTATGAGTTTTCTGGCGTTCCGGGTCGAAACTGAGCATGAGTTGCCAGGTGAACAATACCAAATTCTCCCGATTCGAGCTGTTCAGCCAGATTGCTCAACGTAAACTCTTGATTCAAAAACACTTCACTTTGCCAGATATCTTGTGTGATGGTGGAAAGCTCTAAAGGAACAGCATAAAGTGTGGGCATTGCCTGAAACTCAGAGGCACCCATTGCCAGTACTTTCTCGTTCCTAAAGTTGCTGTGCTGCTGGTTGATCAGGTTAAAAGCTGGCACCAGTCCAAGATTGTATTTTTCTACTAAGAACTGTTGTCCATCATGGAGGGCTGCGAAGGGAAGCGATCGCAAAATTGCCCCACCACATAAAATTAGAGTATCAATATTTTGGGCTTGAAGCTGCGGTTCCAGAGGCGCAATCAGCCAATCATAAAGCTGTTTTGCAGAAGTTAAGTCCCTTCTTGCACCAGTTGGTCGAGAGACTGCTGTCTTAAATTCATTTGCCACTTCTAACAATTCTTGCTGTCCAGCTTCTGGCACTGTTACCCGCACGGATGGTGTTTCAGGAATGACTAATAACAGCTCTAACTCTTCAGACTGGGGGAAGGCATAGATCAACGCGAAGTTTTTGTCCGTCTCACTGTTAAGTCGTCCTAACGTTGCTGAAATTTGCTCGGCTGTTAGAGGAGTACCAACAAGCTGATTGCCGAAATAAGTTTCGTACTGTCCGCGCCAAAGCTGCTCAACTTCTGCAATGCGATCGCCCGCTTCTGTAGAGTAAGCGGGTCGAGATTGACTGCTAATCCCAACGATTAAGATAAAGCCGAGTATAAACAGACATATTCTGCGGATGGAGACTTTCATGGTGCAGCGTGAAGTGGCGATCGATATTTACATCCACAGTAGATCACTCCTTCCCCTTGATCTGCATGAAAAAGTAGGAGAAAGTCAGGAGCTATAGAAAAGGTTACAAATAGAAGGGCAAACCGCGACGCGGCTTGCCCTTCTATTTGTAACCTTAATCTCTTGAAATGGAGCTGAGAGGGTTAAACGTTATCTGTGCTTGCCCATCCATTTTGCAGCAACCGCCCCCAGCGCAGCCCCAACAACGGGGTTACTGAGAAACTTAACGATTGCAGGTTGGTCTGCCAAAACCTCATGGAAAATATCCGGGTGGCTGTGGTAGGAAAACGCGATAAGACGACTCACATCATCAGCCGACATCTTGCTGGCGTGGTGAGTTGAGAGTCCTAACTGACGCTCTAGATCGCGGTCGTGCAAACCACGCTCTTTAAAGTGCTTAAGCAAGTCGCGTGCCACATCATCCCGCTCGTTTGGCTTGATCTGAGCGATCGCCTTTTGCAGTTCAGGTTCCATTTGGCTAGACGGAACCCGTTCCGAATTAAATGAACGGCTAAACAGTTGCCGTCGCTCATCCCGGGAAGAGCGCTGAGCAAAATCGTCAAAGCTTTGATAATTATCGGCAACTTTTTCGGAGTCACTGTCTAAGGGCTCTACATTGCCCTTCGCCAAATCATTCATGATCTGACGCTTATATTCATTGCTACTTGTCATGCAAATGACCTCTTTTTCAAAACCTGTTTGAACAATTCCTGAAGGATTGCCCTCTCAAATGGGTTGACCTAATGATCAACCCCTTAAACTACTGATACTCAATCTGATGAGATTGGTTATCGTACTTTGCAGTCAAGATCAACTGCTTGTCGGGGGCATACATCAAGACCGTCAAATTGCGATTGGGGAAGTTATTGTGGAACCCCTGCGCGAGCGATCGCGCTAAAGTACGAACTTCGTTGGGACGAACATCGGGCGAAATTACTGCGCCTAGCTTGTCGTTATCCCGCACATAGGCATCCCGGATCAAACCGTGACTGGTTTGGATTACCCAATCCCCAAAGCTCTGACCGGAGGTCGTATTGCCCCGCTCAAGCTGAGAATATGCCACGTTTGGCTGGGTAGCAGATGGGCTTTGGCGGGCTTGAGTTGCTGTTCCGCAGGCTGTCGTAAAAGTAAGTACTAGAGCGAGCACCAAAGCTGTAAAGACTTTCCGACCATGTTGAAGAAAGCTCATCAACATCTCCTATTAAAAACTGACTTCAATGTTGTTGTATGAAATTGAGTAAGAAGCTCAGATGATAGGTTTAGAACTTAATCAGGTTGGGTAGGCAGAGCACCTACCCAACGTCCTAAAGGCTAAGCTTCAAACTGATTAAATTCGCGTTTAGTCAATATTGCGCTTAACAGCGTCTTTTACATCTTCCACAGAGTGGCGAGCTTCGGATTCGGTTTGCTTTGCTTTACCTTCAGCTTGATCTTTGGGGTCGCCACTGATGTTTCCCATTGCTTCTTGGGCTTTACCCTCAATGTTTTTGCCAGTTGCTTTTGCTCTATCTTCTAAACTCATAACATTTCCTCGCTTTTTGTTATTTTGCCTGTGAAGTCAAGAACGCCTGCAATTGAATGCCTGGACATCTGAAACTTCTAGCTTGGTTCAAGGCAACTTTATTTACCTTGTTACTTACTAACTTATCGGACGCGCTTCGTTTAACCCTCTACCCCAGGCCATAATTCAAAGTTTCAAGTTCTTCAAGAAATTTATTAGATTCAAGTATTTCTAAAGAGCTAATTAAATAGATGGACTTAATTAAAAGTAATTCGTATTAAAAATAGTAGAACCCAGATTGGCAAAGAGCTTTGCACTTCAACCCAATTCACCAAGCTCTTCATATGTTGCAAACTTCTCGTTGAAGAAGGATAACGTGAAAATCAAAAACCAAAAGCCTTTATCTCACAGAAAATTTTGTTTCTTACAAAAAGAAGTTTGAAGAGACTAATAGGTTCCCCTCCTACGTGTAGAGGCATCCTAGCAGAGCAAGAATTATTGATTAATTAAACTGTTGTTTCACTAGTTGTACAGCCAGTTGTAGAGCTGCCGTTTTGAGCGGCAGGCTGGTTTCAAAATGAATTTAACTGAATGAAAATCTACAGATTTGTATAAAAATATTTCTTTCCTGAGAGCGATGAGGGTTCAGCATGAAACTCCTACCCTCTTTAATGAGGAACGGTTGGTAGTGTCTTAAACCCCGATAAAAACAATGTTTTCTACAAAAAAAGGGCAGATCGCTCTCATTTCTGTTCACGGCGATCCTGCTGTGAAGATTGGAAAAGAGGAAGCTGGTGGACAAAATGTCTACGTTAAACAAGTTGGAGAAGCATTAGCTAAACAGGGTTGGCAGGTAGACATGTTTACCCGTCGAGCTGAGCCAACCCAGGAAGCAATTGTTGAGCATAGCCCTGGCTGTCGCACAATTCGCCTGACGGCTGGGCCACAGAAATTTGTGGGACGTAATAAGTTATTTGATTATTTACCAGAGTTTGTAGAAGCGTTTTTGAGTTTTCAGCAGCAGGAGGGCATCGTTTATCCGCTGGTTCACACAAACTATTGGCTCTCTTCCTGGGTCGGAATGGAATTAAGGAAGCGGCAACCTATTAAACAGATTCACACTTACCACTCTCTAGGAGCGGTAAAGTATCAGGCTTCCACGACAGTTCCTTTAATTGCCAGCACTCGTTTATCCATTGAGAAAACTTGTCTAGAAACGGTGGATTGCGTGGTGGCAACCAGCCCTCAGGAGCGAGACCACATGCGATCGCTTGTTTCTACTAAAGGCAACATCGACATCATTCCCTGTGGAACAGACATTCGTCGCTTTGGTGCAGTCGATCGCCAAACTGCTCGTCAACAGTTAGGCATTTCACCCGAGACCAAAGTAGTGCTTTATGTCGGACGCTTTGATCCGCGCAAAGGCATTGAAACCCTGGTGAGAGCGGTCAATTATCCTGAAGTCCGGCAGCACTCTGATTTTAAACTCATGATTGCAGGTGGCAGTCGCCCCGGACAAAGCGATGGAGATGAGCGGGAGCGGATTGAGGGAATTGTGAATGAGTTAGAGTTGGGCGATCGCACTGAGTTTGTCGGTCGCCTTGACCATACTCAACTCCCCACCTACTATGCTGCCGCAGATGTCTGCGTGGTGCCCAGTCACTATGAACCGTTTGGTCTGGTGGCAATCGAGGCAATGGCAAGCAGCACGCCCGTTGTTGCGAGTGATGTGGGTGGGCTACAGTTCACCGTCGTACCAGAGGAAACGGGATTGCTAGCACCTCCTCAGGATGAAGCTGCGTTTGCAGCGGCGATCGGTCGCATTTTGGCTGACCCAACCTGGCGGGAGCAGCTAAGCAAAGCCAGTCGGCAGCGGGTTGAGGCGCGCTTTAGCTGGGATGGAGTTGCCAGTCAGTTGAGTGAGCTTTATCTCTCTCATCTCAGCCAGCTTCACAATGAGTTCTTCTCAGCCAGCGTGAGCTAAAAAGCGTAGATGGACTGTAGGGGCACGGCAATGCCGTGCCCCTACGAAAATCATTCTCAAATATGAAAGGCGCAAATTCGTATCAAGCATCCTTTTATATGCAACAGTGACCTCAGCACCTCATGAATGCTACACAAGAGTGGACAACGCCCACTGGATTATGTTTATCTAATCCTTTGAGTAGTATTCATGTTCTGATTCTGAAGTCGTACTCGTGCCAGACCTGCCTCTTCCTGACCTGACCTCATCGGCTCGCGCCCAATCTGCTCGTGCCAGACAGCCCCAGTCACAGGCGATTCGGGCGCTGCGGCGATGGCCCATTCCTCAGCAGCGATGGCAGATTGCAGCACAGCAGGTAGAGCAGGCGGCAAGGCTAGCTCAGATGACGCAACTCTCGCCCCTGCTGGCACAGGTTTTAATCAACCGGGGAATTAAGACAGCAGAGGCGGCTCAGACGTTTCTCAACCCGGAGGCCCAACTGTTGCCTTCACCGATTGAGGAGTTTCCCGACCTGACGATCGCCCTGGAACTGCTGATGTGGGCGATCGCCACCCAACAAAGAATCGCGATCTGTGGCGACTATGACGCAGATGGCATGACCAGTACAGCACTGTTGATGCGATCGCTCAAATTCCTCGGTGCAGACGTAGACTATGCCATTCCCAGCCGAATGCAGGAAGGCTACGGCATCAACCAGCGCATCGTCGAGGAATTTCACGAGGAAGGGGTGAAGCTGGTTCTCACCGTAGACAACGGCATCGCTGCCTATGAGCCGATCGCTAGAGCCAGAGAACTGGGGCTAATCGTCATCGTCACCGACCACCACGACATTCCAGAACAACTGCCGCCCGCCAACGCTATTCTCAACCCCAAGCTGATCCACGAAGAGTCGCCCTATCGAGGCGTTGCAGGTGTGGGTGTGGCTTATATTCTGGCAGTTTGTCTAGCGCAATGCTTGAAAAAAACGCAGGACTTGACCACGCCACTGATTGAGCTTTTTACCCTGGGCACGATTGCTGACCTAGCTCCGCTAACGGGAGTGAATCGCCGCTGGGTGAAGCGAGGGCTAAAGCTATTGCCCAAATCCAAATTGACGGGCATCCGGGCGCTAATCCAAGTAGCAGGGCTGAGTAATGAGAAGGCACTGAAACCAGAAGCGATCGGGTTTCGCTTAGGTCCACGCATCAATGCGGTCGGGCGTATTTCTGATCCCCAGATGGTGATTGAGTTGCTGACTACGGACGATGAGGGGCGATCGCTCGAACTAGCGATGGCGTGTGAGCAGGTCAACCAACTGCGTCAACAGCTATGTGAACAAATTGAGCAGGAGGCGATCGCCTGGTGTGAGCAAAGCCAGTTTGAGCCGCAGCGCGATCGCGTACTGGTAGTTGTGCAACCTGACTGGCATCACGGCGTAATCGGCATCGTCGCATCACGGCTAGTTGAGCGCTATGGAGTGCCCGTCTTCATTGGCACCTATGAGGATGACGAGCGAGAAAAGATCCGGGGATCAGCCCGCAGTATTCCCGAGTTTCATGTGTTTGAGGCGCTTCAGTTTTGTGGGAATGTGCTGGAAAGGTTTGGTGGACATCGGGCAGCGGGTGGCTTTTCCATGAAGGCAGCGAACCTGGACGAGTGGCGATCGCGCCTGCAACTTTATGCCAGCCATCAGCTTCAGCCCGAACATCTAAAACCGCTAGTCTCTGTTGACGTACAGGCTGACCTGAGCCAGTTAAACCTGAGTCTGTATGAGCAAATTGACGCACTTCACCCGTGCGGCATTGAAAACCCTGACCCGATCTTCTGGACACCCAACTTGCGCGTGGTCGATCAGCAGACAATCGGGCGAGAGCAAGCGCACCTAAAGCTAACGGTTACTCAGGACGGACAAACTCAGGGAAAGAAGATGAAGGCGATCGCCTGGCGCTGGGGCGAATATTATCCACTGCCAGAGCGACTTGATGCCGCTTACCGACTGCGCCTAAATGAGTGGAATGGCGAAAAAAACGTTGAGCTAGAACTGGTTGGAATCAGGCTGCCTGAGGGTTCTGACTTGCCCCCAGTGCTGCCCAATAGAATGGTGGGAAATGGAACGGCGGGAAGTGAAAATGTGGGAAATGGAAATGGGGTGACCTCAGCAGTTTCTCCCGCCCAGGCACTTTCCAGGAAGCTAACCGAAGCTTTTTCTCGAAAGCAACAGCCCCATTCCAACAACCCCGAATCTTTGATTCGCTACACGATTGAGTCTCACATTCACAGGGAAGCCCAATACACGATTGAGCCGCTTGATCCAGCAGTTCCATCAGGTTTTTTTCAACCTGCAAATGGCAATTCTACCGATTTAGATAGTGAGACAGACTCAGAACCAGATGAAGCAGATTCAGCTTTACCCAATCAGGTTGAGTTTTACTACAGCAAGCGCAAATATAGCTGCATCATTTCTCGCACTAGTGACTTCAAAGAGTTAAGAATCAAGAACTCCGAAGGTCAAGTATTAGCCGTTCAACCGCGCCAAAGAATTGGACTGTTAGGCAAAAGACGCGAAGAGGCAAAAGAAGTAGACGTTTCTTTACCGCACTACTTTAACTTAATTAGAGCCGCTCTAAGCGCATTAGAACTATCCGAAAAAAGCCAGTTAATTCAAGGAAAAGATCAGCTTTTGATTGAAAAGAATCGGCAAATCGAAACACTCCATCAGCAGGTCGAATTGCTCAACCAGGAACTTAGCCAGCTTTCCAGCGAGCAGCAGCACCAGTTTCAAACATTGCAAACTGACTTACAGGCAAGGGAAGCAGCAATTCAAGCACACGAATCTCACATTGCTCGCTTGCAGACTGAACTCAGCCACTCCACACAGCTTGACCTGGAACACATTCGCCGTCAGGTTAAATCAAAAGTAGGAGAACTGATCTGGTCTTCTCTCGATCAGCGCAGCCAAAAAGATCTCTACTTTGCGTATAAGAATCACGAAATTATTCGCTCAGAAGGCTTCACCGCTCAAATTGCCGATTACTCAGAAGCAGGATTGCGCTTAGGCTTCGCCGTGGAGCGAGAAATTATTCATCCCTTCTTCAAATCTCTACACCAGTTTCTCTTAACTAACGGTGGCTCAGATGAAATTGGTGGTGTGGTGTTAGGCAACCGTAAAAAATACACGTTGGGCATGTTACCCCCTCTAATTGCCGCTCAATGGTACTCCTTTCGAGACGATGCACTAAAGCGAAGTAGTGAGTCTGAAGAAGATGACTTGTACTGTATGGTGTCCTTTGGTAAACAAGTGAGTCAAAGCGATCGCCAAAAGCTCGCAACCTTCCTTACCCGCTGGAAACATCCTTTAGCAGAATGGTTCAATGCCGGATCGATCGCTGCTGCATCCGCCATCGACCAGATCAACAAGTTGAGAAACATTGCTGCTCACGCTGAAAGCTCTCTCTATCAGTGGCAGTTTGAAATCTTGGACGCACTGGTGATCGGCAGCGAAACCAAGAACGGAATTTTTAGAGAAATCTATTCCAAAAACCAGAAGTAGTCGGCGATCACCACTCCTTCTGCCGAGTCCTCATTCACCAGATCTTCGGGTGGGTGAAGTAGGAGCGATCGCTGGCTAAACTCCGCCCCTGCAAGCCGACGCGCCACCCGATCTGGAATCCCATAGCCGTAAACAATGTGTCCTCGCCCCGCCAACACCACCACCTGATGGTCTGGATTTTCTGCCACAAAGTCAGCAACTCCCTCCGCCATCGTCTCATCCCAAAGCACCTGCGCCAAAAAGAAGTTGTCAAAGCTGCCACCATTGCCGTGCCCATGATGAACGCCTGCAAAAACCTCCTGGAGCATTTGCCGATACTGATCATTGTCCGTCCGAATCTCTGACTCAGGCGGAATCCACTGGCGATCGCTCTCCAACAACCCACCTAACCCTTTGTTTGCCACCCGACGAGTAATTTCGGTGGGCGTATTCAAGGCAATCACAGGCAAATTATGAGTCCGCGCAAATTCCAGAATCGGCTCATAGTACGCCCAGGAAAATCCCCACCGCTGGTCAAATTCGCTCTGCTGCCGCAACTCCTCTGCCGAAATTTCTCCCGCTAAATACTGATCCAGCACCGACTGATAGGGACGCTGAAACATTTCCAGAGCGACCGCCATTCGCGGATTCTGCCCATGCAGCGCTTGAATGATCTGCAACTGCGCCTCATGGTCTGCCGCACTGTCGTGCGTTTCTCCCAGATACACCACATCTGCCTGAGATAAGTCTTGCAAAACCGCCTGCACATCACAGGATTGCACTGAAACAGCTTCCGCAGACACAGGCGGCTCTGGCGCTAAAACTCGTTGGGCACTAGCAGGCACCCCCAGAAACAACAACAGTCCCAACGACCAGACGCAAGCAGCAGTTTGGATAGATTGTTCAGTTCTCATGCTCATGATGATGACGACACTTAAGATAAGGGCAGCAGACAACCTGCCCCAGCTTCCTTGTCATTAAGATAAACCAAACTACACGACCCTTGCGGCTTGAGTAACAACCGTTGTGATGCCTACAACTATGATGTTGTTCTATGACAACGAAGGAAACCATAGACAACATTAAAGATTGCGCGATCGCACTAAAGATTACAACGATCGCACTAAAGGTTTGCTCCATGACAATGAAGGAAACCATAGACAACTTGAAAGAATGCGCGATCGCACTAAGGGTTTGCCGAGACAATACAACGTTTGCAGCGATCGCAACAAAGGTTTGCGTCAAAAAACAAAAGGATTCACTGCTGACAACAAAGGAACATCTAGCAACAATAAAGGAGCGTCAGCAAACAGGAGAAGTTGAGCTTGACACAACAAAGGTGTGAAGAGACAACACAACTAAATCAGCCGCAAAATTGAAGGATCAGCCTGTGATTACTTTGAAACAGGAAAAACAACTGACTACCTGCTGCAATATCAACTGCTGGGTTAACCTGATGGGGAGAAGGGGCGATCGCCGCTAAAACTGGAGACAGGAGTATTTTGTACACTTTCGATGCGGCGGCTATTGCTTTGAACTCGCTGCTTGAAAATCTTTCGATTTTCGGAAGATGGCTTTGCTTTACGTTACCGATAGAAATGAAGCTGCAATAAAACGACACAGAAATTGGTGATTGGGTCGCTGAATTTGAAGAATCTGGACGCTGCGATCGTTCCATCCCCCTACGACAGATAATGTGGGTGAAAATTCAAGCAAAACGACGTGAGCGATTAGCTGCTGGTAATCGTCAGGAACCTGGAGGGGATGTGGGCGGACAAAAGCGAATTGGTATTTTAACCAGCGGTGGCGACTGTGCTGGATTAAATGCAGTCATTCGAGCAGTGGTGCATCGGGCAATTTCGGCATACGACTGGGAGGTGGTGGGTATTTGCAAAGCCACACAGGGATTGATGCAGCGCCCGCTAGATGTGATGATGCTGGACATTCCCCAGGTGGATTCGCTGCTGATGGTGGGTGGGACGGTGCTGGGCACTACCAACAAGGGCGACCCGTTTGCTTTTCCCGCGTCAGAGGGAACAGTGTGCGATCGATCCGCCGAAATTGTCGAGGGCTATCACGAACTGGGACTGGATGCCATGATCGGCATTGGTGGAGACGGCAGCATGGCAATTTTGCGGCGATTGGCGCAGCAGGGCGGCTGGAATTTGGTTGGTATTCCCAAAACTATTGACAATGACCTGGGAATCACAGAGCGCTCGATCGGCTTTGATACAGCGGTGAATATTGCCACAGAAGCGCTCGATCGGCTGCACTTTACCGCAACCAGCCACTCGCGTGTGATGATTCTGGAGGTGATGGGGCGCGATGCTGGACATATTGCAATGAGTGCTGGAATCGCAGGCGGCGCGGATGTGATTCTCATCCCAGAGATTCCCTACAGTATCGAAAGAATTTGCGAAAAGATCCAACAGCGGCAGGTGCGGGGACAAAACTTTTGCCTGATCGTCGTGGCAGAGTCGGTGAAAACAGAGACAGGTGAGCCGGTAACTAAACTAGAGTGCTTGGGGCAAAAGCGATATGGTGGCATTGGGCAATATCTTGCCGATCGCATTTCGGCGGGCAGCAATGCCGAAACCCGCGTAACGGTGCTGGGACATGTACAGCGGGGTGGGGTGCCATCGCCACTCGATCGTCTGATTGCTGCTGCCTTTGGCGTGGCGGCAGTGGATTTGATCGCCGAGGGCAAATTCGATCACATTGTCACTTGGCAAAATCGTCAGGTGGTTAGCGTGCCCATTCTGGAAGCTATCAGCCAATACGGCACAGTTGATCCCGACGGCACACTGGTGAAGACGGCACGAGGACTAGGAATCTGCCTGGGATCGTGAGAAAAAAGTGTTGGAGTAACGGACTGGCAGGTCTTGGTTTCGGGGTTTCTTCTTCGGTTGAACCGTTATTACTTCTGCTGGTTGATATCGCCTCAATGGAAACGACGGGAACCAGACAGAAGCGTCATGATTGACCGCTTGCTGTTAGAGAAAATTTCTCTGGCAGGCATTGCTCGTGTGCTTCCGTTATCACAATCGGGGTTGCAACACTGCGATCGCCATCTCGTACGATGCATCATGACGCACCTTTGATGATGTGCAGCCATAACTAGAATAATTGTCGAACATTCAAACACTATGAGTTGGTGCATTGGCTGTCAGCAATACACTCGCATGAGGAGCGATCGCATTAGATAAACTTCCTAGCGTACTTGCCATGAAGATAAACCCAGTCACATGAATGTTGTGATTCCTGTAACTTTGATGTTGCTCTATGACAGAAAAGGGAACATAGACCACATTAAAGATTGTGCGATCGCACTGAAGGTTCGTTGAAGCAAAACAATGTTTGCAGCGATCGCACTAAGGGTTTGCGTCAGCAAACAAAAGGACTCACTCGTCAAAACAAAGGTGCGAATAAACAACACGACGGAATCAACCGCAAAATTAAAGGATCAGCATGTGATTACTTTGAAACAGAAAAAACCAACAGACCATCTACTGCAATATCAACTGTTAGGCTACTGTTGGACTAACCTGATAGGGAGAAGGGGCGATCGCACTAAGAGGATTTAGACAAATCTACAAAACCTCGCTGTAGACCCACTCGGATTGAGGGAGATAGACAGCAGCCTTACTGTAGATCCAAAGATCCAATTAAAGTCGATTAGAGCTACAGCAATGAATTCGTTGATCCAACTGAACTTGAGTGGATCAGCAGCAAAGCTCTGTACAATAAATTGCTAGACCTCAAGTTGTCAATAGGGACGATGTGTTCAGAGTATCTGTTGGTGTCAGATTCTAAATTTTTGTTTTATTGCGATGAAACGGCGATTCAAGGTTGTCTGTTAAAATTCAGTATCAGGCGTTGCACAATAGAAGTATGATGCAATGTTCACACTGTCAATCCAACCAAACCGTCAAGAACGGACGACGCAAGGGTATCCAGAACTATCTGTGCCACAGTTGCGGTCGTCAATTTCGTGAAACTCACACCCCTCAAGGTTATTCCTTAGAGGTCAAGGCACACTGCTTGAACCTCTATCTCAATGGCATGGGCTTTCGTGCGATAGA
>NZ_JACJPC010000107.1:0-12497 GCF_014695875.1 Leptolyngbya sp. FACHB-541 | reverse complement strand
AAGGGGACAGTGTGTCTCAAGCCAAGTTTATTGAAGCAATCTTTGAAATTGCTGCTTAAGGGAATGAAAACGATACCGATCGTTTGTCCCTAATCAGTTTTTGCGACACAACCACAATGGGAATGTGAGCCGCTTCGATCGCCCCTGCCGTTTGCAACAAACCCACAGGTTTCCCAAAGAATAGATAGATGGCGATCGGCAGCAACGCTAACAGTACCACAATGTAAAATTTACGCAGAAACTTCTCATTCACCCAGCGACCGCGTACTCCAAATCCTTGCAGAATGATCTGTGTTCCATCAGCAAACATACGTCCAAATCCATCCTGCACTGAAAGTGTGGTGCTGCAAAAGGTGATAAACACGATCGCAATCATAAACCAGAAGCCAAACGGACCCCACAAGTCACCCAGCCGGCTTCCCAATGTTTCGGCAACCTGCTCCTCTCGGGGAACAAGACCTTGAGGACGCAACAACTCACTCCCCAAAATCAGGAATGCTAAAGCGGCTAGCAGTGCCCCGATCACAGCCAGGGTATTAGATAGCAACATTTGCATTGTCCATCCCTGCAAGTGCTGCTGTTCCTCACGCCCCAATTGGGAAAAATTAATGGGTTCTTCTTGCTTAAAGGCAGCGGCTCCATAGCCTTTAGCTCCAACTCAGTAGGAATACCACATCAGTCCTGCGGCACCTGCCAACATAAAACCGAGCCATGGCAAAATCTCGTTATACCGAATATTCGATGGAATTTGAGGCACCAATCCAGAGGTTAGTTGTCCAAGATTTGGGAAAACAATCACAGCAGCAGCAACCACGGCGATTGTCCGAGCAATTCCTATATAGGATGAGATTTTCTCTACCCCCTCATATTGCCCTAGAAAAACGATCGCAGCGGTCACAAGAACAATAATCACAGTCCAGAGTTGAACCGTTCCTCCTGTTACCAAAATCAAGGCAGTAGAAGCGGTTCCCGTGAGTCCAGCAACAGTAGCAATTGCAACAACAACTTGTGGAATTAAGATTAACCAAACTGCCCAGTTTTTAGGACCTGGAAGTCGCCTAAAACCTTCCAGAATAGTTGCTCCACTACAAACGGTGAAACGTCCAATCTCACCATTAATAAACCATTTTAGAATTACGGCAGCCAGGAGTGCCTATAGCAAAGAATAGCCATAAAAAGCAGCAATTCGAGGGGTAAACAACAGTTCTCCAGATCCTGCTGCCGATAGCATCCAGATAAAGCTAGGACCTAGCCACAGAAAACGCTGCCAACCTTGTGGAGGTTTGGGTATCCGTTGAATATTATCCTCTTGTTGCTCGGCGGTTGGAGATGAACTGTAGTCATTTTGGCTACTCATTTTCTTGTCGCCTTAGAAAATATCTGTTTGGGACTGGTTAAACTAATTGTTTGAGAAGCTTGGTTACTGCCCTTATAGGATATTTGAGCAGCAGCAGATATCTTCTGTAAGAGCGTAGCATTCAGCAGATAAACTCTCAAACTAACCGGAATTTTTTGCCCGAATGCTAGCCTCTACACGGTCTTGGGCTGAAGATTAGGCTTTTCAAATATTCTCTTACCCGGTATTGGATACAAAAACCAGGGCTCAAGGCAATCTCTTCTGTCGTTACACTCGGTTAAGTGTATAGGTTAGAAATTATTGCTACTTCTTGCTAATGGAGGAAGAGGGTTTCAAACTCTTGAATGACTGAAGTTTCATAGGCATTTCATTTTTGTATGAAATGCTCAATGTAGAAGATTAATAACGTAATACCCGTAACATATCCATCAATAAGTATCTATAAATAAAGAAGGTAACTAATGAGTAAATGGAATATTTGGAGAAATGCGACTTTTACTGATTGAAGATGAACCGGATTTGGGTGCAGCAATTAAAAAGGTGCTGAATCAGGAAACTTATGTAGTGGACTGGATTCTAGATGGAAATCAAGCTTGGAGCTACTTAGAAACTCAGTGGACGGAATATACCCTGGCGATTATTGATTGGATGCTGCCGGGAATGTCAGGTTTGGAGTTGTGCAAGCGTTTAAGAGCAAATCACAGTTCGCTTCCGGTCTTGATGTTGACAGCAAAAGATCGGATGGAGGAGAAGATTATTGGACTGGATGCAGGTGCAGATGATTATTTAGTCAAACCTTTCAAAATGCCGGAACTGCTTGCCCGACTGCGGGCACTACGACGACGATCGCCCCAACTTCAGCCACCCCAACTTCAGGCTGGAAATCTCACGCTTAACTACGGTACTCATTCAGTCACTCGCCAAAATGCCACTGACGAGAAAAAACAAGTTATTCCACTCACTATTAAAGAATTTCAACTGCTGGAATATTTCATGAAGCATCCTAACCAAATCGTCAACCGCGACCAGATTATGAACCAACTCTGGGAAGTGGATGAGGAACCTATTAGTAACGTAGTTGCAGCTCAAGTTCGTTTGCTCAGACGCAAATTAGAAGACAGCAATAATAGTCTGATCGAGACGATTTATGGGGTAGGCTATCGCTTTAACCCAAATCTATAATCCTTTAGCTTTTGTACCACAAAGCGATCGCAACACTCACCCAACGGGGTGCAGAATAGTGCGATCGCTCCTTGGGAAATCTTCAACCCTTTCACACACTTAATTTGTCACGCTGTTAAAGTAGCGGTCGTGACACTTTTCATAGGTCATCTGTTGCTTGAGTGTGGTTGCTGCCGTTTCGCTGAGTTCGCATTTCAGCTAACTGCCGCAGAGAACCACTGATGTTCCGAGGGTTGGGTGTCTTGCGCTTGCCTGCGGGCCATCCTTCGCGCTGGTGGGAGCGATCGCCATCGGTTTCTTCGGTTTGGTCGTGGAAAAGAATCTGTTGAGTAGGGAAAGGTAGATCGATGCCGTCGGCAGTCAGTTTATTCTTAATTGCTGTTAGCACTTGATCTTGCATATCAAGAGCATCGGCACGGCGGGGTGGGTTAATCCACCAACGGGCGCGAATGTTCACAGAACTCCCTGCTAACTCCATGACTAAAGCGTCAGGCGCAGGATTCTTCAAAACACCATCCACACTAGCGATCGCTTCCAAGATTAATTGTTTGGCTTGATTAATATCGTCTCCATAACCAATGCCTACGTCATATTCCAAACGGCGATGGTCAAAAGCTGTGTTAACCGTGACTGAGTTAGTGAATAGTTCAGCATTAGGAATGACAATACGACGACCATCATAGGTTCTAATGGTCGTGGCACGAGTTTCAATATTCTCAACCGTTCCTTCAAACTCTTTAAACACAATCTGGTCATCCAGTTGAAAAGGCTCGGTCAAGAGAATTAAAATCCCTGCCAGGAAGTTTTGCAAAATATCTCGGAAGGCAAAACCGATCGCAACCCCACTAATCCCCAGCAGTTGCACCAAATCACCTGCTCTAAAGGTAGGAATGATAATGGATAACGCTACAAATAAACCCAATAGGATTGTCAAGCCTTGAGCTAAGCGCCCCAACACCATACCCAAGTTACGAGCCTGACGGCGATTGCGAGTTAACCGTTTGACCAGCCTTTTAATCCATCTTCCTACAAACACAAAGAGCAGGAAGACAATGAGTGCTAAGACAATGTTTGGCAGCAGGGCGATCGCACCATTAATCATCTCCTGAACTTTAGACCAAGCTGTAGATATCTCTAAATTCATAGCGTTTCTCTAAACTGCTCTTGTAATCTCCAGTTCAAATACCTGATTAGCTGAGGTCTTCCCGGCCATCTTAATGTACGGATCTAAAGCATTTTTCCCTTCATGCTTGCGACAGATTAAACATCTCTATCTTGAAGGTTAAGCACGTTTCATGCTGATTTCATTTTTGTGTGAAATGCTCGACGCAAAAAACTTGATGTTGATGACTGGCAACAGGAGCTTGACCTAAAAGGAATTTCCAAGCCCCTGTTCCAAAGCTCGATGAATTAGAACTGCTGCTTCCGCCCGCGTCAAAGGCTGGCTGGGCTGGAGCTGGGTAGATTCAGCAGAAAGATCTCCCAAATAAACGCCAGCCTCGATCGCAGCAGCGATGCCTTCTTTGGCATATTCAGGAATCTCAGCAGCATCCTGGTAATACCAGAGTGAATCGCGCATGGCAGTAGCCGGATCTAAGTCTAGAGCGTTAGCGATCGCTACCAGTGCAGCAGCTTTTGAAATAGGTTGCTCTGGACGAAACTCATCGTTAGGAAATCCGTTGAAGAATCCAGCCTGTGTTGTATCGGCGATCGGTGAAGCCGCCCAATAATCAGAAGACACATCGCTGAAGCCACCCGTCAATTGTTCTACATCAGGGTTAAAGAATGCCCATACGGAACGAATAAATTCTGGTGTTGGTGACGAGTTAAAGGCAGTATCCAGCATGGTTGCGAATTCGGCGCGAGTCACAGGCTGACTGGGGCGAAACTCACCATTGGGGAATCCTCGGATAATGCCTCGCTCTGCCAACGCTTCAATGGAATCGCTTGCCCAGAAGTCTTCAGGGACATCTGCCGTCAATTCGGCTGGTTGCCATGCTCCCAAATAAATATAAGGTCTACCCCTACGACCAAAGCCAGCAATCAGATTGATCACGCCAAAGTACTCTAGAACGGTTCCCATTGCAACAATGAGCAAAAGCAATAGAGCTATAGAGGCACCTAACCCACTTCCTCGTTTTCGCGGAATCGGTTCGTGAGCAGGCGTAGGCATTTCGTTAACAGGGTGTGAATGAACTGGAGGAGACATAACCTTCTATTGAACTCGGCATGTAGTGTTAATCTGGAGTGCCGACTCTAGCAAACCTAGAACTTCGGGCAAAAGGTGATTAGCTAGATTGTCAACTTATCAAAGGGAATCAAACTCACACCGTTATCCCTTTGCTTCACTGAACCAGGGAAACCTTAACCCTGCTACTCACTCCCTACAACCTAATAGGTGACACAAAATTATGAAATCAGCATGAAATAAACATAAGCTTCGCTGCCAAGCATTTAGAGGGCGATCGCCCCTCCATTCCCTCATCCCCTTGCATCTTTGATATTGTCACCTCAATTCTTTGCTGTTTGTCCACGTAACAGCGGTGTCCTTGTGCAAACCTTTAGTGCGCCAAGCCAAACCTTTAGTGCGATCGCTGCAAAGCTTAGTTTGCAGACGTATTCCTTTGTTGTGTGCGTGCAAACCTTTAGTGCGTCAGGACAAACCTTTAGTGTGAGCACGTAATCTTTTAGATTATCTATGCACAACGTTATTGTTATAGAGCAACATAAAGGTTGCGGACTTCACAAGTCTGTGTTGCCTATGCACAACGTTATGCGATTGATAAAACTCAATGATCGCCAGCTTGTTCTTTGGATTAGAGCTTCAGCCCATCCCCTCAGAGAGAGGTAAAAAAGCGGGTTGAACTGCATACTTTGGTCGGTAGAAGATTTTTTGCCACTGTTCTTTGTCAACTTGGTATGCAGCAAGATCGCCTATTCCATCAAACTCGTCTGCGGTTAGCAGGTTGGTATGCTGGGGTGATGGGCTGTACTTTAGCGCTGTTTGGGTTTGGCACCTATGGGGTGATCGCAGAAGCCTACGGCAAAACGATTGATCGGGGACTCGAATCGGTGACAGGAATCTTGGCTCAGCAAATTGAGCCAATCCTTGAGCGACCGGAGCGGTTGAGCCAACTTGCGAACTACCTCAGAGTTTGCCTGCCCAAGGCAGAGTGCTTACCCGCCATAGCAGAGACCCAACCGCCTTTAACGAATCTGACGTCCCCTGCCGACTACTATATTCGCTTGCTTGACCCCGAGGGAAACCCAATTATGGTTGGTGGCATCGAGCTAGACGAATTGGCAATTACTCCAGGGGATCAGCAGTGGCGAACGGTTACAGATTCTCAAAAAAATCGCTATCGTCAGGTTTCCTTGCCGCTGCATCTACAGGATCAGGTTTGGGGATATGTGCAGGTGGGGCGATCGCTTCAAGACCTGGACGAAAATCTAGAAGATTTACGCTGGATGCTGTTGCTCGGTTGCCCGATTGCTGTGATGCTGGTTGGAGTGACCAGTTGGTGGTTGTCAGAGCTAGCCATGCAGCCTGTCTATCGGTCTTATCAGTACATGGAGCAATTTACTGCTGATGTTGCTCACGAGCTTCGTACCCCTCTTGCCGCAATGGAGGCAACGATTGAGGCTGATGTTCGACTCCACCGGAAATCTGAAGGCTCTCCTGGGATAGACCGGGAGACGATCTCCGTTTTTCAGCGACAAACTGCGCGGCTCTCTCAGTTGATCAAAGACCTATTGCTGTTGTCCCGAATTGATCGACGCGAACTGGCAGGACGGCACCGACTTTGTTGCTTAAATAACTTGGTAAGTGACTTGGTTGAAGAATTGGCATTTTTAGCCGTTGAAGCAGATATTCAACTCTCGTTGAAGATACGGGTTCAGCAACCCGTCCACATTTTGGGAGATGAAGGGCAACTCTATCGATTAGTTTCCAACCTGCTCAGCAATGCAATCCAGGTAACTCCAGAAGGGGGACAAGTTACCGTTATTCTGGATCGAGTTGACCAACATGCGCTAATCCATGTGCAAGATACAGGGGTGGGAATTGCGCTGGAAGATCAGGCTCGAATCTTCGATCGCTTCTACCGAGTTGGGCAGGAGCGATCGCGCCGCACCGGAGGCTCAGGTTTAGGGTTGCCGATTGCTCAGGCGATCGCCCGAATGCATCGCGGCAGCATTCAAGTTAAAAGTGAACTGGGAAAAGGCAGTGTATTTACCCTGCGCCTGCCGCTGCAATAGCTTTTTGTATAGTTTTAAGTGTCCAATTTGCAATCTTATGTCAACTGCACTGCTGGTTCTAGGAAGTCTGATTATCCTATTTGTGATGCTCGATGTTTTAATCACAACGCTGACGGTTGGAGGCGGCGGTCCTTTAACCAGTCGTATGTCTGCTGGGTTATGGCATATTGCGTTGCAGATTCACCAACAGCGCTCAAATCATCGGCTGCTACTGTTCACAGGTTGGGTTATTCTGGTCACGACAGCGCTGGTTTGGTTTACCCTAATCCTAGTAGGATGGCTGCTGATCTTCAATGCGTCAGATTTGACTGTGTTGAATGCTTCTAGCAAACAGCCAGCTAGCGGCTGGGAAAGAGTTTATTTCGTTGGCTATACGCTCTCTACGCTGGGTATGGGAGACTACCAGCCCAATGGTATCTTATGGCAACTGGCAACAGCAGCAGCCTCAGCTAACGGTTTTGTGATGACATCGTTGACGATTTCATATCTCATCCCGGTTGTCTCAGCAGCCACTCAAAAGCGCCAGCTAGCCGTTTATATTTCCGCTCTTGGTGGAACGCCAGATGAAATTGTTGCAAGAGCCTGGAATGGCAGAGACTTTGGACAGCTTGATCAGCATTTGATCTCACTGGCTACTCAAATCGCTTTGCAAGGAGAACAACATCTCACTTATCCAATTCTTCACTACTTTCATAGTGTTGAACGCTCTAAAGCCCCAGTCCTGAGTTTTGTGGCGTTTGATGAAGCATTGACGTTACTGGAATATGGAGTCAAACCATCAGCCCAACCTGACCCAGCCGCACTAAGACCCGTGAGACGGGTAAATGCAGCTTTTCTAAGAACATTGACATCCGCTTACATTGAACCCGCATCTGAAAATCCACCCCCCCCACCGCTTCACTTGCTGCGTGCCTTGGGCATTCCGACCGTGAGCGATCGCGAGTTTTGGGAGTCCATCAAACACTTAACGAAACGCCGACAGCTGTTATTAGCGCTGGTGCAAGAAGACGGATGGACTTGGAACAGTGTAGCCTCTAGTCAAACTACAAGCCGAGGCGATGGACTCGATGATCACACTTTGATTGATCAAAAAACGTTGCATTAAGCAGCAAACAACAGTTTCTCAAAGTATGGATGTGAGTTGAATTGAGTAAGTAATGATACGTCAGGCGATCGCACAGGAGAAACCGTACCATGCGTCAACTACTGATACAAGTGCCACGCGGATATGGAAAAGACGTTTTAGATACAGCTAAAGCTCATGATGGGGCAAACCTGTCATTAGTTGAAGCAACAGGCAGCAAACAATCTACAGATCTGGTGACGATTCATGTCTCCAACCGCAAAGTTGAAGGGCTACTAGAAGCCCTGGAAGGGATACCGGACTTACAAATTACTCTCAATCCTCGGGGTGTGTTGACCCTCCAGCCACCAGCAGATGAAGCAGCACAGCAAGTCACTGATGTAGCAGTCCGTAGCCCGATTGAAGTGTTTCTCTCTGGGCTGCAAAGTGTCGGTTCCTGGCAAGGCTTTTTGGGCTATGCCGCTGCCGCTGGCGTTGTCGTTTGGATTGGGTTATTTACTAACACGACTTACCTTTTAGTCGCAGCCATGCTGATTGCTCCCTTTGCCGGACCAGCCATGAATGTGGCACTGGCAACTGCACGGGGCGATCGCTACTTACTAGGTCGAAGTTTAGTTCGCTATTTTGCTGCCTTAATTGTGACGATCGCTGTAACTGCATTCCTCAGCTTTGTGCTGCGACAACAAGTCACCACCGAGCAAATGGCTGCAACTAGCACGATTTCTGCCGTTGCCGTGTTTCTGCCCGTCGTGGCAGGTGCAGCAGGGGCGCTCAACCTGGTGCAATCTGAACGCAGTAGTCTGGTTTCTGGTGCAGCGACAGGAATGTTGGTTGCGGCTTCTTTGGCTCCCCCGGCTGGACTGGTAGGCATGGCAGGCGCAATGGGTCGCTGGGATTTGACCATCAACGGGGTGTTTGTGTTGCTGCTGCAACTGGTGGGGATCAATCTCTCAGCGGCGATCGTATTTCGCCTGTATGGCATATCTGCTCAAGGTACACGCTACAAACGAGGGAAAGCGTGGGCATTTCCAGCGATTTTGACGGTAACTGTGGTGGCGATCGCCGGACTATTAACCTGGCAATTCTCCAGCTTGCCAAATTTACAGCGCTCTAGCCTAACTCAACGCGCAACCGCAGACATCAAAATGGTTGTAGATGAAAGTGGATTAGCAAAACTTGTTGAAGCAAACGTGCGCTTCACCCGTCCTGATATTCAGGGGCAAAATACATTGCTGGCGACTGTTTATGTGCAACAGCAAAGTACTAGCCAATCCACAGAGGCAATCCAGTCTCAACTAACCCAAGACATCCAGACCCATTTGCTCAATCAGGGCTTCAATGTTACTCCATTGGTCAATGTCACCGTTTTACAAGCACCTGAAAGCCCCTAGCTCTAATTTTCCGTACTTTCTTCCCAGTCATTCATCACATCCTCAACCAACACTTCCTTCAGGCACACCTGGGCTACCACCAGCAGGGGCAGCGCCAGCAACAGCCCCATAAATCCAAAAAAGATAGAGAAAGCCAGCTGCGATAACAGCGTCACTGCTGGCAGCAAGGAAACCTGATGCCGCATCACGAGCGGAGTTAGGACATTACTCTCAACCTGCTGAATCAGAACATACAGCCCCACGACAGCTAGTGCTTTCCAAGGTGCGTCGAGCAGTGCCAAGGCCGCAGGAGGAATGACACTTAAAGTCGGTCCAAGATTTGGAATAAAGGTGAGTAAACCTGCCAGAGAAGCGTTAGCCAAAGGTAGCGGTACACCCAAAAACCATAGCCCTAAACCACTCAGGACAGCAATTACAGTCATGTTAAATAGAATTCCGATTAGCCAGCCCGTCAGAGCAATTTCGCACTCTGAAAGAATCTTATCCACTCGACGGCGGTAAAATCTGGGAAAGATTAGCAAAAACGCTCGACGGTACGATCTTGGGCTTGCCAGCAGCATAATTGTGACAACCAAAACCAGCAACAGGCTCAGAATAATTTCAATCGAGTTCGTGAACAAGCCATAGAAGTTGCCAAACAGTTGACTAATGAAATCAGGAAGCTGCTGGGTGAGACGAGTCAGAATGCCAACGTTGTCTTCTGCCTGCCCTGGAATTCGTTCACTTAACCTTTCAAAGGATACCCGTAGTTGATCTAGCCCTTGAGGAATTGCATTAATCAACTGAGGAAGCTGATCAAAGAAGGGTGGAATAATGAGTGCAACTAGGATCGCAAAGAGAATGAGTACGGTAGTTACCGATAGTACAATGCCAAAGCCCCGGTGGATTCCTCCTCGCTCCAACCGTTTCACCAGTTGGTTTAGAACTGTTGCTAAAACCACCGCTGTAAACGCCAGCAGAAGGACTTGCCGAATTTTCCAAAGAATATATAGAGAGAGAACCAGAGCAAGAAAACCTACCCAGTGCCCTAGACGCACAAATTTAACCCTCGTTTTGGCTACAAGCTTACTTAGATGCCATCAACAATACTGGTTACTGAGTAAACTTGTCATCATCCAATGCCCAGAAATTAGAGCAATCGATCGCCTGTTTCGTCAAAGCGATAGAGGGATGAACCGCACATTTCAAATAGGCATTCTGGCTAAAGAATCGACAGTTTGAGCAAGGACTCTCTGGTTGAACTAGAGGAAAAGCGGAGGACGGCGGAGCAGGGCGATGGAGAAACAGTTGCTTGATAGAGAATACAATCCAGGCAACAAACATAAAGCTTAAAGGAGCCGTGAACCAAACAAATAGCAAAATCTCTAGCGGGGTCGTTAATGCTTCCCGAACTGGCGCTCTTCCTTCCGAAGAAATGTCGCTAGAGGAAACCAGCATAATCTGTTGCGTTGGATTCATAGATTTTGCTTTCCACCATTTATTCCCAAGATATAAACGAGTCTCAAAGCTGGTGCTTAAACATCAAGGGCAATAAGTTAAATCATTTGCCGGCACATAACCCTCCAGCGGTACTTGAATGGGAACCCAGCCATTAGTACCTAGGTTTACAATAGTTACGTTGCGTCCCCTCTCAACTACGCCAACTCGTTCAGAATCAATTGACGGTTCTTCTCGCACGACTAGTCCATTTGTAGCCTTAACTTGACGGCAATTTGAAGGAGCAGGGTCAGCTTGTTCGCAAGGGACTAAATAACTTGAAAACATATAGCCTTCAATCGGGGCAGAAACAGGCACCCAACTCTCCGTCTGTTGCTCCAACACAGTAACATTACGTCCATAAAGGACTGCTCCAAGGATTCTGCTGTCGATGGTTGGTTCTGCTCGGACGTAAAGCCCTCCCCTTGCACTCACTTGACGACAAACACCTGATGCTTGCGCTAGCTGCATATTATCCTCGTTCCCGGAAAATTCATTTTCCACGGGAGGGATGGAAGCACTTTGAAGGGAAGTAGCTCTGACAGCAGCGATCGGAAACCCAAAAGTAATCGCCAACAGGGAAGGTAGAGTTATTGCTGCTAAAAACCGTTGCCAGATATTAATTTGTTTCATTTTTTTCACGCAGTTTTCATTAGTAGTTAGTCTGCAAAGAAGTAAAAAGAAAAGCCGTTGAAATAATGAATTTGAGGGCTAGTGTTTTTACTATCTGAGTACTACTTTAGAAATTTGAAGTAAGTTTCTCGTCTAGCCAATGGAGGAAACAAAATTTCTAACATAAGAGCAGCAAAAATTTCATGCTACTTTCACATTTCGCAACTAAGCAAAACTAACATTCTTACAAAGAAAAATGTTCCGCACTATTGCGGAACGCGCAGATAATATTGACATCAAACCCAAACTAAACAGCCTTAACGCAAACTGATGCCCAAATAATTGCCTACCTTTGTGTCCTAATCTACTACAGGTGGAACAGCCACCAGCCTGAGGACAACATCAATTAAATTTGACAAGTCAACAGGTTTGGGCAGGAATTCCTGACATCCTACTGTTCTAGCTTGCTCCCGATCTACCTGACGTACAGATGCAGTCACAGCTACGACTGGAAGATGCTGGTTATCACCCAACTCTCCTCGCCTTAACGCTTCTATGAATAGATAACCTTCTCCATCCGACAGCCTCGGTTCAAATAGAACTATATTGAATTGATTAACGCTAAGAACACTCAAAGCTTCTCTAACAGAGAATACTGCAACGACATGTGCCCCTTCAGCCTGAAGGACAAAGCGGAATAGTTCTACTGTATCTCTATCGTTTTCTATCAGCAATATTTTCACTTCTGACAAAGGCTGATCTGAGGTCATGGCGAATTCATTACTGTAAACAACAGAGATTTTTTCTTCTTTCTTTGAGTACTTTGTGTCCAATAAAAGACTATCTATAGCAATCTCAAATGAGTTATAAGAGACGCATCTCGAAGGAGTGTATCTCTTACAACGTATCTGTTTCACAACTAAATACAGAGCTGCTATATTTTTGCTTTAATAGTGACAATAAAATGTTATTAGCTGATTATGAAAAACGAGTGAAATTAGAATTGCACAAATCTACTAGCTAGTGTTGCTGTTGGCGAATAGGAAAATCAGGCAAAACAGCCTCATTCTGTAGTACGCCACGGTCACTCAAGTAGAAGCAAGCTAAGTGCACTAGCATAAGCCTATAGCTGCTCTAG
>NZ_JACJPC010000106.1:0-11146 GCF_014695875.1 Leptolyngbya sp. FACHB-541 | reverse complement strand
TCTTGATCTCTCAAAAGTGTATTTAGACCTTAAGTGTACCGCTGTTCGGTCACGACATGGGTCGCGTTCCACGATAAATGACCGTGACCCGCTGCTTGGTGACCGCAGATTGGCGTGATGAGAGCGAAGCTGTCACCAGATGCAATTAGACCAAATCCCAAGCTTGAAACAACGTAAAGCCTCCGTAATTACTTATGAGAACGGCTCTTCTCATAAGTAATTGCTACAGCAGCGACTGGATTGACTGCAACATTGTTTGAATGGACTGTGTGTGCAGCTTAACCGCTTGACAATGTTGTTGGTGTATTAAGACATAGTCTTCTAACGAATATTGTTCGTTTTGTAGTGCTGCCTCTGCCAGCGCTTTCATCGTTTGTCCACACTGCTGAATTTGTTGCCCTGTTTGTTCTATAAACTCTGCCTGCTCTTTAGTTAATGATCGCCCTTCCAGGGTCTTTGCCATTGCCTTGAGGGTTTCGCCGTGCTTCTCAATGGTTAGGGCTTGTTGAAGTGCTTTCTCAAAGGTCGGGGGTCGCACAGATGGCATAAAAATTTTACGAGCCTACATATCAAGGGAACTTGTTCTACCGTAGAACTTAAAATAGAGATGCTTCTTCTGCTAAAGGATGCACTAAAGGTAAATGTTTTGATTTCCTTTGATACATTCAAGAACTCCCTTTCCTCAGATTTTGAGTGGCGATCGCCCTCCTGATTCATGAGGTGCAGCCTGATTCCCTCCTGAATCTGCTCTAACTCTCAGCCTGATCTTTTAGAACTGCTTCTATCAGTTCAATCAGTTCTGGCAGTTTGTCTCCCAGTTCCTTCTCTGCCACTGTCTTGGGTTTGCCCTGCTGCCACTGTTTCAGTTTTGGCAGTGCTTGCTTGAGCAATTTACTAGGAGAAACCTCGCCATTTGTCGGGGTTTCCGATTCGCTCAAATATCGCTCAACCGTTCGTAGGCTTTTCCCAAAAATCACAGACAGCGCAGGCTTGAGCCGTTTCTCTCCCTTTTTGGGTCTGCCTGGTGTGTCTTGGTAGCCAGCATCTCTAAGTTTCTCAGCGATCGCCACTACTTCAGTCCGGCTATAGTCCCGGCGTTTCTCGTTCTCAGAGAGTTCAATTTCTAAGCTTCGGTCTTGCTCTGCCTCAGAGTCGAAATCCATGACTCTAACTGGCACCCCATCGTTAGGGAACTGACGCTTGTAAGCATCCATGTTCTGATCCCTAAGCAGATAAATCGCTGCTCGACGGTGCCCACCTGCAAGCAGTCTGCCCTTAGCATCCACCGTAATCGCCTGCACTAACCCTATCGCGGCGATGCTCTCTGCCAATTCCTCTACGTGCTTTTGGTCAAGAGGGCGGGTATCTCCAGCAGCTCTGTCCTTGATGTCATCCAGCGGGATTGTTGCTTCAACTCCAGAGCGCTGCTGTTGCGGCGGCTCCTTCTGCTGATCCCTGTCCTTTTTCTCTCTGGCTTTCGCCAAAATCTTGTCGAAATTCGTCATTTCAAGATTTCTCGCCCCACTGCCGTGTAATCCTTCCATGCGATGCCAGCGTAGCGATCGCCCTTCACATCCTTAACAGTGACCCCTAAATTTTCGGCTCTCTGATAGACCGCGTAGCGCCTAACACGAGTTTTGAACACTGATAGCCCTGCTTTGCTAAGGCTCTCTTGTGCCTTTTCAGCCTCCTTGCTGGGTGGAGGTGGGCATACGGTCATCAGGATTCGATATTTGTTTGAGTCGATAGATTCAAGGGTGTCTAAGGTCTGGACTACGGCTTCCATCGCAAAAGTTGTAGGCGTAGTGGGCAGTACCAGCAGATCGCAGCTATCAGCCAGGGCAATCAAAGCCTTATCGCTTGGTCTGGCAGGAGTATCAATCACCATGTGTTCAAAGTCCCCAGCCTCGTCAATATCATCCTGGTCGAAAACTTTGAAGGGAGCCTCGCCGCGTTGCGCCCAACTGGTAGCGCTGCGGTTGAGATCGCCATCAGCGAGAATTGTTTCTCCCTTGGTCTGAAGGTATGCCGCTATGTGAATTGCTGTTGTGGTCTTGCCTACGCCACCCTTGAACGAGCTGACGGTGATAATCATGTTTTTGCTCTTTCAATATGAGCAAATGTACAGCGCTTTGGGTGGCAGCATCTACCCCATGCAACCCAAATTAGTGGCGATCGCCTTATTCTTTCCTTGTGTGGCTGGATACTAGCACTCGAAACAAAGAAGTCTATCTAATGCAGTTACTCATTCCAATTCGTAGTCTGGTAAAAGTTAGATGCATCACACATTAACTGGACAGTCGGCATTACAGCCGGTTTCTTGGATTTTGAGCGTGATTGCCCTCTCTCCTTCGTGTTGGTGTTACCACTCGCGCAGCCCCCTGGAAAGCCTAACTTCCCAGGGGTTTTTTATGCGTTCGAGAGTCTACTGGGCTGTGAATTGATTTGGAGTTTGGGGCGATCGCCCTTGTTCATGGGGTAAAGCAAGTCCACCCCATGAATTACTTTTTCACCAGAAGGTGAAAAGGGTATCGCTTGAATCTTACCCCTACCTTGCCAGCAGTACCTTAACCGCTGCCTGCTGCTGCTCCACTGCCTCAAGCCTGTTCAGAATATCCTGAAGCGTTACTCCAACGGTCGAAGCGTCATTCTCTCCCAGATAGAGGGCGATCGCCTCGTGCAGCACTTGGGATGAATTGCGACCGGTCTTGGTGGCGATCGCCTCAATCTTTGCCTTCCACTCTGGTGATACCCGCGTTGAGACATTCGGGTTAGGTTGTCTGCCCATTGTCATCTTTAGAAACTCTTAGCCTAAGTCTAACCAGTCTCATTCGTAAACGCTGCTGACTTTGTATTCTCAATAAGAAGGCATTTGGAGCAATAAGGGTTTATTCTCTGGCTGCGCCCGTGAAGAATCGCTGAAATACTTATTCTTCGGTTGTCGATTTCGAGCAAACGACAATATTATTAGAGTGAACTGATTTTAGAGTGAGCAAACGATGGCAGGCAAAGTTGAAGGGAAAGGTCAAGCCAAAGTTTTAACCCCTGCCGAAGTCGAGCAAGTTTTAACCTACGCTCGCGAACCCTACCGAACAGCGATCGCCATCGCTGCTTACACCGGCTGCCGCATGGGGGAGGCGATCGCTCTCAAAGCTGAGAACATCCAGGAAGAGTTTATCGTTTTCACCAAAACCAAGACCGGAGAGACACGGGCTGTTCCCATTCACCCCAAACTGAGAGCAATCCTGGCTGATGCAGCTTTGCCCATCGCTGGCTATTTGTTCCCCTCGCAGGGTGGGAAGCAGCTACCCCACATCACCAGGCAGGTTGTAGATAAAGAGCTTAGGGCTGTGTGTGATGGGTTAGGGATTGAGGGGGTTGGTACTCATAGCTTCAGGCGCACGGCTCTGACTGCTATGAAGGATGCCAACACCCCGATTAAGAATATTGCTGCTATCTCTGGGCACAAGAGCCTGAACGAACTGGCACGGTATTTAGAAGTGTCTGAGGGAGACAAGCAGCGGGCGATCGCTGTTCTGTCTTACTGAGCCTTGCTCATCTCTTCATGAAAGCCTCTGATCGTCAATAATCTGCTTGAATGTTTTTCTTCAGGTTACTAACCCACCCCGTAATGCTCGCACGGCTGCTTGAGTTCGATCATCAACACTGAGTTTATTCAAGATATTACGGACATGGGTTTTAACTGTTCCAACCGTGATGTAGCACCGGTTGCTAATTTCGGCATTGCTACATCCTTCTACAATCAGTTGGAGGACCTCCAACTCTCGGGCTGAGAGAGGAGAAACTGCCAAAACATTACTGTGCTCGCTATCTACTGCAATCTCGATGGTGTTGGGTTGAGCAGCAGTACTTGCATTCTTTGCCTGAACTTGACTGCTATGTTTCAACACAACTCGGGCAATCGCCGGGTCAATCCAATTATTGCCCTCATGAGTGTTTTGAATCGCTCCAAGCAGATGGTTTATATCCACATTCTTCGTGCAGTAGGAATCTGCTCCAGCGGCAAAGGCAGCGAGGACATCTGTTTCATTATCCTGCATCGTCAACATCAACACTTTTGTTTGAGCCGCATCAGGTAGCTCATCGGTCAGCGACTCCCTGAACTGGCGTACCAATTCAACTCCATCGATACCGGGTAAACCAATGTCTACGATGGCAACATCTGGTTTAGCGCTCAGCAGCAATTTCAGACCTTCAGGACCACTTGCAGCTTCTCCGATTACCTCAACGTCAGTCTGCTGATTGAGCATCGTTCGGAGTCCCATCCGGGTCAGGTCATGATCTTCAATGAGAGCAACGCGAATGGGAGCCATTTAGAGTAGCCTGCTTGTAGGGTAAGTGCTGATACTACCAAATGACAGCGATCTGACGGGAGCGACAGCTACAATCTGTGCTAGTGAAAAAGCATTGATGTGGTCCTGGCGTTCCCTTGTTGGGGAGGAAGTAACGGGCGATCGCCGCTGTCCTAATGCTGGGAATCCCCTACGCTGGCATTCAGTACTTTAAGAGCCAGGGCATTTGGTACGACAGCCAGGGGAACCCACACGCGGATATCTGGGTTGAAGAGTAGGGGCGATCGCTTCCTGACCACTAGTAATTCTAGAGAGCGAGTGGTTTGTTACCGGAGAAGGTCTGTAAGTTGGTGAGCTTCAGCCGTGAAGAGATAAAAACGATTGTTCGGGAGGTTTTAGCAGAGATTTTTGCTTCTGCTAAAACCTCAAAAGACTGAGGATTGGATGGACCTGTCGGCAGCATGGAAAGTGCTAGGGTATCCCAGCTACAACGCCCCCTTGGAGAAGTTGATGCCCACGAAGCGTTGAGGGCGGGATTTCATCATTTTTTGTCCAAGCCACTAGATCCAGATGAGTTGGTCCAAGTGGTGCTTAAGCTTGCCGGTGGGCGGTGGGTGAAAAGAGCGAGGACTATGCTTAAGCTGCAATGTACCCAAGATGACTATCCGATGTGACGAACGGTCTATCTTAGGGTCGAGATAATTACTTTTGTTAAATAATGACACCAAAAGTAAAGTTTTGTGTGTCAGTATCGAGCTTGTCCCACAATTTTCGTCACCCAATCCTGAACCATGCCCCGCAGCAGTAGCCTCAGTCTGGATGGATTGAAAGTGTTAGTTGTCGATGATGACAACGACAACCTTGAACTTTTTGCACTTCTGTTTGAGACTTATGGTGCAGTCGTGACCGCAGCCAGCTCAGCGCATGACGGATTTCAAGCCTTCCTAGAGCAGCAACCAGATATCCTAATCAGTGACATCAGAATGCCAAAACAAGACGGGCATATGTTGCTCGGTCAAATCAGAGCCTTGACAAATCAGCAAGGGGGACAGGTGCCAGCGATCGCCCTAACTGCTAATGCTAGGAAAATAGACCAGCAGAAAGCCCTTGCAGCTGGATTTCAGCAACATTTGGCTAAACCCGTTGATCAAGATATGTTGCTACAGGCTGTGTTGGAGTTGACCTCTAATAAAGTTCAACATCTGAGTTGAGGAGTAGGGGCGATCGAGGCAATGGCAAAGCCTTCGCCCAACTTCGCCGTCAAGCCGAGAACTATCATTGATTCGTGTGCAAATTGCCAAAATAGCTCTAAATTGCACACGAATCAAAAGATGAACGCGCACCAAACGCTGCTCGAAAAAATCGCTTCTCTACAGTCGCAGCAGTTCAAGATTAGAGAGCAGGGCGATGTGCTTCTGGACTGCTGGATCGCTCAGTCAAAGCCCAGTGGCACTGCCAGGACTGATAATTCACATTGGCAGTTAAGGAGCCGTAAACCTCAATTTGGCGGGAGGAAATCGAAGTATCTGAAGCCTTCTGAGGTTGGGCAGTTTGAAGAGGCGATCGCCCGTGGGAAGGAACTGAAACGACTGGAGCGAGAGATCGGAGCGCTACGGCAGAAGGTTGAGAGAGTTGAGCAGTTGTATGGATAGGTGAGGCGATCGCTCGATAATCCTTCTGCTTGGCTGCGAGAAATTATTACCCAGGCTGCTATCGAGCAAGGGTTATTAGCTGATAAAGGTAAGACATGATCTTCACGAACAAATGCTTTGAGAATGTCTGGATTGAGTTTACAAAGTGGCGATCGCTTCAGAGCCGTTGCCAGTTAATAGGTGAGCACGTCACGTTGAGTTTGGGAACTGATAAAGAGGGCTTGCACCTCTTCCAGTTGCAGATCAGTACCCAGCTTTACTGGTTGCACTGTAATGAACTGCCTTTTTGATGGGGCGTGATCACAGTCTCCAAACTGCCTTCCTGGTTAAACTGAAGCACTCAAGCTCCCTGAGAGCGCTAACCTTAGAAAAGGATCGGTTGAACCAGCAGAATTAGTCTGATGCATCAAATCTCAGATGAAACGCTTCAAGGTGCGAGAGAACATGCTTTGCTGACAAAGCAACATGGAGAACGAATACAGAGTATTGCAAATGATCTCGGGCAAGCTGGACGCATTACTGAGGCACAGAGGGAGCAGATAGAGAACTGCGCTGAACTGATACAGCAGTCTGTCCAGGGAATGCTTGATGCAATAGATGCTGCATACAAGTATCCAGAGAACTCAGTAAAAGCGTTTGGGTTAGCAATTGAGCATCATATTCAAGCTAATCAGTATCATATGACTGCGAATCAGTTGTTGGTTGAATATCGGGCGGAATGAACAAGCCCAACTGTTTCCTTCAGTCGATAACTATCTTTTGACAGGGTAGTAACTTCAAGATTCTCAACCACGCGGATCAGGCTAGCTTGTTGTAGTGCCTAACTCCTCGTCTATCACCGCAAAAGTTAGGCACTACAAACACGGTATTCATTCGCCGCAAATGAGCCTACAAGCGCACTTCTGAAGGGCGAAATGGTTAGAGGTAGGCGCACAAAAAGCCCTAGCATTACTGCTGGGGCTTTGTCAGTCAGGCTTGAGCAGGAGCACAAAGATTTAGTTCAAGGGTTTAAACTGGCGAAGCTGTCATCTACCGCCACATGATCTCAGAAATTCAAGCTGAGCGAGGGTTTCGGAAAACTTTTCTGATTTTTATATCAGTTCTTGCTTTGGAAAGGGTAATTAAACCAGTTGATGTGTACCAATTGAACCCTTCTAGTTTTTACAGCTTGAAAGCCGCATGATAGCGTTGTCCTAAACTGTACCAAATCATCTAAAGACTAATTAGTACGTCTCATTGAGACTAGAAAGTGATGTCTAGAGCGTTTACTCTGTAAGCTTTTAACCTTAACGTAATGTTTCTGTTCCGTTGCTACTCAAGTTTGCCATTGCCCTCTACTATCAGACCTACACTTTTTGATTCAGAATCTTAGGGCACGCCCCTCAAGCTACTTCAAAGCCAGCATCAGCTCGCTTTAACTTCTCGTCTACCACTGCCTGATCCACACCTAAGTAAGCCTGAAGCTGCGACAGAGATTTATGACCGCTTACCCGCTTCAGTTCGTGCAGTCCCCAGCCTTGCTCATGCAGGTGAGTCAGTCGAGATCGCCTGAAGCTGTGCAGACTCACCCCTTCAAAACCCAGCAGTTCAGCCGCTAACTTGACGTGCTTCTCGACTGCCCTGGCTGTGATGTGCCCAGTCTTAGAACCGGACGAAAACAGATACCCTGCTGCTGGCTTAATACGTTCCAGCACTTTTTGCAGTGGCTCCGACATAACCACCTTGCGCGTCTCATTAGTTTTGGTGTTAGGACCTGGAAAGATAACATAGCCGTTTCTCAGATGCTCAACCCGCAGGCTCACAACCTCGCCAATTCTGCCAGCGGTCAAGTAGCAGATTTGGGAAATTGCCCGGTAGGGGTCATCCAGTTCACCAAACAAATTTTGTAGTTCATCCAGTTCTAGAATTGCAGCGCTGCCGGATCGATTCGTCTTCCCATCACGCGGCATGACTCACCTCAAAAAGCTTTTCCCCATCCTATTCGTATTCCGGCTGGATTACGAACGAAGCTGCTGGGTTTCACCGTGGCTTTGCTGGACTTAGCCAGAGAATAACCTCTTATTGCTCAAAATGCCTTCTTATTGAGAATACAAAGTCGGCAGCGTTTGCACGGTGAGACCGGCTAGACTTAGACTGAGATTTGCTAAAGATGACAATGGGCAGACAACCTAACCCAAATGTCTCGACGAGGGTGTCGCCAGAGTGGAAGAAGAAGATTGAGGCGATCGCCACCAAGACCGGACGCAACTCATCTCAAGTACTGCACGAGGCGATCGCCCTCTACCTGGGAGAGAATGACGCTTCAATAGTTGGGGTAACACTTCAGGACATTCTGAGCAGACTTGAAGCAGTGGAACAGCAGCAGGCAGCGGTTAAGGTGCTGCTGGCAAGGTAGGAGCGATCGCTTGTTTTTACCAAAATTTATGATCACTGGATTGAAGTGATCGTAAGCTCCTAGTGAAGAAAAATCTAAGGTTAGGAATCAACTCTATGAATAGCCCATCGGACGAGTTAACAGCCATCCGGCGAGAGCTAGAGCAATTTAGACAAGATTTTATTGCTTCCAGAAACAACCTGCAAAAGCAAATTGCAACCGGTATTATCGGTGGAGTTATTGGAACTGTCATTATAGGATTTGTCTTTCAGATGATCATGTCACTTTTTCTTTTTTAGAGCTTCAACAGTTTAGACACCCTTCAAGACGTTCTGAGCAGGCTTCAAAGGAGTGGAACAACAGCAGACAGCGATTAAGGTGTTGATGGCAAGGCAAGGGTATAGATTCAGGCGATACCCTTTTTCACCAGAAGGTGAAAAAGTAATTCATGGGGTGAACTCGTTTTACCCCATGAACAAAGGGCGATCGTTTTCCTTCGTTTTACTTCGTTCGATCGCTTTTTTTTTCGGCACGCCGATCGCATTTTGCCCGTTTTTACTATGCAGGGCCTTCCGTCGGGTCGAAATTTTTTAAATTGAAATTGATCGTTTAGCGATCGCCCAAAACTCCAAATCAATTCACAGCAAAGCAGACTCTCGAACGCATAAAAAACCCCTGGGAAGTTAAGCTTTCCCGGGGGCAGCGCGGATGATAACACCAACACTAAGGAGAGAGGGCAATCACGCTTAAAATCCAAAAAACCGGCTGTAATGCCGGCTGTCCAGTTAATGTGTGATGCATCTAACTTTTACCAGACTACGAATTGGAATGAGTAACTGCATTAGATAGACTTCTTTGTTTCGAGCGCTAGTATCTAGCCACACAAGGAAAGAATAAGGCGATCGCCTTCAAGGGGTGATGGAGCAGGCTTTTGCACCCTTTGGTGAAAAGCAGCAATCCTATAAAGGTAGGAAGGTATTAGACCTTTATACGGTAGGATGATGGAGCCTCAAATCAGGCTTCACTATGCTGAAAGTAGCTGTTTTCAATTTCAAGGGTGGCACGGGCAAGTCAACATCCACACTAAACCTGGGAGCTGCACTTGCTAGCAGCAAGCGTAAAGTGCTGCTGATCGACCTGGACGGACAAAGAACCCTTTCCTTTGGCTTGGGGCTAGATGGGCAATCCCCTACAGCCCTCGACTGGCTAACAAGTGGCGAGGCGATCGCCCCTATTGCAACTCAGATTAAGAACCTATCGCTCATTCCCGGTGACATCGGCATGTTTCGGCTGATGGCTGATTCTGACCTATTCACCCCATCCCTTAAAGGTCTAATACCTTTAGAATTTGACTTAGTTTTGATGGACTGTCCGCCCAGCCTAAGCTTGGCATCAGTGCAGGCAATTTTAAGCAGCGATCGCGTGTTAGTCCCAACGTTGTGCGAACCTGCTGCGCTAAAGGGACTAAGCGAAGCTGTAGCGCTCATTCGGGACGAGAAGCCAGAGATACCCATTGAAGTGCTAAGAACTCGCTACAAGCCGCGACTTGTGCTGACTAGGGAAGCAGACGATCTACTGATAGAGTCTGCCGAAGACTTGAGCTATAGGCTGCTGCATACCGTCATTCCCGAAAACATCAACGTGGCTGAGTCAATCGCGCAGCAAAGCCCAGTTTTAGACTATGCCCCAAAGTCGATAGGGGCGATCGCCTACAAGTCTCTTGCCAAAGAAGTTAACAAGCTCTGGAAGGTGAAGTGATGCCAGAGCGTAAACGAATGGGGGCAATGGGCAAACTTAGCGACTTTGGCAAAACAAACACGCCAGGTCAGCCAACAAAACAAGCGCCAGTACAGCAACCTTTAGTAGAGCAGCCGCCTGTTGTTGAGGAGCCACAGCCAGAACTTTCCCCTCAAACAATCGAGACACCCGCACCAAAGCCACAGCCAGAAGACAAGTTAACCACTGTGAACATCAAAATTTATCGCTCTCAGCACGAGTGGCTGAATGATACAGCCCGTCAGGTCAGAGACAACAACGAAACACCGGTCCCAGCAGGCGATCGCGTTTACCCTCAACACCTCATCCAGACCGCGATCGAAATGCTTCGCAGTGCCGATGTGGATTGGACGCAGGTTAAAAACACCGAAGATTTGAAGCGGTTTCTAAACCTATAAGACTAGCAAAGCTTTATGGCATAAGACTTTTAGGTTATTAAGGTCTAATATCTTTAACACCTAATCTGTTTAGGCAATCGCTCTAGAAGGGGTAGTTGAAGGGTCGCTGCAACCAGGGGCAATTAGGCTTAGTTTGTCGAGTAGGGAGGACTCCTCCAATGTTTAGGCTTGCTTTGTATTCTCCGTTTCTCTCGCCTTTCGGTATCGAGAGTGCCACAAGATTAGACCTTGCTTCGTTGTGAGCCTCCCCCTCACAGAAGCCTGCCTGCGGTTTTCCCGCACAAGCCTCTTCACTCAATCGTTCACCCAACTGGAAAAGCAGAAAGCAGCCAGACTAAGCGTCCCGGTCGCGGCAACGGATGCCGCGTCATGTACCTGAGAAATCTATCCCAAGTAAAGCTGCGACGCTGGCTGCGACGGTTTAACCACTTGAACAGGAGTTCGTGAACGGCTCGCTCAAATTGGTACAGGGCTCGACTATTGTCAGTCACTCCAAAGTTATCTAATGTCAACTACTTTTGGCTCTTCCCAATTTTTGGTGATCGAGGTTCTTGAGGTAGCCTTAAATCTAAAATCCACATCACTCAAGTTTGCGATCGCATCCATTTTCACCAAAAGTTGGGAAGAGCCCTA
>NZ_JACJPC010000105.1:0-2379 GCF_014695875.1 Leptolyngbya sp. FACHB-541 | reverse complement strand
GGAGTCCTAGTGTGCTGTGCTTTGAGCACCTTGCGGAAAAATCGGACTGCTGCCTTGCCATCCCGCTTGGCGCTGGGCATAAAGTCCAGAGTATTCCCCTCCGAATCGACAGCGCGATACAGATATTTCCACTCACCCTTGATTTTGATGTAAGTCTCGTCAGTTCTCCACGAGTCGTTTGTCGGCTTCAAGTGAGGTCGGATGCGTTTGTCCAGTTCCGGAGCGTACTTCAAAACCCAACGATTTGATCGTCGAATGGTCTACCTCCACCCCCCGTTCCTGCATCATCTCTTCGAGATCCCGGTAGCTCAAGGCGTAACGACAATACCATCGGACGTTGAGCAGGATGATTTGGGGCAAAAAGTGCCGCCATTTAAATGAAGCAGGGGTAGACATCAAAGGAAGAGAAGGCAAGGGTAGTTCTATGGACCTTACCACCCACTAGTTTTTGCGACACAACCGTTGAGAGCAACTGTCATAGTAGACACTGTGAAGTTAAGTTCCATCCCCTTCTGGTAATACTGGCAACTCAATCGTAAAGATAGTTTGACCAGAGTGGCTCTCAACCCAAATCGCGCCCTCCAGATGTTCTACTAACTTATGTGTTAGCGCCAGACCTAATCCGGTTCCTCCTTGTCGCCACGGATCTGAACTGGGAACCCGATAGAATTTGTCGAAGATACGCTCTAAATAAGCGGCAGGAATCTCGACACCAAAGTTGGTGACTCGCACTTGAATTCCTTGGGCACAGGTGTGGACACTTAAAACAATTTGTTCTCCTGCCGGAGTATATTTACAGGCATTATTTAATAACTCCGTCAGGATGCGCTCTAGCATAACGGGTTCAGAAACGAATGGCGGCATTCCTGCTGGAATATCGAGCTGAAGCTTCTGTTGTGCATCCTGTGTTCGCTCCTGAAATGGCTCTAGAAGTTTAAGTAACCAGGGTTCAAGCAAAATGGGTTCTACGGTCAGGGCTGGTTCTTTAGATTCCAGCCGTTGTAAATCTAGCAAGTTGTTGATTAATCTTGCTTCACGTGTGCATTCATCTTGCAGAATTTGTAAGTAACGATTCACTCTATCTTGCTCAGCTATGACCTGATCTCGACCGAGGGTAAGACTGAGCATTTGAATCGCCATCTTCATGTTCGTTACAGGAGTACGCAATTCATGGGAGATTGTACTCAAGAAATCATCTTTTAATTGATTGAGTTCCTCTAGTTTCTCAACCTGAATGCTTTGTGCCCGGTAAAGCCTTGCTTGACGCAAGGCGATCGCACACTGACTTGCTACTTGCTGCATCAATCGAACTTCTGATTCCTCAAAAGCATCATCTTTCTGATGGCATAACCGTAAGTCGCCCAAAACTTCTTGTCCATCAGAAATAGGACAAACCAAAATAGCTAATTGCTCCTGTGCTGACTGGATCAGGGTAGGGACTATCTCACAAAACTGGAGACACTGACCCTGTAGAAGTTGGGAGTAGAGTTCAAAGAAGTCTAAAAACGCTATATGTCTTCGAGCTGAAGTGGTTGAGGTTATATACGCGCAATAAACAGAGGCAGTTCCCTGGTTTATATTATAAAGAGAAGTATCACAGTAGTGACAACCAAGTCCCAGCGCTACTTGCTCAACTACGACTTGCAAAATTTGACTTTCGTCAAGCGTATCTCTCACCTTTTCTGTAATTCGCTTGAGTACTCTCTAGCAAAATATTCGCTTACAGTCCAGCTAGTTCTTTACCCATTCACCCGAATACTTTGAAGCGGATGATCAGCAAGTATTCTGAGCAGCTAGTATATCGTCCACTCGAAGAAATGCAGTACTGGTTCGCTTACTCTAGCGGCGCATTTCTAGAACCGGGATACCCACCATTGTTTTACAGTAGAACAGAGCACAAGGTAATCACGCCCAACAAGAGTGCTGTAGCAGGGATTGGTGAAGGGATTGCAGGGTTTCTAGCACAACGACTGTATCAATGTCGTAAGCTTGCCCGTCCTAACCACGACTATCCAGACATTGTCATGGAGGGTAATGGTAAAACATACCTAGGGCGTGTTTTAAAACCCAGCTAAAATGGGAGTAGGAGTCTTTCAAAGACAACAAACCAATCTTGGTTACACGCAATCCAATTTCACGCAAAGACCTAACCAATCAACAATGGCAACAATTGCAGCTGATGTTGCCCAAACCGAGTCCAAAAGGTGGACGACCCGCTAATGACCACCGCAAGATAATCAATGGCATTTTATGGATTCTCCGCACAGGTGCTCCTTGGCGCGACTTGCCTGATCGTTATGGTGCTTGGGAAACGGTCTCCGGTCGCTTCTACGCTTGGCGCAAGCGAGGACTATGGCAGCAGATTCTACAACAGTTGCA
>NZ_JACJPC010000104.1:0-17021 GCF_014695875.1 Leptolyngbya sp. FACHB-541 | reverse complement strand
TATTTAGCATCATTTTGGGGTGAATTGGTTGTGAAGAAAGCTGTTCAACACCAGCTTTTGATTACCTTGCCGACGATTCTATCTACCTCCTCACCGATGAGAACGGCATAACTGACCAATATCTGGGATAAGACAAGCCTAAGACAACTTGAGAATTTGAGAAATAGGAAGGGTCCTAATACTGGCATCTGCTTGGTTTGAGAGTTCGGTCATGCCATCGCCGTTCCTAGGAATGGATTCTTACCTTGAACATCCTGCCTTCTAGTCGTCGTTCCATACCAGACTGATGGTGGCGATCGCGGATGCAATTACCCCTCAATTGAGTTCGCAGTATTATGTTGAAGTGGAATCCCGAACCTATCAAAGTGACGAGAGCGACGAGGAGCTACTGATTGGAATTCCAGATGCGATCATCTTTGCTGGAAAAGCTGGTGCAGCATTGACGGAGTCTCCAATGACAGAAACGACATCCATAACTACCCAATTGCGACCGGAAAAATTTCGTAAAGTGCTCAAAGGTCAGCACACTCCAAGCTCCACGGGTGATCACAGTAGACAAGAATGGCCGCTTACCCAGTGGCAATAGGGACGCTTAAGGAAGAGGAGACAATTGGAGCAGAGACCAAATTAAGGCAAAGCAAATATTTGAATAATGTGATTGAGCAAGCTCATCGGAATATCAAGCGCATCGTGAAACCGATGATGGGATTTAAGACGTTCAATACGGCAAGAAGAACGTTGAGCGGCATCGAAGTGATGAATATGATTCGGAAAGGACAAGTAAAAGGAGTCAAACCAGGGGACAAGATGTCTAGAGTGAAATTTATCGAAGCGATCTTTGAAATTGCTGCTTAAGGGAATGCAAACGACACCGATTGTTTGACCTTAATAAGTTTTTGCGACATAGCCTCATTGACCGGAGAGGCAATCGCCTCACCCGAGCAATTTTGTTTTTGAACCTAAAGCTCGATCACATGTTTCGGCTCACAGCAAACTAAGCTGACCCTCTGGGACAACGACTGGAGGCGGATGATGTGAACTGGAGCGCGGAGCAGTGGTCGTAGTCGTGACAAACCAGGTACGCAGTACACTGGCCTGCTCCGGGTCAAGGGTCTCAAGCGCCAAGGGCGCAGGAAACAGGTTGAGATTCGGTAGTCTTGTCCACGCTAGGTCGCACTCAACACGATCGGCTCCAAACGGGACAACAGTCTGGGGCATAGAAGCCAAATAAGGCACAATATTTGCTGTCTTGAGCAGTTCCTGCCGCTGCTGCTCTAGCTGCCGCACTCGACGCCGCCTTGCCTGTTCATAGTTCAAGATAGGGGCAGGATAGCCCCTTGCCAGCAGCGGCAAACCCAGCTGCTCCGGGGGCAGATGCCTCAGCTCTGGCACCCACTGCTTAATAAACTGCCCTTGCGGGTCAAAGCGATTAACTGCGACCTGTCCAGGGTTGTAGATGCGCGTCCAAGACTGGTCGATGGCTGCTGTAACGCCAGCTTGCATTGCCCACTGGTAATGGTCGATCGGGCAGTCGCCATCGATTAAGTGACGCATGAAATGCAGTGCGCCATAGCGCCAGTCGAACCCCAGCAAGTTGCTCAAGAAGCTAGCGTAGCAGGCGCGGGTGCGAAAGTTGAGCGATTGCCATCCTCCTGTTGCTAAGAGACACCTAGCTGCGGCATCAATGATGGGAAAGCCCGTTTGCCCCTGCTGCCAAGCTTGGTAGAGTGCCTCATCTAGCGGCTCACTTGTTTGCTCCAGAATGGGATAGAGTGAGCGTACTTCCAACTGAGGCAGGTAGCGGAAGCGTTGGGTAAAGCCGCTGTTCCATCGCAGTCTGGCAACAAACTGCTTGCGACTACGCTGTACTCGCTCATCAGGCAAAGGCTTGAGTTGTTGAATGGTCTGATAGCACTCACGCAATGAGATGACGCCAAACTTGAGGTGAGGACTCAGCCCAGAGGTGGCAGTGGCACTGGGGTAAGATAGCTGCCAGTAATAACGATCGCACTTGTCGTCGATGAACTGTTGGAGCAACTGTCGGGCAGCTTGGGTGCTGGCAGGAGGCAGAGTCTTGCCGTTGCAGACGTGTCCCACTTCATCCAGGGTGGGAATGGGTTGACTAGAAATTTCAGGTGGAACAGGAACGTGACTGGGAGCCGGGACGATTGGCGCTTGCATGTCAGCCAACCAGAAGGCACGATACTGCTGAGCGGTAATCAAATCAGGTGTTGTTCCGGGTGGCTCAAACCAGCGAATCTTCAGATTCTGTTCATTCAGGGTAGCGTTGAGGCGAGCATCACGAACGCGACCATAAATACGCTCGCAGTCAGTGTGGGCATAGATGCCGTCTGCTTGCGTTTCCCGGATGAGTTGAGGCAGCACGACAACTGGATCACCAGAGCGCACAATTAGCCGTCCCCCATGCTGTTGCAAATCTGCATCGAGCGATCGCAGGCAGTTAAGCATAAAGGCAACCCGAGCGGGTGCAGTTTCCGGGTGATAGAGGAGGGCGCGATCGAGAATGAACACTGGGATGACTGCACCTCGTTGAGCAGCACGATGGAGCGGTGCATGGTCAGCAATGCGGAGGTCGCGGCGAAACCAGACGATCGTGCGGTTCATAGAAGCAGGCAACACATTGCTTCTAGCTTAACAAAGCATAGGATTGCGTAGTTTCACCTTGGTCAGCTCGGCACGGGAGATTCCCAACTGAGCAGGAGTTAGCCACTGAGCTAGGCACAAAGGTTGTAGTGCGATGTAGAAAGTCGAGTGTTAGAGGATTAAGACAATCCTCCTAAGTGAGCGGAGAGCCGTCTCTCCCAGTGGAATCTGTCCCACTGTCCCCCCGTAAAAGAGTCACCGACTCCGGTCACGCTAGTAGTAAGTGATGAATCTAGTGGAATGCAGACCACGAACGTATCCAAGCCTAGAAGCCTCAATCTGGGTAAGGGCAAGGGGAAGTCTGAAAGGGTTAAGGTAACTGAACCGTTGTTTGAAGCTTCGTCATTTGTGCCAGTCAGTGAAATGGGGCTGAGACACTGAGACCAAAAGGTGAATGGGTGGCTTAACGGCTTGCTACTCCGTTAAGTGACAGATCATAATCCCATCGGAGTGTAGACGGAACCCGACCCGGACGCATCTCAAACACTTGGAACTACAGAAACCCAATGGATTCTCTGGTCTTGAGGTCAGAGTAGGCAAACCGTAAGGAATGCACAACCATCCAGTGGGTAAAGGATGCTGGAGGAAGCGAAAGCTCCTGGTAATGCGGGAGATAGGGGTTCAAACTTTGCCCCGCGTTGAAAGACGGCAGACTTCTAGCAGGTCATCGACGATCAACCGAAGTAAAGGAACCGAATCGCCTGTGAAAGATAGAGTCTGCAAAGACATCGGAGCAGGGAAACCACTGAAAGACTGGGCTGACATTAACTGGAAGCCCGTCAAGAAGCGGGTGAGGAACCTGAGACAACGAATTTATCGTGCCACTCAGCACGGTCAGTGGAATCGGGTGAGAAGCCTGATGAAGCTGATGTTACGCAGTTACTCCAACCTGCTGCTATCGGTGCGACGAATTACTCAAGAAAATCAGGGGAAAGCCACGGCTGGCATCGACCGTCAGACGGCGCTCACCTCCCGGCAACGGGTACAACTAGTTAAGCGAATGCAGGATAAGACCCTATGGCAGGTTCACCCAACCAAACGGGTCTACATTCCAAAAGCAAACGGAAAATTCAGACCATTAGGAATTCCTGCATTAGAAAATCGGGTTGCACAGACGATAGTTAAGAATGCCTTAGAACCAAGTTGGGAAGCCAGATTCGAGAGTCACAGCTACGGGTTCCGCCCCGGTCGCAGTTGTCAGGATGCGATTGAACAATGCTACTTGCGGCTGCGAAGAGGATGTGACACCTGGATTTTGGATGCGGATCTCAAAGGGGCATTTGATCATTTGAGTCACCAGTTTATCCTCGACACGATTGGGCAAGTCCCTGGTCGAGAGTTAATCAAACAATGGCTCAAAGCAGGTTATGTAGAAGCCGAGATGTTCCATGCAACGGATGAAGGCGTTCCTCAAGGAGGAACAGTCTCACCCCTGTTGTTGAACATTGCGTTGAACGGAATGGAACAGTGGTTGTCATCCTATATAACCACTAGAATACATCAACCGTCAGCCAATGCAAAACAGCAAAAGCCCTACAAGAAAACGTCCCCAACCTATGGCTACTGCCGCTATGCAGACGATTTCTTGATTACGGCAAAAACCAAAGCAGACATCGAAGCAATCATCCCGGTTTTGGAAGATTGGTTGAAGGTGCGAGGGTTAGAACTGAACTGGGAAAAGACCCGGATCGTGTCTGTCCAACAGGGCTGCCACTTCTTGGGCTTCACCATTCGGCATCTCCAGCACAAGTGTCTCTGCCGACCGCAAAAGGAGAAGGTGAAAACCCTCCTCAAGCGGGTTCGGGAGTGGCTGAGAGCAAATCCCTCAGTGACTCCAGCAGCAGTCATTCACTACCTCAATCCCATCTTGCGAGGCTGGGGCAACTACTATAAACATGGAGTCAGCAAAGCGGTGTTTAGTTATGTGGACAGCCAAATCTGGAACGTGATCTGGAGATGGTGCCGCAGGCGACACCCAAACAAGGGCAAATGGTGGATTGCCAGTAAGTACTTCAGAACCTTCAAAGGGCGGAAGTGGACATTTGCCACAACTGCTCTTGACCGGGCAGGAGAGCGGAAAACGCTATCGATTGTTCGATTAGCAGAGATTCCAATTCAACGCCATGTCAAGGTCAAAGGAACGGCATCACCAGATGATCCGAGTCTGCATGGTTACTGGCAACATCGTCAAACCCGATATGGCAAAACCTACTGGGACAAGGGCTCAAAGTACTATCGAGTTGCCCAGAGCCAAAACTGGCGATGTCCAGTATGTCATGACTCATTGTTTAACGGAGAAGCACTGCATACTCATCACCGGGTACAGGTGAAAGATGGCGGTACAGATAAAGAGGAGAATTTAATTCACCTTCATCAAGCCTGCCATCAACAAGTGCATCGCGTGGGAGCAGTCTTGGGTGACAGATGGCTTGAGCCGCTTGATGGGACGACTGTCACGAGCGGTTCTGAGGGGAGGGGGACACGGTGACGTGTTCCCTCTTACCCGACAAGCTGCATCCAAACGCCACGCAGCCTCTGAAATGACTGAGTAGTAAGTGATCCAGCTTAAAAAAACGGAAAATTGCAACTTCCCCGTAAATGATGATTGAACTCCTCATATAACTTACGACAGAATCGGGTTTCAGGCTCCTTTTGCTCAAAAACTTGCCCATAAATGGCTGTTTTTCGGGATGTTTTAATCGAGTCCGGGTCAGATTCCCCGCTGCTCTGCAGCGAAGCATCGGGATTGCAATCCGAATCCGGATTCGGGAGCAAATCTGCTTCCATACCCCGCCTGCTCTGCAGCGGGGTTCGTTGATTTAAATCGCAAAAATTTTTCTGAAACCCCTGCCTCATGAAGGTTTCAAGCATCGCGTGGCGTTTAAATGCAGCTTCGCTACCTTTATGCCACATAGAAGCAGGCAACTTTAGAGGCTATACCAAGCGAAGATTTCAAGAATTGATGGCAATAAAAAGCGTTTATCGTGCTTACACCTCATTCTTGCAACATACCTCTCGAAAAGATTACGATTTTGCTTCTTCCTGGTTCTCAAGCAATTGTTCCAAAGATAGTTCGTCCCCTGTATCAAACCAGGTTTGGAAATGTTCATCGAGATACGAGAAACTCCTCAAGGTTCTTGTGCGAAGTTCTGCTATTTGTCCTTCAGGGAATAGCCATAGCGCTTTCACTTTCACCCATTGAAAAACGCCATCGCCAACAGAATTGTCATCTTTATTCCAAAAATATCTACCTGTCATCGTCGTGCCTCTTGACAGAACATAGAACTGAAAGCAACCGAAATGCCTTGAGTTAACGTTTCTCCAAATTCCAAGCAAATAATTATCACAAAGTTCTGCTGTCAACTCATGAATATAAGGAGTTTGATTTGTACTCGAAGCCCCTAAAATGTTTTCTCCTATAAACTTATCTTCACTAAGTTTGAAGTACTCAAGGTTATACTGTGCGCGCTCACTATCCTTTCTTTGAAAGGTGAATCGCGATAACCATATTCCAGAAGTAAGGTTTTGTAGTACATGAGATAACTCCTTGTTGGAGGAGAAACTTGTTGCTTCTGGCGTTTTACCTTCTGACACTCGAGCAATACTTTCCTCGTAAGAGCAACCGAGCAGTACCCAACAGAAACCATTTACAGTTTTTCGGTTATAAGTCGCTTCAGGTTTAAATTGAAAGAATTTAGCAACAGTTTTTGTACAAGGGCAGCCTCTGCCGATTTTATCTTCGTACTTTCCCCAGTCGCTTTGTAGTTGGTTATACCAATTGCCGACCCGGAAACCATTTCCAGTAATGTATTTCTTCTCCTTAACTGCTGCTCTGAGCATGTCATTCAAAAGAGGAAGGATAGGACCTTTTCCTGGAATCATCTTTCATAGTCGTAAATGCCTCTGACCTTTGTCTGCCAAATCAAGAAACTTTTCAAGATTAAACCAGGAAGTTTACGGAAAGATTATAGGAACTTTCTTCAAAGGATTCGCAGGACAGCCGCTCAACTCTCACATACTGACGCTTCACGGCATAGAAACTTTGCCGCCTTTAATCATTACCAGAGAATAATTTAAGTAATTTTTATCTTTAAAAAGTTCCAGTGGATTTTGTGCGTTTCTGATTCTAATTAGCAATCCATAGTTATGCTGAATAGCAACTGTCATTCTTGAGCAGGAAGTAGAGAACTAGATTGCAACCAGCAAGATGAGTTTTATAAGAAAAAGCTTTGCTCATCTAGCTAGGTTCTCTTGTAAGAAGTGCAGAATACTCGCACGTCACTTAGTTAACTTACTGTTGCGTAACAGCTAGATCTCTGTTGCGGCGTATTCATAGTTGCTTCACCTCTACTAAGGAACTTGCCGTTGGTTCGCTAGAATTCAATCAATGGGGGCACTAACATGACTCAGAAGAAACTCGGGTTATTCTCTAGCATCGGTATCAAGTCACATAATTTAATGATTTGTCTTGCGGCAACCACAAAGCGAAACGCTCGACTGTCTATTCAGAATTTTTTAAGTTTCCTCTGTACCGCGTTGTTAATATTCGCTGCGAGTCCAAGTGGTGCGAATCCAAGTGATGCCAGTTCTGAACCTTACATAGGGTTGTCTGCTTTTGCTGCTATGAATCCATCTTTCCCCTGTGATAGCTGGTTAAGAACTACGCGAGGTCTTAACAAACCTGCCATGGCGGTTCTATGGGGAACATTTGGAAATAGCGGAGCGTGTATGGAACGATTCTTATATCAAAATAGAAATAGACCGCATTTGCTAGAAATCCATTTCTCCAATCAAACTTGCCTAGAAGTGGAAGATGGAAGAAGATGTGAAGATGGCGAATTACTGCGCTTTAATGAGCGTAGGCAACCGGCTAATACTCAGGACTTCAACCAGGAGGTGTTGCAAAATCCAGCGCTTCAAAACAGAATTAGAGACCGCATCAGGCGTATTAATCAGTGGTTAATTACACACAAAAACTCAAATACCAAAGCAGTCGTTTCACTTGGGCTTGAAGATGAGTATTCGTTAGAAGCCTTCGAAAAAATTGTCAATCTTTTTCAGGAAGTTAATAGGGAAACACCTCTGGACTTTGAAACAGTTCGTAGTCCAGAGATCTATGAGTATTCTCTCGAAGCTGCTCGTTTTGCAGGGTATACAGGATATCTAGAGTTACACCCAGGCTCTCCAACAGAAACCCCGGATTTATCTCAATATCCTATTTGGACGCCTCCAGATGGTCAACCCCCAGCAAAACCAACATACTGCATTACTAATCTTGATGGTGTTTCAACACCGAGAGACGGAGGTGTTAGCAAGTCAGTTAGTTTTGAGCAGGCAAAAGGCTTCATTACAAGACACCATGATTGCATGGCTGTGTTTTTGTGGCATGCACCATTACAAGGACTACAACCTGTACTAGGACCACGACCTGGTGATGGAGCCTATCGTCCAACGAACGCTGTTCCACGAGAACGTGAATTTACAATTGATTCAGGTTTGATACGTAGATTTAACTGTGCAATGAGAACTTGGAGAAATGACAGCAGATGCTAGGCTAACATGCTCAATCCTTCCTCATACATCGTAGGAGTTTGTCTTTATAGCAGTTGTGAGCAAGCAGGTAATTTGGTGCGACTGGCACATCAATAGGGCAACCCGTCAACATAGCTTTCTGTGAGGAGTGTGACGGGTTGCATGTAACGGAGGTGTGGTCAGGATAGCTGTAATTTGACGCACGAGAGTCGAAAACGCTTGATTCTATATGTCCCCTAACCGGATTTCCATAGAAACAAGTAGTTTTAGACTCCATACCAAGCAAAGGTTTCAAGAGCTGGCGTCACTAGAAGCGTTTATCCTGATTACACCCTGTGGCGCTCGATCTGGTTATGGTAAAGCTGAACGCTAGGACAGGGAACAATCTGAAGCCACTACCGTTAGTTCCTGAACTTGTCTAGTTCTTATCTATCAGGAGGAACAACCATATAGACTTCCCTTGCCTAGATGATACTTCTGCAAATGCAGGTAATCCAGATTTTGCTTCTCAATCACTTTCTAAGTCATTCAACAACAAGTTAAAAGGTGGAAAAGAATGAGTATTCGAAAACTTTTTTTTCGCTTCTTTGCTGTTCTTGCTGTAGTTTTAGCCGTTCAGTGGTATTTCACGGGTAATGCAAGTGCACAGAGATATCAACCCAACAATCTTTGGAATGGTCGAGCACGTTTATCAGTGGATAGTCGCTTTTTTGGGGAAAGTTTTGGAATGCATTTCATTTCCACCTGGTTAGAGGGCAATACGCTTTATACATACTACATTGGATCTAATAAAAGGCGAGATAGAGATGGGTATGAAGATGAGCGCCGTGCTACTGGATTAGCATTGACAACAGATGGAGTAAATTTTGTAGACCAAGGCACTGTTATCAATGTTGGCTCTGATGGCACCTGGGACGATATCATGGCTTCCTTCCCTGGTGTTTGGAAGTTGACCAGAAATCGTTGGGCTGTAGTTTATGAAGGAGCAGGTCAATCGCCAGGAGATATTGGTCTCGCACTTTCCCCTGACGGACGCAACTTTACAAAAGATGCTAATCCTATCCTTCGCCATGCTATAAGGCAAGCAAACGATCCCCAGGTTGATCTTCAATGGGAGAGAAACAACATTGGAACACCATCGCTGTATGTTGTAAATGGGACACGTTATCTCTTCTACCATGGTTTTGGTAGGTCCTGGGAAAGAGGCAGTCCAGATGATTGCCAGGTTGGAGTGGCTATAGGGACAGATTTACGAAATATGCGTCGTTATGAAGGCAACCCGATCTTAACTACTGGTCCTAGTGGTTCCTGGGACAGCGGTACTATTGGCAAAAGGGATATTATAAGAGGTTCTGACGGTTGGTATTACATGGTTTATGAGGGGAGTACTGATCAACCCTATGACAAGGCTCAATGGAGTGTTGGATTAGCTCGTAGTCGGAACCTTCTTAACTGGGAAAAGTTCGCCTCCAACCCGATTCTGCCACAAACACCTAGTAGTTTTGGCTATGACGGTCCTGAATGGGTTCGTACCCCTGATGGAGGTTTGCATATATATTTCCGACATCCGAATGGTCAAACGAGTCGAGCCACATTTGTTAGGAGATAAGTGCAATTATGATTTACGGGCAAGTTGTAATTTTTTAGAATTTTTAACTGGATTGCTTACGGCTCAAGTCTTTGAGCGCTCGCGTGGTGCTTCGTTGCAGCTAGTCGAGTAAGAGGGAACACGGTGACGTGTTCCCTCTTACTCGACCATTTTCGGCGGAAAAGTGTGCAAACGTAAGTGAGTTACCTGAAGAACTGATCTCTCGCTCTATCCTTTCAGCACCACTTCAAACCCCTGACTTTGCTCCAACTCCTCTAGTAGAGGCACTTGTCCAGCCCCAAACAGATACAAAGACTTCTGAGCGCAAGTCATTGCTACGTAAAGCTGCCGCCGAGGCAGAGCAGTTTGTTCTGCCTCGATTGAGAACCTGTCGCCAAACTGCTCAACCCATAGGATCAGCACAACCTTAAACTCCAACCCTAGGGTAGAGAGGGCAGCTACCAAGCGCACACCCCCTCGTCTAACACTATAAGTTTCCTTCAACTTCCGATTTTCGGACACCTAATAGCAACTCAACCCCCGTTCGTCTAACTGCTAGCCCATCCTTTGGCGTGTGAGGCCAGGCAGCCCGTCTGACTACCACTAGGACCTCAGTACCTGGTGTAAGATTGGTTTTGTCACTGGGGAAAATGCGCGGGATCTGAAGCGGTGAAGGGAGACTGATCCACAACGGCGATCGCCCAGCAGAAGAGCTTGGATTGGCAAGGGGGCTGTCTGTCCTCTTTAACCGAGGCGACAGGAATGGTTGTTCAATCCCCAACTTACTGGGTTTAGGCTTCACAGCCAATGCCGTCTTTATCTCTATCAAACTTGTGGGGGTCAGGTTGCAACACTCTAAAGTTGGTGGCACTGACATCGGCACAATCGAGATCCGGTGGAGCAGGAGCAATGCAAACATCTGGGTAACTCGGATCACAGTTCTGCTGTGCCCTGCTAGGTTGAGCAAATAGCAGCACTAGACTAACGGTGAACGCGAGTAACGCATACAAAAAATTCTTCATCTCTTTCTAAACCCTAACTTTCAGCGTTTAGCGTGCCCAGAACTAGAGAGCTCTAAACAACGGTGGGATACGCGGTAATAATGCAACCCAATATGACAGAACTAATCGGAGGAGGAAGGCGATCGCCCCAAAGGGAGAACTGCTTCGCATCGCCCTGGTTTGTCCTTTGCCTTAACCCTCAGTGACCACAAGAGGCAGGATTGAAGAGACAAAGTTGGGCATTCTGGAGCGGTACTGTCCCCTTGTTCTTCTATGAATGGCATCCTACGCAGAGTCCAGTCCAGCTTGTCAGCACTACTGCCCAAAAGTAGTTCTGATCGTCCAACAATCAGCAGCTATGGACAGGAGGAGAGTAACCTGACTCCTGAAGAGATGCAGCCTGTCATGGAGTGGCTATTTTTGAGCCTATTTAATGCTGGGTATTTTGGTCGCTCTCACCTGTTCTGGTTGCAACCCGAAGGAAGCGTGGAGTTAAACCGATTATTGCAGCAGTTGCATCGGCAGGGAGAACCCGTTTTAGCCTATCGGTGTGGCGCTCGCACTTCACCACCGCCAGCAGAGTTCTACTGGCGGTTGATGTCGGAACATCCCTCCATGAGGATTTACCAACTTGAAGTGAAGCAGGATGACTAGCCCATCCTATCTGAGCCATCAAGTCAGTGAGTTCTGCAAACTCCTGGAGAGAAGCGATCGCTACGTCAAACTGCTGCCAAAGCAGGCGTAGTGCGAAGAATCAAAGCCACGCTGGATAAGCGGTACAGGACTTACGCAGCGGCACTAGGGATAGGGGGTGGTTAAGTTGAGCTATGCTCGCTACAGTTCCAGTATGAGTGCATCAAACAGCGATTGCGATGACATTTACTAAGCTGGACTACTGCCAATATTTGTTGAGTAGCCAAACCAACTTTACGCTGACTCATCTAGCGGAGCATTTGCAGCAATTCAGCCACGATGCGATTAACCGTTACCTGAGCAGTGAAAAGCTGACCCCTCGTCTGTTGTGGGAGCAGGTCAAACCGCTGATTGTTCCAGATGCAGCAGGATACTTGATTTTCGATGACACTGTTTTGGATAAACGATTCAGCCAATCGATTGAACTGGTCAGGCGACAGTATAGTGGCAACGAACATCGGGTGATTCGCGGCATTGGGTTGATTAGTTGTCTGTACGTCAATGCCAGCACAGGAGAATTTTGGGTGGTTGACTACCGCTTGTACAACCCGGATGGGGATGGCAACAGTAAGCTTGACCATGTTCAAGACATGCTCAAAGGTGCGGTTTTCTCCAAGCAGTTACCGTTTGCGATTGTGCTGATGGACAGTTGGTACGCCACCAAGAAGTTGATGGCTCAAATTGAGGATCTCGCTAAGGTCTACTACTGCCCCTTGAAAACAAACCGCTTAGTGGATGATAGCGGTGGCGATGAGCCATACAAGCGAGTTGACCAACTGGGCTGGAGTGCGACCGAAGCTACACAAGGCAAGTTGGTTAAGCTACGAGGTTTTCCCAAGGACAAGAAGGTGAAATTGTTCCGTGTCATTGTCTCTACCGACAAGACGGAGTTTGTCGTCACAAACGACTTGACTCAAAACTCAACGCATGACACACAACAGGTGTGTGCCATGCGTTGGAAGATTGAGCAGTTTCATCGGGAAGTCAAACAAACGACGGGTATCGAATCGTGTCAATGCCGTAAGCAGCGAATCCAGCGCAATCATATCGCTTGTGCTTTGCTCGTTTGGACCCGCTTGAAGCAGCTTGCTCAGGCTACGGCAACCAGCATCTATCAACTCAAGAGCAGACTGTTATCCCACTATTTGATTGGGCAACTCAAATCACCCACTCTTGCTATGAAATTGGGCTAAGCTGACCACCACATTTAGTACATCTGCGTAAGTCCTGCGGTATTACAAAGTTTGACGCAAACAAGGGTTTAGAGGATATCCGTCTCCCATTGGTCTGACTTCAGCACTGCGGTTGCACCATGCTCGGTAACGAGGTAGTCGGTATCTGCCGTATCTAGCATGATCCTTACCGAGCTAGCCTCAGCACCATGAACTGACTCTAATTCACCATCAGAACTATTGCCCCGCTCAAGGGCAGCGATCGCCTCCGGGTCTCCCTGCTGCGCTAATACGGTCAGCAGGTTGATGACGGTTTGGTTAACCGATTTGGATACTGGTTCTGACATGATTCAACCTTCGTGCAGTAATTGACCCAAGATTCTACTGCATCGCTGCATCATTGCCCATACTTTTCAACCTCTGCGCGATCGCCTGGGGGTTGAACGTTTTGAGTAGACTCGCCCATGTCATGAGCTTGGTGCTAGAGACCTGGCTAAAGCGGCTTTGGGAGCCGTAGAAAGTTTTAGTGTCCTCACCGATAAAAGCTTGAGTTAGCCCAGGACATGAATGGCAACTGGGTGCCCCTGATTGAACAGGGTGTCGATGCCACTCACTCCCTGCCAGTCTTCCTGGACAACTGAACCTAACTTTAGACACTCCTACCCGTCGTTGCATTTTTAAGCTTTGTGTAACCTGAAGAATCAGTGACTCCTTTGGTGATGCTCTACGCCGATGACGGGTCAGGTCGCTACATCTACACTTACGGCGGTCGCTACCGCATCTCCACTTAACCAAACGTTACCCCCATAGCTCAAGATTAAGCAACCCAGCCTGAGGAGGAGCTAGAGAAGACTTGGGAGGGGAGGGTTGCCTTTGCACAGCAGTGGAAAAAAAGGCAAGTATCCCCTTTTCACTGAAAGCAGCCCATATCAACGCAAGATCAAGCTTCTGTAGGATCAACTGTTCCAGAAATCATTAGAAATGGCTTAATCTAATTAATTGATCAGGCATACATTAGAGCGATCGCTAAAACCTCTGACCTGTAAAGGTTTCAGCCTCAGCAGTCATTTTTTCTCTGCTGCAACTCACAGAATGAGCTATTTGTTCAGGTCCTAACTGCCATTTCCATTTTAAATGGACGAGGTCGAGCTTGGCTCAGAAGTGAGTGATTACCTCTTCTTTAGTCCTGGCTAAACCCATTGAGCGATCGCCAACTCAACGTACAATTCAAACCTACCTACAGTTTGAAAGTGGTTTACGCTCTCCAAAAACTCACACCAGGAATAGTCTAATTAGCTAGAGACACCGACATCCAACAACGGCAAATCACCTAACAGCTAATACCTATATCAAAACTTCTTACGATATCCAAGGTTTTCAACTCTCCCCAAATCAATGAAAACTATGGAGCGTGCCGTAGCAAGAAGATTACTGGATATCGTTTGGGCTGGAGTGGAGGAAAGGCAACGATTTGATCCGAATTAAAAAGTAAAACAGTAGACTGCTTGCTAACTAACCAGCGTGTTCTCGCCATCCTTAGGACCAATATACTAAAAAGCTTTTTCCTTTGCTAATTTCCTTATAAAAATACAAATCTACCTATCATCCTTTGTTCTCAAAATAACTTTTATAGAAGCAAGCTTTAATTAATTTGTTGAAAATCCAAATGAAGGTTGTCAGTTGTGACTGATGAGAACCAGAGTTGATCAAAAAGTCACTTATTTAGTAGTCGACTTAGTATTACTATAATTCTTCTAATTATGAACTGTAAGCTTTGATTAATTGCTCTGTATTACAGTATTTTGCTCCTCATGCCTAAAAAACTCTTTAAAATCCATATATGTATTATTTTTTACTTTTAATTCTATGGTTTTTAAGCTTCATGATTATTGAAAACCTCCTCATATAGCGAAAATTTCTGCTCTTCTCTTGTTAAAGGACTATCTATCTAAGTACTAAATATAACTTTTAATTCTAAGTAAATTCATGTATTAATCCTCAAGTTTTTGCTTGCTTTTGCATAATAGCTCTTGAAGAAATGTGAGGCTAGGTGTTAGCAAATATCTAAAATTCGGGATTGACTTCTCAAGTTATGCGATCTACGTTTTATTCGTACTGAAGCTTAAATTGCTTCACCGATTAAAGGTTTGAACTGCTTAAATTAATTGTTTTGTTCGGACCCTTGTAGGAATTGCGGCTCTAAAGAAGAAGCAATTCGACACGCGGTTTAACTTCTTGATGCGATCAAAGCAGATCAATCGTAAAAGCTTCTAAGCACTTAAGCCAGGACACCTTACAGACTCATTAAGTGAAAACTATGACGATTACCAAACCCAGTCTTACTTATGCGTTCAGTTCTTGTGGCAAATCTGACTTTGAAAATAATACTGCAACGCAGAAATTTCTTCGCAGCGTTTTCAAACTCTATATTTTAGAGACGTTAGGATTCAAAACTAGGAGCATGACTCGTAGAGAATTCAAGGTATTCTGCGACAATCTACTGCTTACTCACCTAGCAAAAGAACTAGTGAAATACCGCGAAAAGGAAGAACAAAGTCAACTGCTCGCTTCATTAGGCAAAACGCTACCTCTTTTGCCGTTGTCTGAAAGCAGGCTAGTGAGCTTGATATTGATAATCTTCGATCGCAAGTTTGATGCAGCAGTTGCCGATGGCGCGACTAGCAAGGGGACAAAACGTAATTATCGCGCGGCTTTGAACCAATTTTTGAAACGGTTGGATGAACAGGTTTTTTGGCAAATACTTGATCCAAGTCAGTTTCCAGAAATACTTCCTCCTTCAGTTACGCCAGATAAACGCCCACCTTCGAGGCAGCAGTTTCCTGCTTATGGCTTGCAGGACGCAGAGTTTCTAGAGCATTTGCGGGAGGAAATTAAGCAGTTCAGGAAGTTTTGGACTACAGGAGGTGAACCAGCCTGGTCTGAGCTACGTAGAATTTTACATGCTGCTGGGGAGAGAAGCGGCCGCCGACCCAATGTTCAAAAGAAGTCTGAAGCAACCTTTGACAAGGATACTAAACAGTTGATTCGCCGGTTTATGGGGTGGTGTGTCCTTCAAGGAAAGTCATTGGAAGAGCTGAGCTTGAAGCTTTTGACTGATCTTATACTTGTGGAGGACTATAATCGCTGGTTGGTAGAAAAACGTGAGTGCACTCATAAGACAGGAATGCATTTGACAGAGATATCCATTGCCTTACTAAAGTGGTTCAATTTTGACAAAGTAAAGCGACAAAACTGGACTGATATTGAGCTGATTGTTGATTTTCGAGACCTCCACAGTGAATTTAAGCAGAAATATAAGCAAGAGAAGAAGAAGTCTAATAAACAGAGGTGGAGAACGAAAAACTTACTTCATGAACAATTACAGCAAATCTGCCTTCAGCTAAAGAAAAACTTAGCTCCCTTTCGTGGCGTATCTGCTAAGGGTTCAGGTAAACGAGTCAAGGGAGCAAGACGCTCACCTTCAGCTATCCTCTGGTCTTGGCAGGTATATTTGCTAGTTAAAATACTTACTTATCTTCCCGTGCGGACGCATGAGATCCCTCAGTTTGAAACAAGCATAACCCTGTATCGTGAAATTGATAAACAAGGGAAGCCGATTTACATAGCTCGCGAAATTCATCACAAACAGGAGTATATAACAGGAGAAACACGAGACTACGTACTACCTAGCATCCTGACCTCGGATCTAGATGTATGGATTCAAATTGAGCGTCCAAAGATCCAGCAAGCAACACAAACGCTAGGAGGCTGGCTGGCCTTCACGGGACACAAACTTGAGGACTTGGAGAAATTGCAGCAGCGCCTTGAAACAGCTAGGCAAGACAAAAGTGGAGATAAAACAAAATACATCAAGAATCTGGAAACTCGTTTAAGAAGCCTTCAACACCGAGTTGACGCTTGGCAATCTGCCAAAACTAACATTGAAGGCAACAAACACTTGTTTGTTATGTTTTCAAAAGGGAATCCAAAGAACTTCGGTAAACCTCTCCCTTTATCATCTATTTACGGAATGGTTGTTACTGCCACTTCCAGAGCTTCTAAGCAGCTCTTCGAGCAATCATACCATGTCAATCCTCATGCCTTTCGTCATATTGCTGCAGCGCGCATTCGGGAGGTCGGAGGTGATGCAGAGGCACTAAGTGCAGCTATGAATCACAGCAAAGAAATGGGAGATATGTACGCTGCCCAAATTGAGGACGGGTCTGATCGTCGTAAAAACATAGATGGTTGGTGGCAGGGGTTTGTAAAGTAGTTTGTGTCAAGAGAAGAATATTAGATTGGGAACCTGCCCTCAAATTCAATGGCAAAGCGATTGAGAGCAGCTTTCCAATCTCGGATGGGCATCGTCCA
>NZ_JACJPC010000103.1:0-15849 GCF_014695875.1 Leptolyngbya sp. FACHB-541 | reverse complement strand
CACCTCACTTTTACGCTCACCACGCTTTACTGCATCAATCGCTTTGCGACGAAGGTCATAACTGTAGGGGGCTGACATTGGCACTCCTAAACGCTTATCTATCTCTAAAATAACGTCCTAACGTGCTCCCGTAGAGCTATAGAAGGTTCTACTGGTGTAGGGTGAAGAAATAAGTGTCCTTGACGAAGAATTAAATGTCAAAGCGAGAGGTTTTGACTCTTCCCAACTTCCAATAAAAAGGATACATTGGTGCATCTAAAGGTTTGCTCCTACTGCTCGTCTCAGCTACAGAGCTTTTAGGAGAAGTTTCAAACCCTTGCAAAGAATGAATTTAAGGTATCAGATGAGCTTGACAAATAATTTTTCGTTCTTGTCACTTATTTCTTCGCTCTACAACTGCTGCACGACAGGTGAAAAGTTATCACGACGACGGGCGATCCTGCACAAATCTTATTGGGATTGTAGGGAAACTTGAGAAGCTGATTCACTGCTCTTGTTAGATTCTGATTGCTTCTTCTCCTCCTTAATTACCGCTTCAATGATATCGGCTGCATACTTTACCCCACCAGAGGAATGAATCGCCGACTGTAAACGAATCGCATGGTAATTATAGGACTTGTGACCTAACACCCACTGAATGACATCTCGTAACTCTGAGGCGGTTAAACCAGATAACGGCAGCCATTCACCCACACCAGACCAAGCAATTCGTGCTGCTGTTCCCAACTGATCATCTGCAACCGGAATCGCAATGAGTGGAACTGCATGATTTAGAGCCTCTAAAGCTGTATTCATCCCACCATGAGTGATGCAGAGACTTGCTCGTTCCAATAACTCCAACTGTGGAGCATATTTCACGACAATTGGATTGCCTGGCAGTTCCAATACTTCTTCTGGTTCTAGCCCGCCTCCTAGTGAGATCACAAACTGCACTTCTAAAGTTGCACAGGCTTCAGCAATGAGTCGAAACAGGTTCTTCAATCGATTCCGAGAAGTTCCCAGTGAAACATAGATTAGAGGAAGATCGTTTAATTGCTCAAATGGAAAATCAACTTTAGAGCGCCCGATAGAGCTATGAAATGGACCCGTGAAATAAAAGTGCGAGGGTAACTCATGGCGAGGAAACTCAAGCTCAGTAACCTGTTGGCTAATAATCGCTAGCTTAGAGAAGCAATCATTGTAAGTTGAGTAAGCAGGTAAGTTATATTGTTTGCGGTAGTCTGCAATAACGCTCCAGACAGGACGAGACAATAGCCAAAGCAATTTGTAAGCGAGCCAGTTACGCAAACGAAAATACCAGGCTGGATTGTAACTCCAGGTCGTTAAAGTCGGCGGAACATAATTGTCCTGATAAAGCGCTAAGGAACTGCACACTGTGATATACGGGAGTTGTACAGAATCAGCGATCGCCCCTCCCTCAAAAGCTGACATATCTACCAGCAGAGCTTCAACACCTGCTTGCCGAATGATAGTGGGAGTTTCTCTCAAACTCACAATTACTCTAGTTCTGAAAGCGTGAATGCCATGCCACAATGCTCGTAGTCCTGTAAGTTTTGCTCGATTTGGATCTACTTCTGCACCGGCGATCGTCTCAAAATTAAGACCTGCTTCTAGCGTTCTGAGTTCTGCCCGGGCATCACTGAAAACAGTAACTTGGTGCCCTCTACGTCGCAGTTCAACTCCAAGCGGGAGCATCGTGTTTAAGTGCCCGGTGCCACCGAGACAAAAAATGCCAAAGTGAGTCATTGTTGTATTGTTCTAAAGATGGTTGGAGCTACACTCGCACAAGTTTTCTGCAATAGAAGCCTGGATACTTAATAACCAGTCCTCTGAAGGAACAAGGTCATTTTCAATGCCACTGTTTGAGGCTTCGGTAACGGCGTTAATCGTCTGATTAAACTGGCGACTTAGTCGAATCAAGTTAGAGCCATCTACATAAACTTCTGGAAGTGGATAATTCTGCAAAAACTCAAGTAGCGAAATGCGATTATCATCTAGCACAGACTGTACTATGGCTGCCCTCAGCGCTTGAATATTAGCTCGCTCAGAGCGTGTGTGAAGTATCTGTCCAAGCTGAAACAGCCCATATTCTCCCAGCACAGAATTGAGGATTCTATCTAAAAGTTGAGCTTCTACAGTAATTGTTTGGTTCAAAGCAGTTTGAATAATTTCTGGTTCCACGTTGGCAGCATTTAGATAAATACTCCAAGCTCTAGGTGCTTCTCCACTTTCTGCTAAGGCTTCTAGATACTCAATCGAGAAGGAAGGGCGTAATGGACCATAGGTCACAATGAGTTGTTGTAATGTGCTTGAAGATGAGTTGGCAGAGTCTTCCAAATTCTGCTTAAGGTAGCTACTTTGACTCGTTGAATCTCTCATGCAGTCGATTACTTCTGCATCTAACTCACGCTTAATTTCCTTAGGTGCTGCTGTCTGGGCTGTTGTTTGAGTTTGCGACCAATCAAATTCAGATGCAGTTGGAGCAATACAGTTACACGCTAACTCCGGTAGAAAATTGTTGGCGATCGCCACAATAGGCTGCATCTCATTGTAGACCTGTAATAGTTCACTCACCTCAACCCGAACTTCCGGTGTGGGATAGTGTTCAATCACTTCAGCAACTGAGAAGCGACTGTCATTTTCATAGGCAGAAACTAAAGCAGATTGCAAAGGTCGCAGATTTTCCTGTCTGAATTGAGTTCCCAGGATTTGATCAAGCTGAACTAGCACAAACTGATCGGTTGGGCTACTAAAGTTTTGCTCTAGGGTAGCCGGAGCAAGCGGAATTCTAGCATCTAAACCTTGGCGTACTGATTCTACGTTTCCTGTTTGCTCGAAAAATTGCTGCAATTCTGCTGAGGTTTGGCGATCGCCCACAAAACCCTGCAAATCATCAATCGAAATCGTCACCTCTACGCCATTGCTTGTCAGAGTAACTTGCTCTGCTGCATGAAGGTGAATTGGCAGCAGAAAGACAGCACTTGTGCAAAGTAAAAGGTTTTGCCCCAAGCGGTGACCAACGTGTTTAAGACTCCGCAACTTACGCGCAAACATGAACTACTCCTGAAATCATATTTTTGCTCTGATGCTGCAATTCTTTCAGCAGGACAATCACTCAATCATTTGAGATTGGCAGGGTGAGGCATTGGGGAGACTCAACATTTCACCTAACGAGAAGCAAACAAATGGATTTTCGGGTACGGGAACTGGTCCAGCAGCAATCCAAAACAATAACTTTTCCGGGTCAAACACAACTTGTCGCATGGAACCGTTGCCACCAATACTGGCATCATCATCAAATATGTCTGGAGAACTGGCTTCTAGAGTCTTGGCATGAGTGCGATCGCGCAGAATCTCAACTATTGTTTCTGGCGAGAGTTCTCCATAGCGGGAGTAAAGCCCATCCGGTTCCAGCAATTGCTCAAAGCGTTCATATCGCAGCAGGCTTGATTCATCCGGTGGTATATCTTTTCCTGCTGTTTGGGGCGAGACAAAGTGATTTGTCATGTAGAGGATACCGGTTTCATCTAGCTCACGCACCCCCATTTCCTTGCCCAGCAATTCAAATACACCTGCTTGCCGAGATTTGCCGTCTGTAATGATGACGAGGTTAGCCCGCATCCGTTCTTCCGATGCCATAAAAGCTCGGGCTGCTTCGTAATTGCTAGCGTGCTTTAACACTTGTGCCATCAGTTGTACATTGCTGCGTCCTTCCAATGAGAGTCTGCCAATATCTTCAACGAGGATGGTATTTAGTGAAACTGTGATACCTTCTACGTTCAACCCAGAGTTGGGCCAAACAATACCCGGAACAGCAATAAATGCATGGGGAATTCCATCATTGGGCTGCCGGACAAAAACGGTTGTATTTTCGATCCAGTAATCAACCGGGTGTCCGTTATCTAAAGTGCGTCCATGATAAAAACGACCATCTGCCGTTGCTTGACCTGTTGCAACAAAATTGGCACAACCTTCCCAAAACAGAATATTGGGTAACAGATGTGTGAAGTACGCCTGATACACATCACCAAATGCCAGCACCATACAGCTATCCATCGTCATGCCAATGTCTCTAGTGGCAGCAACGAGCCCTTCACACTCTTGAACCACATCGGGAAATGAGCGCCGAGTCGCTATTCTAGTCAACCCCAATCCACGGCCAAACAGACGCAGGGCATTAATTGCAGCGATCGGCAATGAAGCAATTTCGTCATGTAACAGTGTGCCGTGCTGATATCCCATCTCATATGGCGTTCCTTGAAGCCAAACAACCTTGATAGCCCCTCGGTCTTCTCGATGAGATGGAACAGGTTGCCAAGTACCCTGAGCAGGTCGGTTCGCGTTGAGAGGTAATGGTAGCAAAAACAGCACTGCACAAAAGGTTAAAACCATTAAAGCCATTGCTTTAATTCTGTTGGAAGATTTTGTCCTGAACATGTTTTAGCTTCTGACAAAAGGTGATTAAATCAGCGGAAGAAAATGTCTGAAAAGCATTTGAGATCTTCTCAGTCGCTCTCCAATTAGCACCAAACACGGACGAAAATTCAAGTGGAACAGTTAGAAGAGTTAAATCTAATCAACCATCTCTTCATTGCAGTTGCGATGTAGCCGCTTTGAATCTTGCTTCAAGTAGTGTTGATTTAATTCCTCAAATTGCTCTTTCTCAGGCAATTTCACAAGCCCTATCCTGATCAAAATATCGACTGTTAGTAACCAAACTCGAAACATTTGACCTCTCTAATTGAGAACGAGTTGAGTTCTATCATATGAATGGAGCAATGTTGCTTAAATCGATCGCCCGGCCAAATCGATATAACCGATCGGTCAATCCTAAATTCATTCAAGTGGCTAGAGTTCGCTAATTACCAGCTTATGAGTCAATGTCCAAACTAACCGATCGGTCAATTTCACATCTAAGAATTTTGGTGTAGCATCGTGGAGTTCAGCATTTCTAAAACTTATGCGGCAGTCACTCAGGTTAGGTCAATGGTCGCAGTTTGTTCAAGTAACTTGGAGTGGACTAAGCCAACAGGTGCAACGTTGGCTAGGCCGCTTTAAGTCACCTCAGGAATCAACAGATTACCTAACCTGGAGACATCAATTTCTACGAAAGCGATTATGCCTGGGACTATGGTTAGCTCTGTTTTGGCATTTGATCGTATCAATTGAAGGTCTTTATTCTGTATTGTTTGAGTTTGAGAGATTAAGAACAGCCGCTCTCAATTCCTACGGAGATGTAGCGATCGCAGATCAATGGAGAATTGCATCCATCATCTACTACGTAGGTGCTGTTGTTATTTTATTGGCTTGCTTGATTGGGCAAAAAACATCCTGGGGACGACGACATCCTGAGGCACTATTTCTACTTTTTGCCTACTCTCTATGTAATCTTGTACAAATCGTTTTTGCTTTCGTCAATCTTCCTGAAGTACCAAGTGGCACTTTATTTCTCTACATTGCAGTTTTAATTCCGGTGCACTGGCGATTGCATTTCATTTATCAGGTTTTATCTATCATCTATTATGCGATTGCCTATCCCATCATTAATTTAACGACCGCTAATTATATAGAAATCCATAGCCTTTACTCTAGAGAAATTATTATCCAACTCGCTTGCGCTTGCTCGGTAAGCATTCTGGCAGTGTATCTGTACGAACGCTTGAAACGTTCAGAGTTTGAAGCAAAGCGCCAACTACAAATATTCTTACATTCTGTGTCACATGATTTGCAGACTCCGGTTGTGGGTAGTTCAATTGTATTAAACACTTTGTTGAGCAAAGCCACAGATGAATCAGATAATGAGGTTAGAGTGAAGCGATCGACGATTGAACGGTTACTGCAAGGGAGCAATCACCAACTTGCCTTGATTAATTCTCTACTTGAAGCTCACACCGCTGAAACACAAGGAATTATTCTTCGTTGTGAACCTATTCAGTTAAAACCGTTAGTGGATTCAGTTTTGCTCAATCTTGAGCACAATTTAATTAGAAAACGTGTTCAACTCATTAATCGCATTGCTGATAATCTTCCACTTGTGAATGCTGATATGCACCAGCTTTGGCGGGTGTTTAGCAATCTTATTGGAAATGCACTCAAGCACAACCCTCATGAAATCAAGCTGACGCTGGATGCAAATGTGATGCAATCTGAGCAGATCCTTGAACAGATAGGAGGATGGAGAAATAATGACAAAGGCGTGAAACAACTCATTCGGTCTCAATCCCCAATACTGCTCTGTGTAATTCAGGATAGTGGTATTGGTATTGACCCAAAGCAATGCCAGCGCTTATTTGAACTTTACGCTCGTGGAAAGAAGTCACGATATACACCAGGCTTAGGCTTAGGGCTGTACCTTTGTAAACAAATTGTTGAGGCACATGGAGGTGAAATTGGGGTCATCAGTCAGTTAGGCAAGGGAACAACATTTTGGTTTACCCTACCCCTATATCCAACCTGACCGCAACGCTACAACCGCTGCTTGTACCCGATCATCAACCGCTAACTTGTTCATAATGCTACGGATGTGAGCTTTTACCGTACTCAGGCTCAAATGCAGCATGAGTGCAATCTCAGGATTGCTGTGCCCCTCAACAATTAGCTCTAGCACTTCCAGCTCTCTTCGGCTGAGTGGGTTCGCTGGTTTAACCCGAGCAGCAGGCTGTAGATGTTTCACAACGCATTGAGCAATTTGAGGATCAAGATAGATAGAACCATCCTGCACACAGGCGATCGCCATCACTAACTTTTCTAAGCCTAAGCCTTTCACACAATACCCATCGGCTCCGCTTGATAGAGCTGCAATAATTTCTTGTTCTGATTTATGGGAAGTAAGCATCATTACCCGTACCATTGGCAGACTAGCTTTAATTTGTTGAGTAGCCGCAATGCCATCTAGCTCTGGCAAACCGATATCCATAATTACCAAATCTGGCTTTAGCTCAAGCGCCGCTTCAACTCCAGAGTACCCATCCTCCATCTGACCGATGATCTGCAATTGATGATAGTCCTCCAAAAGATGCTCCAATCCCAAACGCATTAACGGATCATCTTCTACAATCAGAATACGTAGATCTGAGAGTTGCTGGTTAAAGGCATCTGTTAAGGAAGGCATGGACAAAAAGAAACTATCACCTGTCGAGCAAGTTGAGTCGTTTAGCAATCAGTGAGACGGTTTGACAATCGCTTCCATATTTCCAGGTGCGATCGCTTGTTGTATTCTAACTCCATAAGAGAAAGCTTCTGTCGCAAAAACATTGATGTAGCTATCGTAGTTTGGTTGTAGCACTCTGATTGATGCCTAGAGCTAGTTATCAACTGCCAACCTGCTCGTAATGCTAAAAGCCACGTTGCTGTTAGCTAATCAAAGTTACGTCTTGACTATTTGAAGCTTTGACAGGTTCTTTTTCGGCAAACTCAACTACAGGTTGATTTGAATTGAACCAAGCTTTGACGATTTTCCAGTTGCGGTAGGGGAAAAGTAACTGGTCAAAAAACGTTTCCTTAATCGGTTCACCAATTAGCCCAAAGTTTCTCGGCTGTTCACCTTGAGGCATATAAAACGTACCGAAAATCACGTCAAAAATTGGAAAAAGTCCAGCAAAATTCTTACCTGCTCCTTCTTCTTCTGTAGTGTGGTGCCAGCGATGGAAAGCGGGGCTAGAAATCACGTAGCGAAACGGACCATACGTCCAGGACACATTCGCATGAATCAGAGCAATGTAGCTTGATAGGAATGGCACATAGGCTTCAACGGCAACTGGTGAGAAACCCAGCAGTAGTACCGGAGTCGCCTGACACACCCGTGAGACAATGTCATTCACAGGATGCAGCCGCACTGCTGTGAGCCAGTCCATTACCTCAGCACTGTGGTGGACAGCATGAAAATCCCAAAGCTGACGGGTGTGATGCCAGCGATGCGTCCAATAACCGATGGAATCGCCAATGAAGATCGCGATCAGCCCTTGCACCCACAGCGGCAGGTGAGAGATCGGCCCGTAGCCCGCTAAAACTTGATTGATATCAAATGACAACATCCCATTTTGAATAGTGATACGCCCCACCAGCAGGTAGAGTGGGATGAGGACAAGGCCGATCGCCGCCATGCTGATAATCTGGATCACCATCGGGGTGAAAAACCAGTAGAAAGTATCTAGCCAAACCCCACGCCGCCACTTCGATTGATGAGGAATGCTGGGAAAAAAACGTTCGAGAACCCCAAAGACGAAGGTGAGAATCACAAATAAAACTAGCGTCCTAACGAACCGTGCTTCCATGCGTTAAATGTCTGCTTCCTTCAAGTTTTTCTACATTTAATGTGATAGTCCCTCAATGATGACTCCTACCACCGGGTCAAACAGGTGAGTGACTATTACAATTCTTGAGCAATATTCCTCTAAGGCTTGATCCGAGGTTGGTATAGCAACAATACCACTGCAAGCCCAACGAAATAAAGATGACTTTCGTCATGACAAAAGTCACTTAAAACGATGACTATTGGATATAGAAGGAAATTGCTGAATCATCTAAGCTCAGAAAAGCCTTGTTGCGGTTTGGTCTTAAATTCTGCCTCTGACTTGAGTAGGTAAGTGCAGCCGGTGAAGAGTAACTACGCCAAAGGTTAATTTGGGAGAAGATATCAGAGAGTTCTACTACTCACTGATTAAGGGAATATCAAGCAGCTTCAAATCTTCGGGCTGCTGCTCATAGAAGGTTGCCCATGACAAAATTATTTTGGTCATTACTAGCTACCATGGCCCGACAAGCCAAGGTCAACTTTGTTCAAAAAACACGCCACGCTGATGCAGTACAAGAACAGTTTTTGCGATCGCTCCTCCAAACTCATCAAAACACTGAGTTTGGGCATCACTATAAGTTATCTGAAATCAAAACCATAGAGCAGTTTCGTGAGCGAATTCCAGTTCAGCCTTACTCTAGTTACCAACCGTTCATTGAGCGCATGGCGAATGGGGAAACTAACATTCTGGTGCCCGATCGTTTGCTTTATTTCAATCTGACTAGTGGCTCAACCGGCAGGCAGAAGCTGGTTCCTGTGACGAAGCGATCGCGCCGTGCCATTTCTCAAGCAAACTGGGCAGCAATGGGGTTTGCAATTGATGCAGCAAGGCAGCGAGGCTTATCGCTGGGCAAACTGCTATTCACAAGTTCGGCTAAACCGTTGGGACGAACGGCAGGTGGTGTTTCCTATGGCCCAGTTAGCACGAGTGACCTGCGCCTATCGAATATCTTAACTCGTCAGTTCTTTGCTTACCCCTGGGAAGCCTTACAAATCTCCGATAGTTTTGCCCGACAGTATGTTTGCCTGCTCTTTGCTCTACGGAATCCAGATTTGAAGATTATAGGAGCCACCTTTCCAGTACTGGCTCTGCAACTCGCAAATTATCTCGAACAATATGCTGACAGCCTGATCCATGATCTAGAAACAGGAGAGATCGCAAGTTGGCTATCGATTGAGCCAGATTTGCGGGCTAGTCTCATGAGGCACTGGTCAATTGCTCCCCAGCGGGCCACTCAGCTCCGCCAAATTGCTAAGGTAGAGGGTCGTCTAACCCCAATTTTGGCATGGACAAATCTCTCATTGGTATCTACAGCACGGGGCGGAACGTCTAATTTTTACTTACAGCGATTTCCCCAATATTTTGGTGATACTCCTATATTTGGTGGGGTATATGCTGCTTCTGAAACGACTTTTGGTATCAGTTGGGCTTTCAATACGGACAGTGTTATTCCTGCGATCGAAACTAGCTTTCTAGAATTCATTCCAGAAGACCAATGGGAAACAGCTCAACCTCAAACGCAGTTGCTATCAGAAGTTAGAGTAGGCGATCGCTACCGAATTGTGATGACTAACTACAGCGGTTTCTACCGTTATGACATTGGAGATATCGTACAGATTGACGGATTTTTTGAGCAGGCTCCTTTAATCACATTTCAACATCGACAAGGTGGAGTCATTTCATCAACAACAGAAAAAACAACCGAATTTCATGTCTTGCAGGTAATGCAGATCCTCCAGCAAACAATGAATGTATTGCTAGAGAATTTCTGCATCACCTTGTCTAACGACCAGATTCCAGATCACTATTGGGTCAACATTGAACTCGCTCCCGGTTATGTCCTCGACGATCCAGTGACATTTCTGTCTAAATTTGACACCATTCTCAAGAGCATTCACCCCTCGTATGAAGCTAAACGGCAAGATCAAATTCCGTCACCTCGCTTACGAATTTTAGAGTCCGGCAGTTTTACCCAAGTGCGAAACCGATTGATCCAGCGAGGAGTAGCCGAGTCTCATTTGAAATTTCCCCTAGTAAGCGAAGACCGCAATTTGTTGGAAGGGTTAAAGGTAGAACAGGAAGTACAGCTAACGGGACAGGAACAGGACGACTGTTCTCTATCAAAAGCTCATACGAATCTATGGCTCCAATCCAAGCTGCGGATATGATTAAAATTTTGCTGAAAACCTGGGAACTGCTTGCCTGGATGGAGATATTGCAATATGTTGTTTCTACTGTGTTTGCACGTTTTTTAGGGCAGCCTCAACCTCAGCCACCTCAATTATTTGGCTCTCCCAAGCCGCTCCCCACCATCAGATATTCATTTTATCCATCCTCCGAGTATGCATTTGTAGACTTAGTAGAAGCAAATTGGAGACTTGTTCTCTCTGAACTGAGACGATTAGAAAACAAAGGTTTCTTTTCTTGGGAGGAAGAGCTTCTCAGGGAAGGTTCGGATCTATTTGAACTATATGTTCACGGCATCAAGATTGAGGAAAACTGCCGTCTCTGTCCAGAAACAACCCACCTGATTGAACGAATTCCTAATCTAGTGAGTGCGGGCTTCTTGCTCCTAGCACCAAGCACTCACACTGCCTCCTCTACTGAACCTATTGATGATTGCTTGCACTGTCATCTAGGGTTGATTACTCCTAATCAATGCGGTGTTCAGATCGAGGAAATTTGCCAAACCTGGCGTGAAGGCAGATGTCTGATCTTTGATAACACCGCACAATATCAGATGTGGAACTGGAGCGATCGCCCCAGAGTTGTTTTGCTGATTGACTTCAAAGTACCAGCAGAGCTACTTTTATAGCAATTGGCTATCTACACTGCGATCGCATGATTTGGTCTGTTGCACGGCTCACCTTGATAAGTACTAAGCTAGCAGGCTTAGCGCGGCGAGTATTGCAAGGGACTCAAACGCAAAAAATGTTCCGCTACATTGAGTGGACAATTATTGTTTTCACAGCAGCAATTTATGGACTTTTCAGCGGTCCTATGCTTGACCTTGTTTCACCCAGTTGGGGTCCTTTCCCGTTTCTGCTGATTTGGTTTGCACTCAGTTTCATCTTTCCAAGCGATCGCCCTCGTTGGCAAAAGCGCCTTTACATTTTTGTTGAGATTGCGCTGATGATCATTGCTGTATCGCTAGGATTGGGTGCTGAAATCTTGATGTACTTGTTCATCGCTAAGGCTTGCTTCTTACTCAGTCGTAGGGATGTCATCATCACCGCTATCTTGACGGGCATTGCTTATTTAATTCCGCTCTTGTGGTCGGTGCCTCAAGAGCTAGAATACTGGCGGCTAAATCCCCAGGAGGTCTTTGATCCCAATGACCGAATGGCAATGGCATGGGTTGAGAGAATCTTTGTCTACACGACAGCGGTAACGTTTGTTATTTTTCTTAGTTTTGCAACCTTGGCAGAGCGTAGAGCGCAGAAACGCACCGAAGAGTTAGTCAAAGAGGTTGAAACGCTAGGCATCATGTTAGAGCGAGAGCGCATTGCTCGAGATATTCATGACACGCTGGGTCATACTCTCACCACATTAGGTATCCAGCTTGAGGTCGCTCAACAAATTGGAGAGTCTGATATTCCTCAAACACTTCGTCGTCTAAAAATGGCTAGATATCTAGCAGATCAATGTTTACAAGACGTGCGCCAAGTTGTTCAAACGATGCGAGAGTCTAACTTTGATCTAACTCAAGCTTTGACAGCACTAATTACTCAAATGCAACAAACACAGCCCGTTAAAAGGAGGAGCAAACTCATTTACCCTGAAGTTCAATTGAACTTACCACCACTACCCCTACAAACCAGCTACCAACTCTACTTCGTTGTGCAGGAAGGAGTGACGAACATTCAGAAACACGCAGACGCAACTCAAGTTCAGTTGAAGGGATGGAGTTTTAGCGATCGCTTGCTCATAGAGTTATCAGATAATGGTAGGGGATTTGATTCTACTCAACTTTCTCAAGGATTTGGTTTGCGAGGTATGCAGGAACGAGTGCAAATACTGGGAGGTATACTCCAGATCCAAACTGAACTAGGGCGGGGGACTAGACTAATTGTGCAGGTGCCCCTATCGGATAGCGCGTTGACCACAAATTGATCGGGAGAGGCTACTATGATTCGAGTAATGCTGGTGGACGATCAGCCTCTGTTTCGAGAGGGGCTAGCATTCCTCTTATCGCAGCAAACTGATCTTGAAGTGATCGCAGAAGCGAATCATGGCAGCGAAGCGATCGCCCTTTGTCACGAACTTCAACCTGACGTAATTTTGATGGATATTCAAATGCCAATTTGTGATGGGGTTGAGGCAACCCGTGAAATACATCGCCGCTATCCGTGGATTCGGATTCTGGTTTTAACTACCTTTGATCACGATTCCTATATTTGGCAATCGCTACAGGCAGGAGCATTGGGATACTTGCTCAAGAACACACCTGCTCAGCAAATGGCAGATGCGATTCGCAAAATTCAGCAAGGGTATGGTCAGCTTGGCCCGACCATTGCTCCTAAGGTGTTTGCTCAAGGACCAATTTCTACCCCGCAAAATTCACTTGTAAGTGCTGATGCAATGTCAGTATCGCTAAATCCGCGAGAGCGAGACTTGCTCATTCAACTCGCTCAAGGCAGCAGTAATCGAGAAATTGCTCAATCATTACAGGTTACTGAGGGCACGGTGAAGAATTACCTGACCCGAATTTTTAGCAAGCTGGGCGTGCGCGATCGCATTCAGGCTGCACTTTGGGCGCAGAAGCATCTAGAGTCTATAGTATCAAGGCAATCTTCAAAAGAAGATCAGTCGGTTGGAAACGGTTAGATCTGGGGTATGGTGAACCTAAGCCAGGGAGTCACTTCCCTGACTCGGCTGGTTGTGTCGCAAAAACTTATTAAGGACAACCGAGCGTATCGTTAGTATTCCCTTAAGCAGCAATTCCAAAGAGTGCTTCGATAAATTTGGCTTGAGAGACACTACTTCCTTGTTCAATTCCTTTCACTTGTCCTTTTCGAATCGTATTCATCGCTTCGATTCCGCTCAACGTTCTCCTCGCACTATTGAATGACTTGAATCCCATCATCGGCTTCACGATACGCTTGATATTGCGATGGTCTTGCTCAACCACATTATTTAGATACTTACTCTGCCTTAATTCGGTCTCTTTTTTAATTGCTTCATCTGCTTTGAGAGCATCTATTGCCACTGGATAAGCGGCGTTCTTGTCCACTGTAATGACTCGTGGAGTTTGAGTATGCTGACCCTTGAGCACTTTACGAAAAAATCGTGCCGCTGCCTTGCCATCTCGCTTTGCGCTCAACATAAAGTCCAAGGTGTTACCTGCTGAATCGACAGCACGATACAGATATTTCCACTTACCCTTGATTTTGATGTACGTCTCGTCGGTTTTCCACGAGTCGTTTGTCGGCTTCAGATACCGTCGAATCCGTTTGTCGAGTTCTGGCGCATACTTCAGCAACCAACGGTTGATCGTCGAGTGGTCTACCTTCACTCCCCGATCCTGCATCATCTCCTCTAAGTCTCGATAGTTGAGGGAGTAACGGCAGTACCACCGCACATTGAGCAGGATGATCTCTGGCAAAAAATGCCGCCACTTAAACAGGGATGAAGTAGCCATAGAAAGTCAGGTGCAAGAGTTTAAGCTATCCCACCTTACCATTGACCGATTTTTGCGACACAACCTTAAAAACCACCGAGCTTTTCCAACCGATGAGTCTGCCTTGAAAGTTATTTACTTGGCAATTCAAAATCTTGCCAAAAAGTGGACCATGCCAATTCCTAACTGGAAGCCTGCTCTAAATCGTTTCGCTATCCAGTTTGGCGATCGCCTTTCCCTATAACTTCTACTACCCTTGACACAAACTATTTGACATAACCCGAACTACCGCAACACCTCGCGTCATCGCTGTACGGCTTGACTCACCCCCCTCAAAACTCAGGTCTAAATCTACAAATGTCTCAGCTAGCCGTTTCCGCCAGTTATCTAGTGGAACTGGACTTAATGCCCGCTCAATCAATCGCTCATCCACCTCAACCGTTAACCCAAGACGTTCCGACAACGGCATGATTGACTGACATGCTCTGGTGAATGGACTGGAAATAATGCGTTCAACCGGTACTTTGCTAAACCGATCCGCTAACGCGATCGCTTGCTGTTTGCCTATTTCTGTCAACGGTGCATCAGGTTCTTGACCAGTTGCCTGACAATGCCTCACGAGATACAAAATCTGGTTCATGTGCGATCGCTTGGCTTACTCAACTTAGAACGCTAACAGGCACCACTGATAAACTGCCACAACCGAGAAACGAAGACGTATAACGGCTCTGTTGAGCGGTTGTAGCCACCTTTAACCCCATACCCAGGTATCGCCAATCCGCTCCAACAAAATTGTTCGACTGCGCTGCTACTGACAATTGATTAGGGCTTCAATGTCTGCCGCTACAATTTTTTCCAGATTGCGCGTAATTTTCTCAATGTCCCAATTCCACCAAGCGACTTCAAGTAATGCTTGGATCACATTATCCTCGAAGCGCTGGCGGATACACTTCGCTGGATTGCCACCAACAATGGTATAAGGTAAAACATTGCTCACCACAACTGACTTTGCAGCAATGATAGCTCCGTCTCCCACCTGTACTCCTGGCATAATCACCGCTTCATAGCCAATCCACACGTCATTTCCGATCACTGTATCGCCTTTGTAACTTAGCTCGTCCGATTGAGGGTCTATTCTCTCCCAGCCATTGCCAAAGATTGAAAACGGATAAGTCGAAAAACCATCCATTTTGTGATTTGCCCCATTCATGATGAACTTTACGCCTCGCGCCAGCGCACAAAACTTGCCAATGATTAAGCGATCGCCGATGAATGAAAAATGGTATAAGACGTTGCGTTCAAAGTTATCTGAATCTTCTGGATCGTCGTAATAGGTGTAATCTCCAATAATGATATTAGGATTCGATACCGTGTTTTGGATAAAGCAAACCTGCGGGAACCCCTTCATTGGATGCTTATCTTTTGGATCTGCTCCGTACACAATTGGTCACTCCCGACTTTCAAAATGCATTGACATCTGCATCCTATCTAGAAACTTAAGTTACTGTTCTAACCTGAAATCTAGGCAGTCGAACGACCAAGCTCACCTGCACGCGGAAGCACTAGAGTGAGGCACGAACGGCGGCGCTATAGGGTGTCGGTGTGCAGCGCCTTTATGCGGTGTTTCTACTATGAGGCTCGACGGGGCCGACGCGTCTGCGGCTAACATGGCGCTTCGCAAATCTTCTTCCCGCGCCCGGACTTCATGCACGTCGCTCATTTCGATTCCTCTGCGAAAAGACCAAGAACCGCTCGCCATGCGCGCTCAGTGTGTTTTGGGTGATAGCCGACACCTGGCACGGTTGCTTGAACATGCGTGAGCCCTTCGACCGGCGATCCATCCGAATTTGTCGGGCGCGCCCAAAAGGCGTGCTGGGCACCGCCATAGATGTTTACGCGCCAGTCAACCCCGGCATCCTGTAATGCGTGACCAAA
>NZ_JACJPC010000102.1:0-108104 GCF_014695875.1 Leptolyngbya sp. FACHB-541 | reverse complement strand
GGTGCCCTTCCATCTGTAGCTTGTTTTTGTAGAAACGGTGTAACTACCTGAGGACAGCCTCAAGCTAGAGGAGCCTAGATTCTTCAGTTTAATTTGCTAGCCCTGGATGTAATTAGGGTTTACACCGTAGTTGCTCACTGGACGAGGAATTTACAAGCAATCAAAGCTTTGTTTGACCGAGAGTCTTAAGCAACTCCAACCGCTTCGATCGCAGCTTCTAGAGCGATCGCCACATGCGTCCAGTGCGTTCCGCCCTGACAAAAGACGGTGTAAGGTTCCCGCAACGGTCCATCTGCCGAGAATTCAGACGTGCTGCCGTCAATGAAGGTACCGCCTGCCATCACCAACTGGCTCTCGTAACCCGGCATCTCGGCAGGAACGGGGCTGAGATAGGAACCGATAGGGGAATGCTGCTGGATCGCTGCACAAAAAGCAATCAACTTCTCTGGAGAACCCAACTGCACTGCTTGAATTACATCACGGCGTGGTGCAAAGGGCAGAGGATTCACTGGATAGCCTAACTGGTCAAACACAAAGGCTGTTAGGTGATTGCCCTTCATTGCCTCTCCTACCATTTGCGGTGCTAGAAATAGCCCCTGAAACAGCAGTCGATTTTGATCGAAGGTGGCTCCCCCAGCGCTGCCGATGCCAGGAGCAGTGAGCCGACAAGTGGCAGCTTCTACCAGGTCTGCTCGTCCTGCTACGTAGCCTCCTGCGGTCACAATGGTGCCGCCTGGATTTTTAATTAGCGATCCAGCGATCAGGTCTGCCCCAACTGATGGTGGTTCGCAGTCTTCGATAAATTCGCCATAGCAGTTATCGACAAAGCAGACGGTGCTAGGATTTTGCTGCTTGACTAGGTGAACGATTTTTTCGATGTCGGCGATCGCTAAACTCTGCCGCCAGGAATAGCCGCACGAGCGTTGAATTAATACCAGACGGGTATTTTCCTGTACCGCATGTTCTAACTCCTGCCAGTTGAGCGTTCCCTCCGCTGTTAGCTCTAATTGACGGTAAGAGATGCCAAATTCCTTTAGAGAACCTTGACCTTGCCCCCTTAACCCAATGACTTCTTCTAAAGTGTCATAGGGGGCACCTGCTACGGCTAGCATCTCGTCTCCGGGACGGAGAACTCCATAAAGGGCAGAGGCGATCGCATGAGTGCCTGAAACAAACTGCACTCTCACAGCAGCAGCTTCAGCACCCATGACTTCGGCAAACACCTGATCCAGGATTTGCCGCCCCAGGTCGTCGTGTCCATAGCCCGTCACTCCGGCAAAGTGATGGACTCCAACCCGATGATGACGCAGGGCAGTTAGCACTCGCTTCAGGTTTTTCTTGACCTGAGCGTCAATTCCAGAAAAAATCTGGAATAGTGCCTGTTCTGCTCGTCGCAGCCGTTCAACGCTGTTCATGGTTAACCTCCTCGCAAAAATGGGTTGAATTCAGGGATTTTCTAAGCCTGCCATCTGATTTCTGCCGGAGGTTCAATGTCTTGTCCCCCCAATCTTGGGAGAAGATGTCCGTGTTCCACCTGAAGCAATGCTGGCATTACTGTTAGCACTTGCTTTCCCAAGGCTCACGGAAATTATTGTCGCGCAGATTGGGCTGCAAAATTCATACTGAGATTACTGCATGACTATTGCAACATCAACCGAACCTCGTATTACCTGGCCCGTTGTCTTTTTTATGGCAGTGATTCACTTTGGAGCGCTGTTTGCCTTCCTTCCCAGCAACTTTAGCTGGTCTGCTGTCGGTCTTGCAGTGTTTTTGCACTGGGTTACCGGCGGTTTAGGAATCACGCTGGGATGGCACCGCTTGGTGACACACCGCAGCTTCCAGACTCCTAAATGGCTAGAGTATTTGCTGGTTTTTTTTGGTAGCTTATCGCTTGAAGGTGGCCCAATTGAATGGATTGGGCTGCATCGCCACCACCACATTCACTCTGACCAGGAATTGGATCACCACAATTCTAGTAAAGGGTTTTGGTGGAGCCACATGAGCTGGATGCTGCATGAAATACCCGCAAAACAAGAAGTTGCTCGATATACAAAAGATATCGCTGATGATCCGGTTTACCAGTTTTTAGATAAGTATTTTCTGCCGATTCAGATCGTTTTTGGTGCGATTCTTTACTTGATTGGAGGCTGGCCTTTTGTCGTTTGGGGAGTCTTCTTGCGGCTGGTTGTGGTCTATCACTGCACCTGGTTTGTAAATAGTGCAACTCATAAGTTTGGCTATCGAACCTATGAGTCGGGCGATCGCTCTACCAACTGCTGGTGGGTCGCTCTACTTACCTATGGTGAAGGCTGGCATAACAACCACCACGCTTTTCAATACTCTGCCCGTCATGGCTTGAAGTGGTGGGAAATTGACATGACCTGGATGACGATCCGGTTTTTACAAGCAATTGGTTTGGCAACCAAAGTAAAGCTGGCAGAAGCGGAATAACTAGTCATGGGCAGTTAGCTAACTTTAAGTACTTAAGCTGGCTAATTGCCCTACTTCTGTTTCTACTTCTTATTAGTCAAAGCCTGTTCGTGCAGGCTTTTTTATTTGCTTAGGCAAAGTAGTTTTCTACAATGTCTAAAATTCGCTCTGCCGCGTGACCATCTCCGAAGGGGTTTACAGCAGTTGCCATCGTTTGGTAGGCATCGGGATCGCTGAGCAGTTTAGTGGCAGTAGTGACGACTTGCTGGGGATTGGTGCCGACAAGTTGGGCAGTGCCAGCGGCGATCGCCTCTGGTCTTTCAGTCGTCTCCCGCAGCACCAGTACGGGCTTACCAAGGCTGGGCGCTTCCTCTTGCAGTCCACCAGAGTCAGTCAGCAGCAGATAGCAGCGCTGAATTGCTCCGACCAGTTCAGCATAGTCAAGCGGTTCGGTGAGGAACACTCTGGGGTGGTCGCCTAGCATTGCCTGTAGCGGCTCTCGCACGGTTGGGTTGCGATGCAAGGGCAAGAGCAATGCTGTATCGGGGAATTTATCTAGGATTTGCAAAAAGCTCTGAGCAATGTCTTTGAGTGGTTCGCCCCAGTTTTCGCGCCGATGTACGGTTGCAAGCAGCGTCCGGTATTGACTCCAGTCAAGGTTGGGAATGGGGCAGGCGGGCTGTCGTTCTGCCATTGTCAGCAGCGCATCGATTACGGTGTTGCCTGTATGGTGAATGTCACCCACCACACCAGAGCGTTTCAGGTGCTCGACCGAGAGCGTAGTCGGCGCAAAGTGAAGCTGGGTTACCTGAGAAATCAGGCGACGGTTTGCTTCCTCTGGGTATGGGTTGTATAGATCATCGGTACGCAGTCCGGCTTCGACGTGCCCTACTGGAATTTTTTGGTAGAAGGCGGCGATCGCCGCTGCAAAGGCTGTCGTCGTATCGCCCTGCACCAACACGATCTGAGGTTGAATCTGCTGAAACAAAGTTTCCAGTCCGCGCAAACTGCGACAGGTGATATCGGTAAGCGTTTGCTGATGCTGCATGATGTCTAGATCGTGATCAGCAGTCAGGTCAAACAACTGCATCACCTGCTGCACCATTTCTTTGTGCTGTCCGGTAAGGACGACCTGGGTGTCAAAGGCGGGCGAGCGCCGAAACTGCTGAATTACCGGGGCAAGCTTGATCGCTTCCGGGCGAGTTCCAAGGATGATGCAGACGCGGATGGGTTTAGTTGGCATGAAAGGGATCGGGGATTAAGGGTTGGGGATTAGGCGAAGACGACAGTGCGGTTGCCGTAGACGAGGACGCGGTTTTGCAGGTGGAGTCGGACGGCTCTGGCGAGGACGATTCGTTCCAGGTCTTTGCCTTTGCGAATCAGGTCGGTGACTTCGTCACGGTGGCTGACTTGGACAACATCTTGCTCAATGATTGGTCCTTCGTCTAAATCTTGGGTGACGTAGTGGGCGGTGGCTCCGATAATTTTGACTCCGCGTTCGTAAGCTCTTTGATAAGGATTTGCTCCAGCAAAGGCAGGCAAAAAGGAATGGTGAATGTTAATTACTTTGGGAAATTGAGCAATGAAGTCTGGGCTAAGAATTTGCATATATTTTGCCAGCACCACGAGGTCAATTCGGTATTGGCGCAATAGTTCTAGCTGGCGGGCTTCTTGCTCGATTTTGGTTTCTTTGGTAATCGGAATGTGGTGATAGTCGATATCAAATTGCTGGGCGATCGCCTCCATCTGCGGGTGGTTGCTCATCACCAGCGGAATTTCGGCTGTTAGTTCTCCTGATCGCTGTCGCCAAATCAGGTCATACAGGCAATGATCTTGGCGGCTGACCCAAATCGCAATCCGGGGAACGGCATCGGAAAACTGAAGTTGCCAGTTTGCTTGTAACGGTTGGGCGATCGCGTTAAATGCTGGACCGATCAGGTCACGCGGCAAATTAAACCCTTCTAGCTGCCACTCGATCCGCGTCAGAAACAGCCCCGCTGCAAAATCGGTGTGCTGGTCAGCATGAATGATATTGCCACCGTTGGAATAAATGAAGTTCGCAATTTTTGCCACCAGTCCTTTTTGATCAGGACAGGAAATTAATAGGGTTGCAGTGGGGCTGCTCATGCCAGGAGAGTAGGGGTATGGGGTTAAGGGGTTTGAATTGTTTAAGGGCTTTCGGGACTGGGGGAAGCTGGCGGAACAGATGGGGCAGGCAATTCACTGGGGCGGTCTGTCTTGTCCAGAAGAACACGGACATCATAGCGGGTGCTGTGTCGATCTTGAATTGCAGCAGTCACCCCGATCGCCCGAATTGCTTGAATAAACGCTTCGTTGGCTGGGGGCAAGTTGGGGACGGGGACGGGGCTATCTTCGCTGAGCAGGCGATCGACATTCACAAAAAAGTGTCCGTTGTTGGGATCAAACTCCAGGTCAACCGATTGCTCAAAGGGTTGGCTCGCGACCAGGGAAGCGTCTGGCTGCGGCAAGATGGTCTGAGCCAAATTTGCCCCAAACGCCAGAAATGCCACATCTCCTTCGAGCCAACCACGGGTAATGGTCAGCCCGCTCAGGGGAGACGTCCACTGCACCACGGGCTGTCCCTCAATGTCTGTTTCCTGGACTTGAAAACGATAGCGATCGCCTACTAGTTCGTCAAGTTCGGCTAGCGTCGCATCGGCAGCAGCGCGATCGCTCGCTTTCACCATGATTAGCACCCCTGCTCTGGTGCCCACGGTTCCGGGCTCAGCGGGCGGTTCTGCGCTACTTGGTATTTCTATCACGGACAGAGAAAATTCTCCCCCCATCCAGGAAATTAAGTCTTCTTCCAGATCTAATCCGGTCAGATTGTTTAACCCTGTCCGCAGATTTTCTGGACTGAGGGGGCTAATTGGATTCATCTCAGCCCGCTGGCTGTAGTCTTGCCAAAACCGCTGTAAATTTCCACCTGATGCCATCAGCAGCGTTTCTGCTGGGAGCAAGTCCGGTAACTTGTCGTCTCCATTTTTCACCTCGTAGACCGTCTCACTGTCTGGATCTAACCAGGCAACTCCCTGAAAGCGCAGTCCTTCTGACTCAAGGGTGACGGTTGCGGCAATACCCCGATTGTTTTGTAGCGGGGTCAGGTTTTGAGGTGGTAACGCCTGAGGTGAACCCGCAGAGGCGATCGCCCTGGCAGCGGGTGCATTCACATAAATCCGTGCAAACGGCTGCGGGGCTACAATCTGCCGCAACGCCTGGTTAAATCCAGGAGTCTGAGCGACAGAGGCTCCTCCCTTTGAGGTGTCGATCACCTGCTCGATTGCGTCACCTGCTGTGGTAATCACCAGTAGCCGATTGTCTAATACAGCAGCAGAATAGGTTTCACCTGCGCTCTCAAACTCCCGAATCTGCACACCCTGATAATCCCGTTCACTCAGGGTTGCGCCTTGTTCAGATTTGGGTTCCGTGAGAATTTGCTGAGCCCGCGCCGGATCTTCGATCGGTAGAATCATTACAGCAGTTTGAGGATCTTCCTGGGGCTGTAGAATTGGCGGCTCCGATTCCTCCGATTCCTCCGACTCCTCCCCCTCAGCGACCGGACTTTGCGCTGACAAAAATGCGACGGTGATTTCGTCTCCTACCCAGGGTTGGATGTCGCGCTTATAGTCGTAGCCGTTAGCGGTTAGCAGGCGATCGCGCAGGTCTGCCAGAGTTTGGTTGAGCGAAGTCTGAGTTTCGTCCGTGCCAAACTGTCGCAGGGTGCGCCACTGCGATTCATCTGTGGAAAAGGAAAGCGTCATTAAGGCAGTTTGTGGCAACACATCCATGCCCACGGGTAGCCCTCCCGCAGGTAAGCGACGAGCTAATAGCCAGTAGGCACCAATTCCTCCTGCAACCAGGGCGATCGCTGCTCCCGACAACAGCAGCAGGGTAGACTTTCTTTTCTTAGTCACGATCTAAAACTCCATTGAGAGGAAATGAGGAGAGGGCACCTAATTCAGGAACGAAATGTCCTTATCCTCAGCCTTCCAACCGTGAAGCTACCGGAAAAGGACTCAGGAGTAGCTAACAGCATCCTACCCCTACGATATGTTACCTGCTTCACGCCCGGATGTAGCCAGAGCTTTGAACTTCAGCAATTGATAATCTGACCGTTTGGGAGTATATTTTCTAAGCGCTGGCACAATTCAAAAAGTGACCAAATCATCAAACATTTTTCTCGAAAAATAGTTCCAAATAAATTCTATTTGATGCCATCAAAATCCATTAAAATCATCAGCAAGCTCTGTTCAAATCCATGAAACTCAGTGTTGTTATTCCTTGCTTTAACGAAGTAAAAACAATTCAAACGGTTGTTAAAGCAGTCAAAGCATCTCCCATACAAAACTGCGAAATCATTATCGTTGATGATTATTCAACTGATGGCACGAGAGAACTATTGATTTCTGAAATTGAATCCCAGGTCAATAAAGTTATCTACCACCCAGCAAACTTTGGCAAAGGGGCTGCATTACGCAGCGGATTTAGCGTGGCAACAGGGGATATCGTTATCATTCAAGATGCAGACTTAGAGTACGATCCTCAAGAATATCCTCTGCTGATCAATCCTATTCTGGAAGATAAAGCAGATGTGGTGTATGGCTCTCGTTTCGCTGGAGGCGGTCCTCACCGGGTTCTCTACTATTGGCATATGGTCGGCAACAAATTTTTGACCACGCTGTCCAACATGTTTACCAATATCAACCTGACCGATATGGAAACGTGTTACAAGGCTTTTCGCCGTGAAATCATTCAATCTGTGAAAATTGAAGAAGACCGGTTTGGATTTGAGCCTGAGATTACAGCAAAAATTGCCAAAAAAGGATGCCGAATTTACGAAGTGGGAATTTCTTACTATGGTCGGATGTATAAAGACGGTAAGAAAATTGGCTGGCGGGATGGCTTTCGGGCAATCTATTGCATTCTTAAATACAATTTATTTCGTTAGCTTCTTTAATAGTGATGATTGTCTTTTATTAGCAGCAACACAGTCAGGCATCAATTTAAGCAAACTACGATGAAATCACAGCCCATCGACTCACTCAAAAGAATTTGCATTGTGGGTCTGACGCTATTGCTTCTAGTACTCTATATCTACGGTGCAGTAGAGCATTCAAAGCGAATCAATCTAGACATTACCCGTGTCGATCAGGAAGCTTATTTGAGCTATACCCGAAGTCTATATGAAACTAACTATAACTTTGTAGGTGGACGCAACCGAATGCCAATCTACCCTTTTTTGCAGTCACTTGTTTACGACCCCAACCTCACGGAAAACGAAGCTTTTACCCGTGGTAAATATTTCAATATTGCCCTGTCTGTTGCAATTCTGCCGTGCCTTTTTCTGATCTTTCAGAGATTTTTTTCACGCTTACAAGCAATAAATTTGCTGTTGATCACCGCTTTCACAGTATTTCTGTTTAGAGCAGCCTACTTTCAAGCTGAAATTTTGTTTTATTTTCTTAGCTTTTGCGGATTCCTACTTATGGCTTGGATGCTAAATAAACCAAGCTGGAAATTGGGAATAGCAACCGGAGTTTTAATGGGCATTACCCACCTTACCAAAGCTTCGATTTTACCTGGATTGGCATTATTTGTATTGGCTTTTCTAGCGCAATCTATTTATTTGTTTTATAGCAATTTAAGAAATAAAACTTTTAGCTTTAATGAGGTCAAAAATAACTTCCTGCTACGTATTCTCAGTCTTGCCTTAGTAATTTTTTGTTTTTTACTGACTGTTTATCCTTATATCAGCACCAGCCAAAGAGTTTTTGGACACTACTTTTATAACGTCAATTCGACTTTTTATATTTGGTACGATTCTTGGAATGAGGCAAAGCAGGGAACCAGAGCTTATGGAGATGGAAAAGGCTGGCCCGAAATGCCGCCTGAGCAAATTCCTAGTCTAGAAAAGTATTTACAGGAACATACCGCTTCAGACATTTTTGAACGGCTTTTCGACGGTTTGAATAAAGTTATAGTAGTTGCCAAGGACTCCTACGGATACTTTAAGTATTTAGTCATTTATTTGGCGATCGCCCTACTCACCACTCTGGCAAATCTCCGCAGCCTAAAAATCACTAAAAGCCAAGTATTTCTTCTCTTCTTTTACTTTAGCTACTTCACTGCTTACACATTGCTCTATGCTTGGTATATTCCCATCGCTAGCGGCAATCGATTTACCCTGGCGCTTTTCTTACCTTTAATGTTTTGCCTCGCTGCAGCCATCAATGCTAACGCCTCAGAACGTCCTCAGATTCAATTAGCAGGCAAGCAGTTTTCATGGTTCCATTTATTTAATTTATTTGTGTTAGGCATGATCTTATTTGAGCTATATCCTATCCTGACTAATCGAATTGTTACAACCTTTGCAGGCACTTAAACTGGCCCTTCAAACCTCAATGAAAGCTCGAAATTGGTTTATGGAAACTTGGCGCAAATTAGATTTGAAGTATGACAGAAATCGATTTGTGCAATTGTTGCTCCTTTTTCTACTTTTGATTGGCACTGTATCCTACGCCAATCACCAGGTTAATCTCAGACGAGAACAATCAGTTTTAGCTGCGTATTTTGACCAAATTACAAATTTATTTACATCAGCAGAGCAGAACGCAGTAACCGCAAAGAATGCTCAAAACTTAGCTAGAGCTAGAGCGATCGCAACCTTGCATCAGCTTAGTGGTCAAAGCAAAGGACGACTTCTACAGTTTTTGGCTGAAGCCAATTTAATTGCTCGTAATCAAGCCTTGATCGACTTGGAAGGCATGGACTTCAGCAGAGTTGAATTAATTGCAGTTAACTTACCTAATATCGATTTAGATAGAGCTAATTTAACTGAGGCAAATCTGCAGGATTCTGTCTTAGCTAGAGCAAGTTTAGAGGAAGCAAATCTGCGACAAGCGACCCTTTCCGAAACAAATTTGAGTAGGGCTAACTTGAGTCGTGCAGCGCTGATACGAGCTAATCTCTCAGCGGCCGTATTGAAAGCAACTAACCTGTCAGAAGCAAACCTGAGAGGTGCAAATTTAAGAGGCGCAAATTTGCAACAGGCAAATTTAACAGATGCTAGTCTTGAGGCTGCTCGAATGGAAAGCGCTTTCTTGGAGAATGCACAGGCAGATAGGGCAGATCTCAATAACACCATCTTGATTCGAGCAATTCTGAACCAAATTTCTCTAAGAGATGCAAATTTGAGGTACTCAAACCTGAAGGGTGCAGAACTAGAGCGAGCAATCCTAACGAATATTGATATGAGGGCTTCTATTCTAGAGGAAGCTAGCTTGACTGATGCAGATTTAAGTAATGCAAATCTGACTCGCACTGTTTTGATCAATGCAAATATGGATAACATTAACCTCAACGGTACTAATCTAAATTACGCTAACTTGCGCGGTGCAGATGTTAGCAAAAATTCCCTCAGGCAAGCCATTCTTTGTCACACCGTTATGCCGAATGGAGAAGAAGAGAATCGAGATTGTCCCTAATTAACTCTATTAACCTGCGCAGCTACTGTTTCTTCAGCCTAAAAATATCAACAAAGATAGAATCTGAAGTAGCTTTTCTACTAGGGTCAGGTGAGTCATAGACAATTAACAGCCCGTTAGACTGACTAAAACAGGGGAGAAGTGACAGACCCTCAGCATGATCGGTTTCCAGGGTAAAAGGAAGATCAAACTCTATCTCTAGCTCTCCTGTGTCCAAGCTTGATAGGCTATCGCTGGAATGGTTCAATGCATGTTTGAGGCGATAGACTCGCATCGCTCCTTCAATGCTCATTGTTGGGCCTGCCAAGATTAGTAAATCTCTGCCCTGAAAGCACAGCTCTCGAATGCCTAACCCCTTGAGATTGATAAAGTGTTTCTTATAAAGCTGCTTATCTTTACCAATTTTTTTCAAAGTAAGGATTCCTGGTTCTGTTTCCTCAACTTCTATTTCTAAGATGATTGCCCATTGTTGCAGAACGGGGCCTCTTAATCCTAAAAAGATTTTGTGTCCATGAACTGCTAATCCTTCAATGTCAAACCCGTTTTCTTTTGAAGGGATACAGGGTGAGAAGAATGGTCCTAAATGGCTGTCTTCTTTCAACGCTTCAGTTAGGATATTGCCATCATCTGTTTTTTGAAGACAGGCAGCTGTATAGGTTTTCTTAGAATTAGTTGGGTGGGGACAAGATTTGTGTAGCTCTCCTTCTGAAAACGGAATGCGAGCAATCAAATAACGGTTTAGTTCAGTTTTAACTTTTGATAGTTTGCGGATATCTTTTTCAAGATTTTTTCCTTTCGCTTTCTTTCGCTTGGTGCTGTGGGAACCTGTGAACCAAAGGTAGGGTTCACTATAGTCTAAGCCTTCAATATCGATCTCACTATCCTGGTCAAATAGGTCAACAAAATTACTGATCGCCACTGACTGATGCTTACCAAACACATGGTGATCAACGGGAAACAAACGCTCAATCGTTGTCAGTTCGTCAGAACCGACCCAAAGACTACCATCGGGTGTGAAGGCAACGGCTGACATCTGCCCCAGCAAGTTGCTGGAGTCATCTCCAAATTGCAGCAATACGCGGCTGAGCAAAAAAGGGCTGATCATTTTAGGCTCCTCCGACAAATTAAAGTAAGCGCAGGGACTATGTCCCTACGCTTAAGTCTACAGGCAGAAACAATGCCCGCGATCGCAACCTAAGTTGCTATCTATGCACGACTGTCAAGCTTGTTAGAAGCATCATCCAATGCACGCTGCGTACCTCTAACAGCTTCATTGGTTCTACCTTTTGCATCTTGAACAACATTGCCTGCGCCTTCACGGGCTTCAGCAGCATTGCGACGCAGGTTGCGGCTGCCTTCTCTAGCACCTTGTTGAAGCTCATTGGTCGTTTGTCTAGCCTGTTCGCCAAGGTTACGGCCTCCCTCTTTGACGTAGCCACCCAGCACCTCAGGAGCTTCTCTAACGTCATCAAATCCGCGCTGAATGTTGCGCTCTGCATTATCGACCAGACCTTTAGCTTTTGCATCAGCTCGGGTGGTGTTAGCACGGGGATCAACGTTGCTGTACTCGTTCATGCCGCCTTCATTGGGCTGAACTCGTTTGTAGATCTCCATCTGAGGAGCATTGCCGGTGTAGGAACCTTCACCAGATACCTTGGGTGTGTTGGGGCCACTGCTGCAAGCTGTGCTTAACAGCATAGAAACACCTGCTAAGACTACGACTAAAGCTCGCACCAATTGGTTACGCTTTAGCCAAGAAAATGCTTTATTCATGAAAATTGCTCCGTTCATATTGGGTTTGGGGATTTGAATTTCGATTCAAGCAATTCGAACTTCAATTTAAATTGTTTGAATTGATAGTCATCGAACTTGTGAATTCGGGCTTATCGATCAGCTTATTGGTCGGATTTATCGATTAAAAGCAGGGTTGCGCTGCATTTCAGGATGTTCAGTTGCAGATTCACCCATGTCAGTTAGAAACTCAGAAGCATCCTTAAATGCTTCTTCCGTTCTTTCCAAAATCTTTGCGTTTGGATCACTGCGATCGATGCTGAGCTGACGACGAGCAGGCACCTGCTGAGCGTCTCTTTTCAAAATGTCTGAATCTACTGGCCCAATATCAGGATTCTTAGTTTCTGTTGCACCTGCACCGGGGTACAGCAAATCAGAAGCGTTGCTTCCAACGCCGTTGCTTGCTAGAAGCTGATCAAAGCTAAAAGGCAAGCTGGCGCGATCGCCCTGTCTGTTTTTCTGATTAACTGCGGGATCGTTACTCATGCGATAGTTTGTATAGCCGTCTCCGCCACCCTTATGAGGGTTGTTGTTTCCGCCTAGTTGAACTGGAGGATTTTGGGGACGCGCACCTTGCATATTGCCAGTGTTGCAGGCGGTAGTCAAAAATAACGCTGCTCCCACAATGAGAACGGATACAATCTGCCGCAACCTTAACTTTTTGAAAATTGAAAATAGTCTATTCACGAAATGCTCCTTATCGCGCTAACGACACACTGAGTGGATCAAACAAAGGGCATAATGCTTCTTTTCACAAAGTTTTCATGAGATAAAGAAGCGATCGCTTGCTCGACTCAGAATGTCTATTGCTTTAGTCAATTACTTCAACTGACAATCGAGCCACTAACCGTTAGCTAGTAGCCTTTTTGACAGATGAAGCTGCTTTACAGTTTTCCTGCTACTTTTTCAGTGCAGGAAGAACAACTTTTCTGGTTACCTGATAAAGGTTACGAATATAAGAGCGGCTGTTCCCTCTAGCAAAGGTCACATTCATATCTTGTTTTCGGTTTAATTTTCTCTGACTCTAGAGAGACTCTGACAATAATTTGTATGCTCTGTTATACCAATTCCAAAAACTAGAACTGTAGATGGAAGGGCACCCCCGCAAAGTGGGGTGCCCTTCCATCTACAGTTCTTTTTGGAGAAATATTGTTAGCTGCTATTTATATATGTGGCAATATATGCAATTTCTTAAACAAAAAATAAAACAAGGGGACTAAAGCCCCTTGTTTAGTAAGAGTAGACGTAGTCTAATGTCAGGAAACTGGTAAGACTAATTTCGTTAAAGCAGCGATCGCACCATGCTTAAGCTAAATAGACTTACTGGTTAATGTGCTAGGGCAGAAATAGCCAGTAAATGGGCTTAATGCTTGTACGACCCTGCTTAGCTGAATTAGGTGCCTGATTGTGTAGAACTAGTTAATATCTACTTAGTCGCGGTTGGTCAGCTTCTCTAAGCCCCGCTTGAGTTTATCTTCTACCGTGTCAGCGTTCGCATTTTCAGGGGTGTACATATTTTCCTGATTCGCTGAACCCTGAACTTCGTTGATTCCCTCGTTTGCTTTCTCACGAGTTGCTTCTCCGGAAAGCACACCTCCCCGTAGGGCATCTTCTGAATCTCCGTAAATTTCATTTAGTGGCTCTTCGCCCTGGTCAGGTCGGCTTGAGCTATCTAATGTTAAAGGCTTACTGTAGGCAGGATAAGCATAGGAAAACATCATCAAAACACAAGCAAAAGCGATTACCAGAAAACGAACTGGACGCAATGCAGATAAGTTAAAACGAGTCAAACGCATATAAACTCCTCGTTAATTTCAGAAGTGATAGTGTAAGAGCCATTTGAGTTGGTGAACTGCAATGAATCTGCATTTCAACAGGCACAAATAGGTCTTAGACCATTGGCTCAAATTTGACCCGTTCCTACATCTACACTCAGTTAGATCTCTGTCTGCGAAAACCCCAAGTAACCCCGTGGGGTAATCATCCAGTCGGCGTAGACGCGGCTGCTTTGATTGCCAATGAGAACAGTGGTTAGCATATCGATGGAGGCTTCCAGGAAGTGGGCGAGCGTTGTTAATGTGATGTGTTCGTCTTGTCGGTACGCGGAACGGATGAGGGCGACGGGAGTATCGGGGTCTCGATGTTTCAAGAAGATTTGTTGAGCGATCGCAATTTGCTCTGTACGAGTTTGCGATCGCGGATTGTAAAGTGCAGTAACAAAGTCTGCCTGAGCAGCAGCAGTCAAACGCTGTTCAATCACTTCCCAGGGGGTGAGTAGATCACTGAGACTGATTGCACAAAAGTCATGCATGAGCGGTGCGCCGACTCGCGAAGCTGCTGCTTGTAGGGCTGTAATCCCTGGAAAAACCTGTACGGTGGGCGTTTTGCCATCCCAAGAGAGTGATCGCAATTCCTCTAGCACCAGTCCTGCCATGCCATAGATGCCGCAGTCGCCCGACGAAATCACTGCAACCGTTAGCCCCCAGTCTGCTAAAGCGATCGCCCGCTTAGCCCGTTGTCGCTCTTGCGTAATCGGCAGTGCTTCGATAATTTGTCCTGGTCGCAGCAAAGACGACACCAACTCCACATAGAGCGTGTAGCCAATCACCACGTCTGCTTGAGCGATCGCCATTTGCGCCGCTGGAGTGATTTGGTCAAGCTGACCTGGACCTGTACCGACCAGCCAGAGCTTTCCCGTGCGCCCAATATATTCCTGTTCGGACTGGGCGATCGCCACCGTCACCGCTCCAGGTTGGTTTTCGGCGCGAACGATTTGCTTGGAGACGCGGAGAGAGGGGTTAGGGGCTAGGGGCGGGGGGCTAGGGGTTGAGGAGCTTCGCTCCGTTTCCAGATTTCCGTTCCCCGTTTCTCCATCCCTAGCCCCTAGTCCCCCGCTCCTAGCCCCCAAAACCGCCGCTGCCTCCGATACGCTCGGAGTCCCCACTTCTGCCTCAACAACGGCTGAAGGAGTCGGGACTTGGACAGTGCGGAGTTGCTCGGCAGTGAAACAACGGAGGGGAAAGTGGCGATCGCGGCACAGTTCTACCAGTCCTACCTCGTCGGCTTTCAGGTCGATGGTGGCAATTCCGGCGATCGCCCCTTCTGCCAGGTGATTTGCTTGCAATACTTGCTGAATTGCGGTTTCGATCAGTTGGCGAGAGGTGCCTCGTTCACAGCCGATACCAATCCACAGCACGCGGGGATGCCATTGCACTTTGGGCAAGTCGGATTCTGAGGAAAATTTGCGTTGAATGGGACTAATCCACACTCTGGCTTTGGCTGCGGGGAGGTCTTCTTTTACCTCAGCCGTATATTCAGGGAAGCCAAACTGAAAGGGATGAGGTTCGGGCAAATGGGACTGCCACAGGGTTGATCCAGCTTCCTGAATGACTTGAATCGGTTCCTGACGGGCGATCGCTGCACTCACCCCTGTCCAGTCACCCTCACCCCGCTGCCAGCCCCAGGGAATTCCTAATACGTCGATTCCAGGTAAACCGGCCCCGTTTGCCGCACCAGTCAACACAGGCGTTGCGTTTATTTGCAGAGCAATTAGTCGGGTGAGGCGATCGGCACCACCCTGATGTCCACCGCACAGGCTAATGACAAATTTGCCTGTTTCGTCAACCACAACCACAGCCGGATCGGTCGATTTGTGCTGCAATAGCGGCGCGATCAGACGTACAACTGCCCCTGTCGCTAAACCAAAAACAAAGCTGCGATGCTGTAACCATAACGTTTCTAAATGAGCGCTTAGGGAACCGTTGTAAACCTGTACCGCTTCCAGATGTTGCAGAGAATCTGGCACCCAAAGGACTGTGTTGGTCGCCTGACAAATTGGGCGCAATCGCTTAACTGAAGCAGGAGTGGTGGCGATCGCCACCAAAGGCTGAAAGTCTTGAAACAACAATGGCAAATCCACCTAATCTAATCAACAAGTCAAACTCTCAACAGGAAATTATTAGCATTTCTGATGTGCTGCTGATTGTTTTGCGCCCCGACCATCAAGATTATCAGGGAACGGCCGTCGCAGTTTGGGTGCGCTCAACAGTAAGAGAAAGCTACTTAAGCGTCGGGGCTAAGTCCAGGGCAATGGGGAAGGGGACTTACACTAAAGAAGGATTTATCCAATACCCTGAGCGGCTTAGAACAAAACAATGGAGCAATATTACAAACCGGAGCATCTGCCCCACTTTGGTCAAATTGGCGAAGGCAGTCCAGAGCTAGCAGAAAAGTTTTTTGCCTACTATGGTGCCGTTTTTGCAGATGGGGCTTTGTCGGTTAGAGAGAAAGCGCTGATTGCCCTAGCAGTTGCTCATACGGTGCAATGTCCTTACTGCATTGACGCCTACAGCAAGGAATGCTTGCAGCAGGGGTCAGATTTGGAGCAAATGACTGAGGCGGTGCATGTTGCTACAGCAATTCGGGGCGGCGCATCCCTAATTCATGGGTTACAGATGCTTGACCATGTGAAGCAGGTGGCGATGTAAGGGTTAGGGGCTGGGGACTAGAGGCTAGGGTGGGCTTGCTAGTCACCGTAATTCCAGGGAATTTTGATGAAGTTGAAGTGGGAGCGGTTTTTGATGGTTGAGGTGCAATCTGAATCAGTAGAGGAGTTGGAAGGCGTAGAAGCGGGGGCTAAACCGACTACTTCGCTGTATCGGCGGCGATCGCCCCTCTCCAGTCCTCAATACCAGATCGAGCGGTTAGCAGCCGTTGATTTGTCTCACACACCGCATCAGGCAGATTTTGCAAAAACGCTAGCCAGCCAAGGAATTCGGTCATTTCGTCCGGCTCGGCTGGAAAATTTTCAGATCAACGTCGGCAAGCTGTGCAATATGACCTGTCGCCACTGCCACGTTGATGCTGGACCAGACCGAGTCCAGGAAAACATGGATCGAGCCACGGTAGACGCTTGCCTGCGGGCGCTTGACCAGACTGAGGCGCACACGGTTGACCTTACGGGTGGCGCACCGGAGCTAAATCCTCACTTTCGCTATCTGGTTGAGGAATGTGTTGCCCGTGGTAAGCACGTCATCGATCGCTGCAACCTCACAGTGCTACTTCTGCCCCGAATGCGGGATTTGCCAGAATGGTTCGCTGAGCGAGGGGTTGAAATCGTTTGCTCGCTGCCGCACTATCGCAAGCTCAACACAGATGCCCAGCGAGGAGACGGCACATTTGAGAAATCGATTGAGGCATTGCGGCGGCTCAATGCGGCTGGCTATGGCAGTGGCGATCCACAGCGACAGCTGACCTTGATGTCTAACCCTGCGGGGGCATTTTTGGCAGGCAACCAGGCAAAGATGGAGCAGGAGTGGAAAGCTGGACTAGAGAAAAATCACGGCGTTCGGTTCGATCGCCTAATTGCCCTCAACAACATGCCAATCTCCCGTTTTCTGGAATGGCTGGAGCAGTCCGGCAATTTGCAGCGCTACATGGAAGTGCTAGTGAATGCTTACAACCCTGCCACTGTTTCAGGTTTGATGTGCCGCAATACTCTCTCAGTTTCCTGGGATGGTAGGCTGTTTGACTGCGACTTTAACCAAATGCTGGATCTAGAGTGCCAGCCGCCCGGACAACGCCCCCACATCCGTGACTTCAACCCCAAGCTTTTAGCCCAGCGCGAAATTGTTACAGGAACTCACTGCTTTGGCTGCACTGCTGGAGCCGGAAGTTCTTGCGGGGGGGCAATTGATGCCTGAGGCCTTGCTCTATAGCAAGGGAGGCAGAGCTTTGCCCTGCCTCCCTTGTTTCTCTAGATGAATTAACGCCATGAAAACGGCAATGACCCACCGGCTTCGTAAAAGTTGAATCGTCCATAGCCCAGGAATTGTCCATAGGCAGCCTCACCTGACGGAAAGGCCGTTACACCAAATAGGTAAACGCCTTCACTGCGAGGATTTCTTTCTACCTTCAAACCAAGTGTGACTACAGTTCCAGGAGGCACAGGCGGGTCAAAGGTAATGGAGACTGTTTGGTTTTCCTCGTCTGCTGTTACATTGCCCAAGGTCAAGGCTTCGCCGCGATCGCCCCGTGTTCCAATGAAGGCGCGGCTATCTTCCGGTTCAAATTCAACCCTACGGACAAAGTTGCTGGCATTTTGTTGAGCAATTTCAATTCGTCCTAGAGGCTCACCCGCATCCTGGGGCACTTCCAACGTGAAATAGTAAGTAGGGTTGTAAGCAGAAACGCGATTTCGAGTCGTCCCTGAATCGACCAGGCTGGGGGGTCGCTCAAAATAAACTCTGCCATCTGAAAGTTGGACTGCCTGAGCAGTAGGGCTGAGGATTGCAGCGAACCCTATCGTTGCGGCGAGGGTTGCGCTTAACCAGGTTGGAGTACGCATTTTTAATTGAAACTATTTGTTATGGAGGGCTTCCTCCATTCTAATTTTGGCGATTAGGATTGAGGCGATCGCCAGCCTGAGCGAAGCTTCAAAAAAGAGGGAGGCGATCGCCAGGATCACCTCCCTCCCCTAAACTACTTACCTAAGCAACGTGCAACCTTTTCAAACTTCTTGTGAGATAGATGTCTTGCCGTCCAATTAAGCAGGCAAGATGCCCACTCCACAACAAGCTCTGGCTTCCAGTTTGGCTTCCAGAACGAGTTACACATCGCTTTACTTGCGACAGAGCGTCGTAAGGCAGATGCGTTAAGCTCAAGCCTGCTTATCAAAAAAGCCCTGAAACTGTTTGAGAGCCGCTTGCCCAATGTTAAAAACAGCCCAGCCAGCAGCTAGCAGAACTGGAGAAAAAACAACTAGAACGCGCCAGTCAATATCCATGTTCGAGATCCTCCCCTAAAGATTTATAAACAAATCTCATCTTTAACATTATTCTGCGCTGAATTGGCTCAATTTTCCAGTTCTTTTTTCATATTTGTTTGCAATACGAATCCCAGATTCGTTCCTTTCCCTGCGTGAACCAGCGCTAGCTGCTCGTATTTCCGGGCATGTTCGATTAAATCGGCAGCTTCCTCCTCTGAAACTGGGCGAAAGATTTTTGCAGGAACCCCGACGACGAGCGATCGCGGCGGCACATCCTTCGTCACCACTGAACCTGCCCCGATAATGCTACCTGCTCCTACTCGCACCCCATTCAGCAAGATTGCTCCAATGCCAATCAAACAGCCCTGCTCAATCTCAGCCCCATGAATTACTGCCCGATGCCCAACCGTCACATAGTCGTGCAAAATCGTCGGTTGCCCCGGATCGTTATGCAAAATGGCTCCATCCTGCACATTTGTGCATTTACCAATCACAATTCGTTCCACATCCCCACGCAGCACCGCCCCAAACCAAATGCTTGCGCCAGCAGCCACCTCCACATTCCCCACAACCGTTGCAGTGGGGGCAACGAAAGCCGCTTGAGATAAATCAGGAGGTGCCCAAAAGGGTATCGATGAAGTCATATCATGCAGAAGGATTAGTAACTTTTGAGTCTAATGCTCCTAGAATGGGCATTGAGGGCGCAACCCCCCAGTTATAATAAGGCCACCGGCACTGGTACATAGCGAACATGCTGCCTACAATTTCATGATCAATCCGGCCCTACAGTACCCAATCTTCGGACCTGAAATTCAGTGCCCTCACTGTAGACAGACGATTCCGGCATTGACGTTGACCGATACCTATTTGTGTCAGCGACACGGCGCATTTGAGGCGGACCCTAAAACGACAGAGCTAGTTCATCTTCAGTCTGGACGGCACTGGCGACAGTGGAACAACGAATGGTATCGGCAACACACCCACCCCGATGGCATCCGCTTTGAAATTCACGAAGCGCTCGATCGCCTCTACACGCAGGGCTACCGAGCTACCAAAGTAATCATCGCCCAACGTTATCAAGACTTGATTAGCACTTACCTGGAGCGCAGCGCTCCCTGGCGAGGGCAGTCTGACTCGTCTCGTCCACGGCTCTATGGGCTACCCGTGGAATTCAGTCCTGACCCTAAGGAAAATCCTTGCTGGGATGTGATCAACTTTGACTTGGAAAAAGAACCTGGCGCGCCTGTAAGGTATCCCTATTTCCGTTTGTTTGAGTGAATGCACCACGCTTCTATTCGCACGGCTGATATTTATAAAGCGATCGCCTTCTACGAACTATTAGGCTTCACCGTTTGCGAACGGTTCACGGCAGGTATTACGTTGGCTTGCTGGATGGAAGGGTTGAATGGTCGTGTTGAGCTATTGCAAGTGCCTCGTCCCCGCCCTGCTGCGGATGCGTTTGAGGACGAGCATTACACGGGCTACTATCACCTTTCATTTGACCTGACCGAAACGGTTGAGGATCTGCCTCAGTGGTTGGAGAATTTGCAAACCAAATTTTCAGATGCAGCGCAGGAGTCTGAGCAAGTTCAGCCTTTGAAGGTTTTGCTCAAACCGACGCAGCAAATGATTGGCGATCGCGTCTATGAAGTAACTTTTATCGCAGATGCGGACGGGCTACCGCTAGAGTTCATCCGAAGGATGGGAAATGAAGGATAAAGACGTACCTCCTGCCCTGTCCCTCAACCCCTAGCTCCTAGCCCCTCTCCACTGGCTGAAATTCCGCTTTTCGGGAAAATTTGTGAATTTTTCCGAATTCTAAGATAGCGTCCTCGTAGTTTCGTTCTAAGCCCCACGCTATTCTGGAGAGCAGTATGGCGGATATTTTTATTTCCTATTCCCGTAGAGACAAAGAATTCGTTCGCACGCTTCATCGGGCTTTGAGCCAGAGCCAGCGAGATACCTGGGTTGATTGGGAAGATATCCCTGTCACCGCTGAGTGGTGGAAGGAGATTGAAGCCGGAATTGAAGGAGCCGACACCTTTATTTTTGTGATCAGCCCTGATTCAGTTGCTTCTAAGATTTGCTATCAGGAAGTTGAACATGCTGCCAAGCTAAACAAACGTCTGTTTCCGATTGTGCGGCGAGAAGGATTTGCCATTGAGCGGGTACACGAAGCGCTACAGAAGCATAACTGGCTGTTTTTTCGAGAAGAAGATGACTTTGACTACACCTTTGAAACTTTAATCAAGGCTGTAGACACAGATTTAGATCATGTGCGGACTCATACTCGCCTTTTGGTGAAAGCGATCGAGTGGGATGATGCTGGACGCAATGATGGATTGCTGTTGCGCGGCGGCGGTTTAGCGGCAGCAGAGCAGTGGTTGAAACAATCTGACGGCAAAGCGCCTCAACCAACTGAACAACACAAGAACTACATTACAAAAAGCCGTCAGGCTGAGAATGCAATTCGCAGAACAAAGCTAATGGTGGGTGTGGGGGCTGGCGTGATGGGAGTGATGCTGGCGATCGCCACCACCACCGGACTCCGTGCCCAACAACAGATAGAAACAACCCGCTCCGAAATTTCAGCCCTGCGACAAGAGAAAGCTGACCTGGAAACCGAAACCAATCGCGCAATCAGAAACCTCCGATTAGCAGAGGCAAAACAACAGCAAGCGGTTGATGCCGCAAATCAGGCAAACCAGGACTTGCAGGCTGCGGTAAAACGCGAAACCGAAGCACAAGAAAAGGCTAAAGCTGCTCAAACTTTGGCTGCCCAGGCTCAACAAACTCAGCAACAGGCTGAAACTGCCGCCGCCGAAGCTGAGCGAAAGCAACAAGCTGCCGAAACTGCCGCTGCCGAAGCACAGCAGTCCAATGTGCAATCATCGACCGCCTACGAAAAAACGCTGGAAGACTTGAGAGAGCAGTGGCAACGAGGCGATCGCCAGGATGCCTTAATCCGACTAGCAATGGCTCGTATCTGTCAGCTAGAAGGTCGAGGCGAAGAAGCAGACTTGAGAGCCTGCATCCGAGAAACCCTAGATGTAACGCGATCGCAGATTAGCGAGTAAGAGGGGGCGATCGCCCTTTAAACTCGACCTGTCTTATTTTAGATAGGAGCAATCTCGTCTCAAACAGGACGTTTCTTGTTTGAAGTAGGAATGATGCTGTTTTAAGTAGGAGCAATCTCGTCTCAAACAGGACTTTTCTTGTTTGAAGTAGGAACAATCCTGTTTTGAACAGAAGCGATCGCTCTTTGAACTGAAAACTTGCAGTTCAAAACCAGAAACTTGCAGCTTAGAACTAGAAATGTCGCTCTTTGAGCTGAAAACTTGCAGCTTTAAATTAGAAACGTCGCCCATCCGTCCTAATTGCTGCCGTCTTTGAGTTGAATGTCGAGTTGAATATACTGATGGCAACCCCTCCGAAGTGCGACTCATGACCTCATCGGTGCCCCCGCCCCTTCAGGTGTTCATCTCTTACTCTCACAAAGATGAAGAGTTGCGAGAAGAACTGGACATTCACCTGGCTAACTTAAAACGTCAGGGCAAGATTGGAGTGTGGCACGATCGCGCCATTGAAGCCGGGGCCGAGTGGGATGCTGAAATCAAACACCAGCTCGAAACCGCAGACATTATTCTGCTGCTGATTACACCTCGCTTCGTCGCCTCAAACTATTGCTATGACCTGGAGATGCAGCGAGCAGTGCAGCGCCACGATGAGGGCAGCGCACGAGTGATTCCGATCATTGTGAAGCCCTGCGACTGGCAAGACAGCCCGTTTAGTAAGCTGCAAGTGCTGCCCAAGGATGCCAAGCCCGTCACTAAATGGGACGATCGGGATGAAGCCTTTCTCAATGTCGTGCAAGGAATTCGTCGAGCCGTGGAGACGCTTCAGGTAAAAAAGTCTGAGGGGGTGCCTTTAGAAAAAGAGGCGATCGCCCCCACTCCTCCACTGCTCACGCCTGCCATCGGTACGGGCGAACGGGCATTGGGTACGAGCGAACGAGCATTGGGTAGGGGCGAACGGCCGTTCGCCCCTACGTTCTCTACCTATAAGGCGGAAACCTGGACGGGACGAGCGGAAACGGTTGCTGACCTCACCGATGCTCTAATTGCCGGATGCCGTCTGCTGATCATTTATGGCATGACGGGCATTGGCAAAACCGCTCTGGCTGAAAAATTGGCGGCAGATCTCCTGGTGAATGGGGCTGTTGGTACGAGCGATCGCCTCTTCCTACCGCCCGAAATCAAGTTTCACCGAATTTCCTTTGACATTGGTACGCCGTCTACCGACTTTACACGAGGGGCGATCGCCATTTTGCAGGCGATCGGTGACGACACTGCCCAACAGTTGCCCGACGAACAAATTTTGCTCTACCTGCTCAAAGCGTTAGAGCAGCATCCCTACTGGCTTCAGCTTGACTCGCTAGAATATCTGCTGCGCCAGTCTAGCGATGGCTCTTACCAGTTTGCCGATGCCGTCTGGGTCGAGTTTTTTGGGCAACTGCTCAACTCGCCCCGCAGCCAGAGCCGCCTGGTTCTCACTTCCCAGGCTCTCCCCGCCGACCTGGTAGACCGGATCTATCGCTATGACCAGCTTTGGCACGAATATTCCCTGCGCGGACTGGAAGCTGACCACTGGCTTGACCTGCTCCGTAACTATGGCATCACACCTTCGACCGACACCGAACGCGACCATCTTTGTGCGATCGCCAGCTACTTTCAAGGACACCCGCTGATCCTCAAAATGATTGCGGGCGACATCCGCAGTCGCTTGTTTGGCGGCAGCATCACCAAATATTGGACGGAGTATTACAACTGCCAACCACACAACCCGCGCCAACCCTCCTCAACCCTGCGCCAAAGCCAGGAACAGCGATCGCGTCAGTGGGTAAGCCAAACCATTCAACAACTGCCCGACCTGCCCCGCCAAATGCTTCAGCGCTGCGCTGTCTTCCGTCGCCCCGTTGCCGAATCGTTTTATCTGCAAATGCTGGAAGATGTCTCAGACTCCGACCGCACCGCTGCCCTCACCACTCTCAAATCGCGCAATCTGGTCGAAGACATCGACATTCAGGCTGGACAACTCTTGATTCAACAGCACAACCTAATCCGCGACAGCGCTTACGCCCAACTCAAAGCCAATTCTTCCATTTGGGAAACCGCGGAACGCACCGCTGCCTGTCTCTGGCTCACTGCTTACATTTCACCCTCGAACACCGAACGCATCGAAACCGTGCGCGGCTACTTAGAAGCCTTCGAACACTACTGCAAAGTAAAAGACTGGAATGCCGTAACTTTAATTGCTTGGATTAAGTTAAATACACCTACTGATAATTATTTTTGCTGGCAGCTAGGAACCTGGGGCTACTATCGAGAGCAGATTCCGCTTTTCAGGAAGCTGTTAGACATCGCTCAAGCAAAAAGTAATTGCCAGGAAGAAGGATGGGCATTGGGTAATTTGGGGAATGCGTATCTTTCTCTAGGGCAGTATGAGCAGGCAATCACCCTCTACCAGCAATCTCTCACCATTTCTACAGAGATTGGCGATAGAGAGGGCGAAGGCAGTGGATTAGGCAATTTAGGGAATGCGTATCTTTCTCTAGGGCAGTATGAGCAGGCAATCACCCTCTATCAGCAATCTCTCACCATTTCTACAGAGATCGGCGATAGAGAGGGCGAAGGCATTATGTTAGGCAATCTGGGGAGTGCATATCTTTCTTTAGGGCAATATGAGCAGGCGATCGCCCTCTACCAGCAATATCTCACCATTTCTACAGAGATTGGCTACAGACAGGGCGAAGGCAGTGGATTAGGCAATTTAGGGAATGCGTATCTTTCTCTAGGGCAATATGAGCAGGCGATCGCCCTCTACCAGCAATATCTCACCATTTCTACAGAGATTGGCTACAGACAGGGTAAAGGTGTTGCCTTAATGGGTTGGGGAGAAACGCAAATTAAATTACAGCAGTATCCAGAAGCACTAGAAAACTCCCTTGCAGCCTTGGCAGTTTTTAGAGAAATTGGCGATAAGGCTAACGAAGCCGAGGCTTTGAAAAATTTGACAGAACTGCATCAAAAACTGGGTGAGGCTGACGTGGCGCGAGAGTATTGTGAGCAGGCGTTGGCGTTAGCAACCGAGCTAGGCATTCCGCTGGTGGAGGAGTGTCAAAAACTGTGGGAGGAGTTAGGTTTCCTCTGAGGTATTTTGCATCAAGACTCGCTCAATGCTCAAACACTAGAATGCAAGTTGCGATCGCACAGTCCAAAGAACATCCGCAACAGTCCGAGCAAAATTGACATTTCACCAATGCCATACAGCAACGATTCAGACACTTCACCCCTGGATGCTAGCTGGTAAAACTTCCACCCCTCACCATTGGTGACAATACCGTAGATATCCACATCCCGCTCCATCTGACGGTTCACCCATTGGCAAGTGTGCATTTCTACCAAGCATTGGGCAGCGCCTTGCTCAAAGTCATCCTTCTTAGCCTCAATGACGCATCCAAAAGGAGCTTCCAGATAGGCTCGCCGCTCAGCAATCAGGTAGTCCACATTGCCGCAAACTTTTTCCCCTTCCAGGTAAGCCCCCTTCCACACCTTCAAACGTTCATAGCCCTCCAATCCTTCTTCACAGATGGCATCAATGAGCAGCGTTTTGGATACTTCTAGGCTTTCAAGGTCAAACCGCTGTAGCCGCTCCAACCGCTTGCAAAAGAAGTCACTGATGGGGGCTGGTTCTGCTGTCAGTTCCTATCGCTTTAGCTCAGTTATTCCCAGATGCTTAAAAGCTTCTCGGTAAGTAAAGCTGGAAAAAGGCTTCTTTCCTTGCTGAGTCGCTTGAGTCATAGGTCAATAAGAGAGAACAGGAACCTTTGATAGTAAGGTACTAGCTCATTGAGGATTGAAGAGAACTACCCTTCATTTAATCCCAACTTCGTTGCGTCTGAAGTTAGAACTGGTTGTGGGGCAACCAGAACTCATTTACCGTGACTCGGCGATATAGCCTCGTTTGTTAACGAGGCGCGACATTGGTTTGTGGGACTGGCATAGCAGAGAGAGGAAAGAACTTTGGGCTATCGCTCTACTGTAAATAATGCTGGTCATGCTTTTCTAAACCTGGACGCGTTATTTCAATGGAGGTTAGAGTGAATTGAGAGATTGTTACAAAACTGAGAAATTTCCAATGGATAAGTTTCTACGTGGCTTTATCGCAGTTGAAAAAACTACTCAGATCGTTGCTTTAGCTGGTGTAATCCTATTCCTGGGTTATTTGGGGCTGACCAGCATTCAACATGACCAAATGCCCTCTATTCCTGATGTACCAACCACACAGCAATAAATTAGAAATGCGGCAGCATAAACGGGTTTCTGCATTAAATGCAAGGTTTTAACTACACTCTACTTCCTGACTGATAGAGGATTGAGCCAGAGCAAAATTGCATCTCTAAGCTGGTTCAAATCTCGGTAAACTTCCTGCTTAAAAAGCTGACCGATCGCATCTAGCGGTGTGAATATGGAGCCAGTTTGCCAGCCAACTTCTTGCCCCAGCGGAGTTAAGTGGCTGCCTTTAAGAATTTTTAGAGCGGTCATGTCAGGAAAGCGATTGAGCAGAGCTTCCGTCAAATCTTTGGTTTGATCAATGTCGTCGTTGTTGAACTTGATCAGTAAGTTGCGTCGCACCTGATATTGCCGCTCAATCAATTGGTTAGTTTCCTCAGGAGAAGGGACAAACTCAACCGCAAAGGCAGGTGAGAACTGAGTAAATTGCTCAACTAACGGGATCGATCGCCTTGCTGGAAAGTTGTTAAACGAGATCAAAATATTCCCAGCTCGTTCCTGCGGATAGAGGCTACCGATCAGCAAATGCAGCTTGCAGCCCATGCTGTGACCGATGCCATAGATGGGCTGATAACGCTTTTTGAAGACGTTGGTTTGCAGATAGTCTTGAGCGACGATGAAGTTTTGCAAGACCTGACGGGCGATCGCTGTGTGATCCATCGTGTTCACAAACGGGGTCGCAACAATGGCGTAGCCCTGACGCGCCAAGTTTTCTAGCAGCCAGCGATAGGTGACTTGAGGAGCTGCTGCTACAAATGCGCCCCCCAGAAAATGCACAATCGCCGTCGGTCGAGAGGGCACCAGAATCCAATTTCCTGAAACTTCCTGCCAATCCATTGCCCTAATCATTCTCCAAGCCAATCAACCTTCTTTATCCTAAGTGCTTGGATTGGAGATGTGTAAAGGAGTGATGGGTTGAGGCTACACAACCCAAGGATCGGGAATCTCTTCAGGCACAAAAAATTCCTGGTTACGCTCAGGCTGGGTGATTTCGAGATAGATGTGTTCTAGCTTTACTGGATAGCGGGAAACGGATTCCAGCGGAATGCCGGCAAATCGATCGAGGATTTCTTTTAACTCCAGCGATTCTGGTAGCCAGAAGGCAAGATCGCTGCCATAACGTCGAGGGGTGAAGCCGGATTCACGGGCACGGGCGATCGCCTCTTCTTCCTGGTCTGTTTGCACCACCACAACTTCCTTAGCGGGAATAGACTGCTGCAACTCTTCCAGGGTGCCTTCTGCCATCAGTTGACCGCCTTTGAGAATGCCGATGCGCTGACACAGCCTTTCTGCTTCGTCTAACAGGTGTGTGGTTAGTAGGACGGTGATTCCCTGTCCCTTAAGCTGGCGAATCAGTTCCCAAATTTCGTAGCGGGCTTCAATGTCTAATCCAGTTGTGGGTTCGTCTAGAATGACCAGCTTGGGGCGGTGGACGAGGGCGATCGCCATACTCAGTCTTCGCTGCATTCCGCCGCTGAGTGTTTCTGCTGGACTGTTGGCGCGATCGCTCAAATTCACCGCTTCGAGGCAATCTTGCACCTGCTGTCGCCGCTGTGTGCGAGAGAGTCCATAAATCTGAGCAAAAAAGTTGAGATTTTCGGCACAGGTAAGACTGCGATAGAGCAGATTTTCCTGAGGCGCAACGCCAATCAGTTTCTTTGTTACTTCTGAAACTGTTCGTCCGCCAACTTTAACGACTCCGCTGTCTGCCTGCAACAGATTACAGATGATGTTAATCGTGGTGGTTTTGCCTGCGCCATTGGGACCCAACAATCCATAGATTTCGCCTGCGTGGATTGATAGGTTCAGGTCTTGCAGAACGGGGCGATCGCCATAGCGTTTGTTGAGATGTTGAATTTGCAGCACAGATGCTAAAGTCTCCTTTCTCGCCAAACCATTCGCCGATAGGCTAGCCAACCACCAGCCACCATCAGCACTGCAAAAATCACCAAAAACCAGAAGTGGAAGGAAATTTCGCTTATGCCATCACCAATTGCAGAAACACCCGTCAAAGCCAAATTCATGTGGTAGATCGGATTAAATTCAGCAATTTCTAACAGTGTTTCTGGGAACAACTCCGGCGGCAAGAATGCCCCTCCCAAAATCAGCAGCGGCACGCCAAAGGTTGCAACCAGGGCATTCACATCTTCAGTGCGACGAGCAAATTGAGTACCAAGAATAAACCCGACTCCGACATAAGCGGCAATGCTAAGCAGAATGATAGCGATCGCCAATCCCCACGACCCGTTGAACTCTGCACCTAAGAGAGCGGCGATCGCGTACACCAGCAGACTTTGCCCAATTCCAATACAGCTATGAGCCAGAAAAATTCCTAGGAAATAAGACGTGCCGCTAAGAGGCGAGATGAATAGCCGCTTCAACGTGTGTTGCTCTCGCTCAGAAACAACCGTGGCGACACTTCCACCCAAACAGCTAAAAAACAGTGCCGCTCCCACCAATGTTGCCGGAGCCGCCCGCTCAAACGCATCCCCAGTTGAAAGCTGTGCCCGCTCTGCCAGAATGTAGCCGTTTAACAGCAGCACGGAGACTGGAAAAATTGCCCAGAAAATTAGCGATCGCCTCCGCCTGCCCAACTCAGTCAAAATTCGCTGCGCGACTGCCAGTGTTTCCCGCCAATACTTCAACGCCGTGTCCTTACTGACAGAACCGAAGTGATCATAACCTGAACAGCCAGAACTAATACTTGAATGGTTGAGAGTACGCTCAAACTTTCGTTTCCCTTAAGCAAGTTCTCGGCTCACTGGAGTGACAATCTAGTCTGGATTCACTCAAAAAGGAGATAAGCATGATTCACGCTTACGCAGCCCAGACAATAGGTGGAAAGCTGGAGCCATTTGAATATGATCCAGGTGTCCTGAGAGACGAAGAAGTAGAAATTGATGTTGAATATTGTGGGATCTGCCATAGCGACTTGAGTATGCTGAAGAACGATTGGGGAGTGAGTCAATATCCCCTGATTCCTGGTCATGAAGTGGTAGGAACGATCGCGGCGGTGGGCGATCGCGCCAAAACCGTTAAGGTCGGTCAGCGAGTAGGTTTAGGCTGGTTTTCCCATTCCTGTATGCACTGTGAGTGGTGCATGTCTGGCAATCACAACTTGTGCTTAACTGCAGAGCAAACCATAGTCGGTCGATATGGAGGGTTTGCCGACAAAGTCCGTGCCCATGAAGAATGGGTCACGCCATTACCAGAAGGAATTGATCCAGCAAAGGTCGGGCCGCTATTCTGTGGTGGCATTACTGTCTTTAACCCGATTGTTCAATTTGATGTGAAGCCGACTGATAAAGTTGCAGTGATTGGCATTGGCGGGTTAGGACACATAGCACTGCGATTTCTGTAAGCTTGGGGCTGTGATGTTACTGCTTTTTCAACAAATCCTGATAAGGAGGCTGAAGCTCGTGAAATGGGAGCTTCTCACTTTGTTAATTCCCGTGATCAGAAAGCGATCGAGTCGGCCGCTAATTCATTTGATTTCATTCTCTCAACGGTGAATGTGGATCTCGATTGGGGAATGTATGTCAATGTGCTACGTCCCAAAGGGCGACTGCATTTTGTTGGAGTTGTGCCCAATGCGATTCAGGCAGTTGCTTTCCCTCTAATTATGGGTCAAAAATCTCTATCGGGTAGTCCTTTGGGTAGCCCCACTACCATCGCAAGAATGCTCGATTTTGCTGCTCGTCATGGGATTGAACCTGTCACCGAGACCTTCCCTTTTAGCCAAGTGAATGAAGCAATGGAGCATTTAAAGGCTGGAAAAGCACGATATCGAATCGTGCTGAAACATTAGGGAAAAGGGGCGATCGCCACTAACTCACAACCCGCTGCAACGTCACCGTGAAGTCGGGATAGGAAATAGCAGCAGCTTCAGCACGTTGGATGGTGGTGGTGCCTGTGGCAGTGAGGGCGGCGATCGCCAGACTCATTGCAATCCGATGGTCAGTATAGCTATCCACTTCAGCCCCAACTAAAGATGTTCCGCCTGTGATTTCTAAACCGTCCGGTAACTCGGTGATTTTGGCTCCCATGCGGCTGAGTTGGGTAGCCATGACGGAGAGGCGATCGCTTTCCTTGACCCGCAGCTCTGCGGCATCGCGGATCACAGTTGTGCCCTGAGCAAATATAGCCGCGACTGCCAGAATCGGAATTTCGTCAATCAGGCGGGGGATTAGATCTCCTGCGATCGTGCAGGCTTTGAGGGAACTGTGGCGCACGCGCACGTCGGCAACGGGTTCACCTGTGACAGTACGCTGATTCTCCAGAGTGACATCGGCTTCCATCTGGCTCAGCGCTTCCAGGATTCCGGTACGGGTGGGATTGATTCCCACATTTTGAATCAGCAACTCAGAACCAGGGACGATCGCAGCAGCGACCATCCAGAAGGCAGCAGAGCTAATGTCTCCCGGCACAACCACCGTCTGCCCTTGCAGTTTTGCCTGTCCTGTCACCGTTGCGCTACAGGTTTCTAGATCAACCTTCACCGTTGCCCCAAATGCCCGCAGCATTCGTTCGCTGTGATCGCGAGATAGGGCAGGTTCGGTGACGGTTGTTTCCCCTTCTGCCATTAGTCCTGCTAGCAGAACGCAAGATTTCACCTGGGCTGAGGCGATCGGGGAATGGTAGTGAATTGGCTTCAACGCCTGTCCTTGAATTGCCAGTGGTGCTAATCCGCCAGAGCGGTGCCAGATTTGTGCGCCCATTTGCTGCAAAGGCTGAATAACGCGAGACATGGGGCGCGATCGCAGCGACGCATCCCCCGTTACCGTAAAAAATCGCTTTGCATGGGATGCCAGAATGCCCATCATCAGTCGTATTGTCGTGCCGGAATTGCCTGCATCCAGTACATCCTTTGGCTCCTGAAGCTGTCCTAGACCAATTCCCTGAACCGTCACCAGTTCAGAATTAAGCTCTGAGATTTCCGCGCCCATTGCTCGAAAACAGGCAGCAGTGCTGTGCGGGTCTTCCCCCAAGAGCAAACCCCGGATTTGAGTTTCTCCCTGAGCGATCGCCCCCAGCATCAGCGATCGATGCGAAATGGACTTATCTCCTGGGATTTGAACCTGACCCTGGAGCGATAATCCAGAACTGGGTGGGGCGATCGTCAGAGAATGGTGATTTTCGTAATGATTCAACGTAATAGTCGCAGTTGCCATTAGATACACTGACATGGAGTGGCGCTAGCCATCCTACCGTTTTCTTGCCCCCAAAAACATGCTCAGCCACCATCCTAGACCTGTTTGTCTTTCGTTTACGGCTTTGGATTTGCCCCTCTGGTCAGTACTGGAAACGTCGGCAACCCTCTATCAGAGAGAAAACGAACAGTTTCACCTGCTGTTGACGGAGCCTTGGGTGCAGGAGCGGGCCGATATGCCACTTCCAAGAACTTCGTCTGAAATCACACCTGAAGTGGCAACTTTATCGGGCAACCAAACACCTCGGCTGCTCTGGCTAGAAATTTCTCCCTATCGCGTGATCATGACGATGCAGGGAAACGGTCAGTTTAGCTATCGCCACTTCTGGGAACAGGGGGTTTACGGCATCAGCCGCTACTGGCTGCAAGGTGACACGAGTGGCAATGAACAGTTGCGCCTGCGAAACTTTACCCGCAGTTTGAAGCTGATCGGTGGTGAACTGCCTCACCATTTGCGGGTGGAATATGAGCTGTGGTCGGGCAAGGTCCAGCTTGGACATTACGTGATGAATGTCGAAATTCGCCATTGAGAATCTCTTCTCATAATCCCGGCATTGGCGTAGAGATTCAGAAATAGCTATTCCCCGGTAGGGGCGTTTCGCGAAACGCCCGCTACGAGATTCGCGCTTCTAACCCACAGATTCTCTAAAGCAGTGAAGTCTTTTTCCTGGAACTGCTCAGCCTCAAGCTAGCCCAGCAAAGCAAATAGTGAGGTGACCTGGGTGAGTAGCGAGGCTAGCTGGTGATGGGTGAGTCCAGCCTGGCGGGCAATGAAGCTAGTCCAGTGAGCAGTCAGGCTGACCTAGTGGGTGACGAAGCTAGCCTAGTAGGCAGCGAGGCTAGCCTAGTGGCGGGGGAAGTCCGTCTAGTAAGTAGTGAGGCCAGCTTAGCGACGGACGAGGACAGCCTAGCGAGTGACGAAGCTAGCCTAGTGAGCAGTGAGGTCAGCTTGCTGAGTAGTGAGGCCAGCTTAGCAACGGACGAGGCTAGCCTAACGAGTGACGAAGCTAGCCAGATGTAACGAGGGGACTCGGCTAGTCCAAGAAGTTAGCGTCCTTCCTACGAATGACTCATGTCAGTGAACAATAGGCTAGGCTTGAAAAGTGAGTGGCTAACCTCATTTAATAGATGACTTAACGCATCTCTATTACTAAATATCCAGATATAAATATCAATACAAGTCAGTTATGAACTTTAGTGCTGCTCTGCCTACCTTTGTCATTACCTTACGCGAAGGGGTGGAAGCTGCCCTAGTAATTGGTATTGTCCTGGCTTATTTAAGGAAAGCAAACCAGGAGCGGCTCAATCCCTGGGTCTATAGTGGCGTGGGAGTTGGAATCGTCGCCAGCATCATAGTGGGTGTGCTGTTTACCGGACTGGTGCTGGCGGTTGAGTCTGCCAATCAATCCTACGCTCCAGTAGTGAAGCCGCTGCTAGAAGGCTTTTTTGGGCTGTGGGCGATCGCCCTCTTAAGCTGGATGCTAATTTGGATGACCCGCCAATCCAGCTCTTTAAAGGGAGAAGTCGAGCAATCGGTAACAAAAGCGTTGCAAAAGACCGATCACGCAGGTTGGGCAGTGTTTGGGTTGACGACGATCGCCGTTGTGCAAGAAGGGTTTGAAGTTGCGCTGTTTATTAATGCTCAGTTTCAGCAAGGCTGGATGGCAGTGCTAGGGGCGATCGGAGGGCTAGTCGCCGCAGTGGCGATCGGTGTAATGCTGTTTAGCTTAGGCATTAAGATCAATCTCCGTCGCTTCTTCCAAATTTTAGGTGTGATGTTGCTGTTAATCGTGTCAGGACTGGTTGTCTCCGTCCTCCGCCACTTAGATGCAGCAATAGTGAATCTGGTTCAGGTCAATCCCAACTTTGCACCGCTTTGCTTTAGTCCTGGATCATCTTGCATTCTGGGCCCACAGATTTGGGACGCTTCACAAATCTTGCCCGATCGCCAATTTCCGGGCGTACTGCTCAAAGCATTCCTGGGCTACACCCAAAAGCTTTATTTGGCACAAGCAGTAGGCTATGTGATATTTCTCAGCATCATCGGCAGCAGTTACTTGAAGAGTGCTTTCAACTGGCAGGGTTTGTCACTCGCCAGTAGCCAGCCTCTGCAAAACTCCACAACCTCTCGCTCAAACCAAGAAGACCTGGAAAAATCCAACGGGTAGAGATGCAGCATTTTGGCAACGAATGTTGTTCTATCTCAAAGAGTAGTTGCTGGATGTTACCCATTGCTTAAAAAGAACTGGGCAGAAGCACTGAAACACAGCGTCTCTGCCCACAAAACTCTTTGAAGGAAGTCAGTCTTAACTCAATAAAAGGCGTTGCTCGATTCTTTAGACCACGCTGTTGAACAAGGAAGCCCACAAAACTCCGGCTGTAGCGATCGCCAGCAGCAGATTGGTAAAAAATCGACCCGCCTCGGTATTGAAGCCCAATATCTTGTCCTCTTGCCCAGCGGTAAAGAACAGCGACCAGGCCTGATTAACATCCAATACTTCTGCTTGGGCATTGAAATCAGGTCTAAATACGACAGGTCCAACCAAATACTTGTTAGGAAAATCAAAATCGGTTTTCACAATAGTTCTCCAAAATACTACGGTTTACCCGCTTAGTCTCAAAAATATCAGCGGCTCAACTAGAAATTGGTTAGCCAGCTAAGGACACCGTGTCCCGTGGTCGCTTCTATAATCAGCGCTGAGATAAAACCAATCATGGCTAGCCGTCCATTGAGCTTCTCTGCATATTCGTTGAAGCCAAATCGCTGCGTGTCATCGACATACATTTTGGGTTCAACTGCGTAAACGTTTGCCCGTCCGCCTTCTTCAATCACTTGTCCAGGAGCCATGTCGTATTCCCCGTTTGCTTAACCTTGTGTAAATGAATGTAACACAATGTAAATAATTGTTGCAACAGCCTTGACACTAAGTTTCTTTACGACAGCTAAAGACATAAGTTTGAGCACGAGAGTTTTAGCCTGAGCCTAAAGTTGGCTCCAAGCTAACAGAACAACTTGTCGTCGTAGCAGCTAACTTGGAGCTGCTACGACTAATAGCTGCTATGCATCGGCTGCTATGACGTATCAACGCTAGCGGCTAATCTCTCTGCCTACTCCTTAAATTGCCAGCATTGAATTCTTCAATGTTGCGAAATACTGAAAGCGGCTGATGGCCAAATGGAATGCCAAGCAGTTTCAGCGAAATTGCAACACGCCGCACATAAGGCGAGTCCAACATTCCAATTAATTGCATAATCCTCTTTACCTGAGAGAGAAGCGCCAGCTATAAGCCAAATCTCAGGAGCATACTAGCCAATCCTCCGATAAATCTGATGAAGCCACCGCCACCGCCACCGCGTCCGTTTGCTTCTTCGAGGGCTTCTTGCGCTTCTACGATGCCTTCAGCCACTTGCACTGAGGCGAGTCTGCCGTTTTCATTGCCTTCGGCAGCAAAAAGCTGTTCGGCTCGGTTGGCATCAGCGATCGCCCCCTCTTCATCGCCCAAGCGATAGCGGGCAAGGCTTCGCGCTAGATAAACTGCCGAGAAATCAGGTTCTTTGGTTAATGCCTGGTTGTAATAGTCGATCGCTCCGCTAAAGTTGCCCCGCTGAAATTCTGCAATGCCCCAGCTATAAAACTGCTGGGCCCCAATTAATTCCTCAGGCAGCCCGATCGCCCCTTGCAGAATTGCGCCGTCCAGATTAGCTCCTTCCAGGTTTGCTCCGTACAGGTAAGCTTCTCGCAGATCCGCACCTGCCAAATTTGCCCCGCTCAGGTCAGCCCCGCTGAGATTTGCCCTGACCAAAACAGCCCCAGACAAGTCTGTATTTGCCAGATTGGAGCCGCTCAAGTTTGCCTGATTTAAGTTAGCGAGACTCAGGTTCGCTTGGCTCAAATCTACTGCCGATAGGTTAGAAAACACCAATCCGGCTCGGCTCAGGTCACAGCTTTGACACTCGCGAGTAGACATCAACTGCTGGACGTGTTGCAGATTCTCGGCTTTGGCAGGTACAACCCAAAAAAGCGCGGCAAACAGCGTCAGAGAGGCAAAGTTGTGGAATTTCATGGCGATCGCCCGATGCGTTTGCACACAAAGTTAGCATCTAGCGCAACTTATGGCTAGTTTGCTGTAACGAGCGGTGAATTGACGAGTGAATTGATATTAGAATGCCAGTGCTGCGATCGCCCTCACTTCGGTTCTTGCAATTCCCTCTCAACTTCACTCTTAAGCTATGCCAGTTTCCACCCCTCCTCAGTTGCTTAGCCAGCACACCTGTTTTGGCGGCACCGTCGGCTTTTACAGCCACCCCTCAGAAGTCTGTCAGGGGGAAATGAAATTTTCGGTCTATCAGCCGCCTCAAGCAAAAACTGAGTTTGTGCCGGTGCTGTATTTCCTGTCGGGACTTACCTGCACTGAGGAAAACTTCATGGTCAAGGCAGGCGTACAGCAATTTGCCGCCAAACATGGACTGCTCCTCGTTGCTCCCGATACCAGCCCGCGTGGAGCAAATATTCCCGGTGAAGATGACGATTGGGATTTTGGCACAGGCGCAGGCTTTTATGTAGACGCAACTGCGGAACCTTGGCGATCGCACTACCGCATGTACAGCTATGTTGTAAACGAACTTCCAGCCTTAATTGCTGCCCATTTTCCCGTTCAGGAAGACCGTCAGGGCATTTTCGGGCATTCAATGGGTGGTCATGGTGCGCTCATCTGTGCGTTGAAGAATGGCGATCGCTACCGTTCTGTTTCTGCCTTTGCCCCAATTGCCGCGCCGATGCAGTGCCCCTGGGGACAAAAAGCATTCACCAACTATCTCGGTCCGGATCAGGAAAGCTGGCGGGCTTACGATGCCAGCGAACTTGTCCTTACTGCTGCGTCAAATCGCCCTATCCTAATCGATCAAGGCACAGCCGATCCGTTTTTGGAGAAGCAGCTTTTACCCCACGTCTTTGAGCAAGCCTGTGCCAAAGCCGGACAACCTCTAATTTTACGGATGCAGGAAGGATACGATCACAGCTACTACTTCATCAGCACGTTTATGGAAGACCATATTCGCCACCATGCCGATATCCTATGGAAGTAAGCTAAATCTTTTTAACGTCCTTTAACGCCCTCAATATGCTGGATTCTTTAAACGCGCTTTTGGGTCGTCATCCTGAACGGGTCAAGGCTCACGTCGAAATCTACACTTGGCAAACCTGCCCCTACTGCATTCGCGCCAAAATGCTGCTTTGGTGGAAAGGAGTCAACTACACCGAATATAAAATTGACGGCAACGGAGCCGCCAGGGTCAAAATGGCAGAACGGGCTAACGGACGGCGCACCGTTCCCCAAATCTTCATCAACAACCAGCATGTTGGCGGCTGTGATGATTTGTATGAGCTAGACACTCAAGGAAAGCTAGACCCCCTACTAACGCAGAACTAGTACAAAACTAAATGGCGCTTGAGATTCCGCCGCCGCTAATTGATCATCCTGAATACCAGGTTCACCATCGCTGGATGAGTCGGGCGATCGCCCTTGCCGCTGCTGCTGGAGATGCGGGTGAAGTACCCGTGGGGGCAGTGATTGTAGAGGGCGATCGCCTGATTGCCGAAGCAGAAAATCGTCGTGAACGCGATCATGACCCTACTGCCCACGCTGAAATTCTGGCTTTGCGAATTGCCGGACAGCAATTGCAAACCTGGCATCTGAACTGCTGTACCCTCTATGTCACTCTAGAGCCTTGTCCTATGTGTGCTGGGGCGATCGTGCAGGCTCGGTTAGGCAGGATCGTCTATGGCGCAGACGATCCTAAAACGGGGGCAGTTCGCACCGTTGCAAACCTACCCGATAGTGCCTGCTCTAACCACCGATTGCCCGTACTGGGTGGAATCTTAGAATCGACCTGTCGCCAACAGCTTCAAGCCTGGTTTGCTCAACGTCGATAGAAAATGCTTGGAGAAGAAAGTACTTTTGTCATCCCTCTATAGGATGACATGGCCAAGATTTCTATATACTCAACGTGAGAGGTGTATTCTGCTCTGTCGGCGGCCTTATTCCAGGACAGCCTCAGAACTGTCCCTCAGCAAGAAGACAAGCCATTTTGGGCGGCTTATGGTGTACATAACGACACTTCCAGTGCCCCTGATATCCTGTTAATCTCTATGGTTTTGTTCAACTCCTTCTTGGAATCCGTCAAAAGCTCTGTAGACACCGCCGTAGATACTGCAACGCCCCAAAATGCGATTGATTCGCGCTTCTCACCCTGGCTAACCCCCCTGGTCTACCCGCTGGCGCGTCGGATTGTGCTGCCCTTCTACTTCGGCAAAATTGAGGTGACTGGGCAAGAAAACTTGCCGATGACGGGCCCTGTGATTCTAGCTCCGACCCATCGAGCGCGCTGGGACGCAATTATGGTGCCCTACGCGACGGGTCGCACTGTAACCGGACGAGATCTACGATTCATGGTGACCGCTGACGAAGTTAAAGGCATTCAGGGTTGGTTTATCCGTCGGTTGGGGGGCTTTCCAGTTAATACAAAGCGTCCAACCGTTGCCAGCTTGCGTCATGGGGTAGAGGTTTTACAGAACGGCGAAATGCTGGTGATTTTTCCAGAGGGTGGCATTTTTAGAGACGGTCAGCTTCACCCGCTGAAGCCAGGTTTAGGGCGATTAGCAATTCAGGCAGAAATGAGTCAGCCCGGACTGGGCGTACAGGTCGTTCCGATCGCCCTGGATTACGGGGAAGCCTTTCCTACACGGGGCTGTAACGTGAAGATTCAGATAGGCAAGCCGCTGAAGGTCGCTAATTACGTTCAGGGTGCCGCAAAGCAAGGTGCCAAGCGTTTTACGGCTGACCTGGAAGCTGCACTCAGAGCCCTTGCTGGAGAAGCAACGGAAGCCGAGGCAGAGATGCTTTCAGCTTTTGGCTAGGAAGGTAAGTTTTGGGTTCGGGTTAAGTCTTCTGACAGCATGAGTTACGCTCTGCTAGCCCATCCTACAAGAGCTAATTGTCTAAACCCTTAGTCTCTCTTCCTAGACTCCCAGCGTGATTTGCCAACTGTTCAATCGACCTGTATTGAGTTGAGCATGATCGACTACTCGGAGCTGCCAGCGGCCCGTTGCTGAGCGGTTTAGGAGTTGGCTCAAAGCTGCAGTAGTTTGAAGTGAATAAGTGGCTTGAAGGCGGGTTCTACGCCCCAGGGTGCGGTTTTGCAGTAGCACCGTTTGACCTCCGGGAGCAATTAGGCTGATTTCCAAGTCGCCCAGGAAGGTGTGCTCGACATCCACATAAACTTGGACATCTCTAACCAGACCAGACTCAGAAACCTGAATGGGGCTGGCAATGCCCTGTAAGTTAAAGTCAGGAATGTTGAAAGCGTTGAAATTTTGTTGCTGAATTCGACGGGAAGCGGTGAGCGGTGCTGCTGCGCGTCGTTGGGCTGCCTGTACTGCTTTGAAAGCATTTACTTTACCGTAGCCAAACCACTGTGAATGCCCGTTGGTGTCGTAGGTACCCTTCTGCAACCCAAGCTGTGGGTCCGGATCTGGATCAACTAATTTATCAGCCGTTTCCTGTAAGATTTGCCTCACTTCTCGTGCGGTCAGGTTAGGGTTTGCAGACAGTACCAGGGCCGCTACGCCAGCGACGACAGGACAAGCGCTGGAGGTGCCGCCAAAGGTTTGGGTGAAGCCAGTAGGATCGTAACCCGCAGATCCAAGGCGATCGCTCGTAAACACGCCTTTACCCAGCAAATTGCCTGAGACTGGGGGGGCAGTATTGACAAATCCGGCTTCCTGGAACCAGATCACGGGAGAAGCATTGTTGCTAGGGGCGGCTACTGAGATGTTGGTGCCCCAATTGCTGTAGACGGCTTTTTTGCCTGTGCTGGTGGTGGCTGCAACTGCAATTACATCGGGATGCACTGCGAAGCCGCTGAGCCAGGGTGTAACCCCGCGCAGCAAATTTCGCGTCCAGCCCTGCTCGTTGATTTCACCGGAAACGGGGCGGTTGGCATTTCCTGCTGCAAAGACGATGACACAGCCTTTACCGTCGCGCCCTTCTGTTGCAGCTCGTGTAATTGCCGCCCGCTGACGTAGAGAAAGGGGAAAATAGACGGCACTGGAACCCCAGCTACAGGAAATTACCGAAGCTCCGTTGTTTAAGGCCCAGTTAAACAATTGTTCGACCGCGTCGTCATCCAAAAAGCCTGTTGTGCGAATGGGCATGAAGGCGCAGCCAGGAGCCACACCGACGATGCCTTCTCCGTTTTCTTCAGCGATCGCCACCCCCGCACAGGAAGTCCCATGATTTTCCTGCTGCTCTTCGGGCATAGGCAGGAAGTCTTTTCGCTTCAGGTCTCTCGGTGCAACGATTTTGCCCTTGCCCTGAAAGTCAGGATGGTTCAGGTCAAAGCCATCATCGGCAACAGCGACGACAATCGAGCGGACTCCGCGAGTGATGTCCCAGGCTGCTTCTGCTGCAATGTGAGAGCTGGCGGTGAGGTCACGGGAGCCACCGTTGTTCTGCAAGTACCACTGTTTGGGGTATTGGCTGTCGTTGGGGCGATATAGCTTTTGGGTCTTGATGACGACGTTAGGTTCTGCGGTCAGTACGTCGGCGCGACGCATCAGTTGATTCGCTAGCTTCACTGGATTGGCTGGAGCCTGCTGCGTGACTTGAAAGACGTAAGTGTTGGGAATTCCGGCGACGGCCTGTTCTAGCTCAAGCCCTAAGGAGGTGGCGATCGCCCGTGCACCTGCCCCATCCATCTGGGTTGCAAACTGAATTGTGATTTGGTCGGTTAAATAGATTCTTGTGCTTGGGTTGTTTTGAACGTGATAGACGTGGCTGGCAAAGGAAACATCCTCTGAGGTTCGCGCGATTTGCATGGCTCGATCCAGCTGATCGGGTGCAACCTGAAGCTCAATCAGCCGACCGGATGGCACAGGTAAAGCTGCCACTGCCCCGACCTGACGCGCCAATTCTGTTAAAGAGCGGTTTGGGATGGGACGCACGGTGAAGCGATCGCCCACTTTTTCGAGCGCTAACTCTTCTCCACCTCGCTGTAAAATCACTCCTTCACTCTCTGGCAAAACGCCACTGTCGTTAGGTAACTCAGGTGAACCTGGAGGATTGACAGAGCCAGTCATACAAGTCTTGTCCTTGGTAACGTAGGTCGATAGGTTGGGACTAAAGCCATCCTATAGCAACCCAACATACCTCAGATAAGCAGTTGTGGGGCTTGTCCAGACATAACAATAGGAAATTTCAAACCGTGTTCAGTAGACTTCCTGCAGAATCACTCTTTGAAGCACCACCGTTCATGCAGGAGATTTAGTCATTCCTAACTTGCACTCGGCAAGATGGGAAGCGAAACGGTGAAGGTTGTTCCTTTGCCAACCATACTGGAGACGGAAATCTTTCCTCCGTGCAGTTCAACGGCTTCCTTCACGATCGCCAGTCCAAGCCCTGTACCAGGAAGCTTGCCCGTATTGCTGCATCGGTAGAAGGCTGTAAATAGCCTTGTCTGATCTGCCTCGGGAATGCCAATGCCCTGATCTCGAATTTGAAAGATGGCGTTTCCCTGCTGATGGCTCAGTTCAAAGTAAATCTTGCCTCCCTCAGGGGAGTACTTCACCGCATTCAGCAGCAAGTTAGTCAACAGGTGATTCAGCAAGTTTTGATCCATCCAGACCTGATCCATCTGCTCCTGACAGACAAATGTCAGATCGTGTTGGCTGCCTGCATTCAGTTGAATTTCCTCTGTCAAGTCGTGGCAAAACTGAACCAGATTTAGGGGAGCCGGAGCAAATCCTAACTTTCCTGCCTCAGCTCTAGCGACCAACAAAACATCATCCAGAATTTGGGTGAGCCGCTTGACAGCATTATCCATGCGATCGCAATATCGCTGTTTTTTCTCTTCGGTCATGTTTAGGCTGGGTTGCTGCAACAGGTCTAACGACATGGATATGACGGATAGAGGCGTGCGCAGCTCATGGGAGGCGATCGCAATAAAGTGAGATTTCAGTTCGCTCAGTTCCCGTTCCTGCTCTAGCTGTTGGCAAGTTTCTGCGGCCCGCTTGCGCTCTGTGATGTTTTCGGTAATTCCAACAACCCGGTAGACCTGACCCTGCTCGTCATAGACCGGAAAAGCCTGATCTCGAATCCACACAACCGAACCGTCCGGGTGGATCAGTCGATATTCCTCATCGTAGTTACCCAGCGATTCACGGCTAAAGTCAGGCGTTACCTTTTCACGATCTTCTGGATGAATGCTGTCGTACCAAATTCTGGGGTTTCGGTATGCCATTTCACAGGAGTAACCACAAATCTGTTCGTAGGCAGGACTGACATAAATAACCTCACTGCCGTCAGCGGAGCAGATCCAAAAAGCTTCGTCGATATTTTCTGCAAGTTGGCAAAACTTTTCCTCACTCAGTCTCAGTGATTTTTCAACCTGTCGCCGTTCAACGAGTTCCTGCTTTAGTCGCTCATTGCTCAGTTTCAGTTCGCGTTCTTTTTGAGTCAGTTCATAGACCAATCGGTTGAGCGACTGAGAGAAATTTGCGATCTCGTCTTGCCCCCGCACAACAGGAATCAACACTCTTGCGTCACCCCGCCGAATCCGGTTAGCGGCATGGGCGATCGCCCACATGGGTTTAGTAATGTAATCTGCTATAAACCAACCTAAAACAGCGACTAAACTACCTAGTCCCAAATTCCAAGATAAAATCTGACGCTGTAGGCGATGGGCTGGAGCAAATGCTAAGTCGGTCTTTTGCCGTACCAGCACAACCCAATTCAACCCTTCATATTCGCGATAGCCGTTGCTAGCGGTAAAGCCAGTAATGTAAGACTGATGGTCGGGCCAGACCTCGCTCAGGTAGCCTGTTTTCGCCAGAGTCGCCTCTTGAAAGCTTTCCAAATAATCCAACTTCTGGTCAAGCAATTCGGCGGGTCCCAGCAAAACGACCCCATCCTCTCGCAGCACGAGTAAATCCTGCTCTTGGCTTCGCAAATTGCGGGATAGAGCATTCTTTAAACCTTCTGCCCATGCCCAATTTAGGTGAGCTGCAAGAACGCCAAGGGGTTTTCCTTGGAGATCATCAACCGGTACGGCGAAATCAACAAAACGCAACGTATCCTTAGTCGGGTTCGGCAGCAAGCTCGCTAAAAGTACGGCTTCATGCACATCGCCGACGAAAGTATCAAGTTTCCCACTGATGAACCAGGGTCGTTCTGAGACATCTGCACCCTCTAGAAGTCCACCTGTGCTGACCTCAACCGTGCCTTGAGGGTTGGTCAGTCCAATCCAGGAGTAAGCAGGATAGGTGCTTTGCAGTTTTTCTAGGAGTAACCGTTTTGCCGTGATTGGGGAATTAGAATCCCGAATTGTGTCGATTGTGGCAACGATTTGAATATCTCGATAGCGCTCAAACATGCCACTATCAAGTCGGTCTGCCATCTGGTAAGCCAAATATGCCAAATCTTGTCCAGCATCCTGTTCGATCTGCTGGGTAGCAGTTTGCCCAATGGTTAGGCTAGCCAACATCGAAAAAATTAAGGCGATCGCGGCGATTGTTAATCCGAACCTTGCTCTAACGCTACGACGAGGATTCAAAACGGCGACTAATCGGCGCGGGATTATAAAGTTTGCGAACATCCATCCCTCGTCACTGCGATCGCCCTCTGCAAAGGTCAAATTTACTGAGCTTGTTTGAGCCCAATAGATATGGGAATCGCAAATATGGTAGTAACAGATCAGCTTTCACGCCCTCAGGAAAATCACGGAAAACGCCCAAATCCCCTCCAAAAACACTCCTCTAGGTTGAAGCTATATTTCAAATTTGTTGAACTGTAAAATGCTCGATCAAACTGCAATGCCTTTGCTTGAAGCGCTGCGCGTCCAGGCTCAGCGGGCTCACGCTCCCTTTTATACACCTGGACACAAACGGGGACAGGGCATCGCTCAGCCTCTTGCAGATTTACTGGGAACAGCAGTATTTCAAGCCGACTTACCTGAGCTGCCAGATTTAGACAACTTGTTTTCACCAGAAGGCGTAATCGGGCAGGCTCAAGAACTGGCTGCTGAAGCGTTTGGGGCAGACCGTACCTGGTTTTTGGCAAACGGTTCTACTTGCGGACTTGAGGCAGCCATTCTAGCTGTGTGCAAATCAGGCGAAAAGATTGTGCTACCTCGCAACGTGCATCGTTCGGCGATCGCCGCCTTAATTTTGTCTGGTGCAATCCCGATTTTTGTGGAGCCAGATTATGATCCCCAACTGGGGATCGCTCATAGCATCACACCCGATTCCGTAGCTCATACACTCAAACAACATCCAGATGTAAAAGCAGTATTGGTGGTTTACCCAACGTATTACGGTGTTTGTGGAGATATTCGGGCGATCGCTCAAATGGTTCATCAGCATGGCATTCCGCTATTAGTTGATGAAGCGCACGGTGCTCATTTTGGCTTTCACCCAGACTTGCCGATTTCAGCCCTATCAGCCGGGGCAGACCTGGTAGTGCAGTCTACCCACAAGTTGTTGGGCGCGATGACTCAGGCGGCAATGCTGCATGTTCAAGGAACACGGGTGGATGGCGATCGCCTCAGCCAAACGTTACAGCTTGTCCAATCCACTAGCCCCAGTTATCTCCTGTTAGCCTCACTCGATGCCGCCCGGCAGCAAATGGCGACTCAGGGCAAGCAACTGATGACCCAGACGCTAGCCCTGGCACACCAAGCTAGAACACAACTGAGCCAAATTTCTGGATTATCTGTTTTAGGCCCAGAATCAGCAGGACTGACTCCCGGCTTTGTTGCCCTTGACCCAACTCGCCTCACAGTGACGACCACTCGCTTAGGGCTAACCGGTTTTGCAGCAGACGAAATTTTGCACCAGCAGTTAGGCGTTACCGCAGAGCTACCTTCCCTTCAGCACCTCACCTTCATCATTAGCCTGGGCAACACTGCCTCAGACATTGAGCAGTTGATAAACGCCTTCAACCACCTGTCTTCTCAGTACCCCTCCCCATCCGCCCAACCTCTGGAGCGTGCTTTAAAACCAATTGAAAAGGTTGATTTTTCGTTGGCGTCGCCAACGAAAAATCAACCTTTGAAGCAAAGCTTAATCTCCAATCCCCAATCGCCGATTTCTCCCCGCCAAGCCTTCTTTGCTCCAACTGAAACCCTGGCGATCGCCCATACTATCGGTCACATCAGCGCTGAAATCGTCTGCCCTTATCCTCCTGGCATTCCCGTCTTGCTGCCTGGTGAAGAGATTACAGAAGGGGCGATCGCCTATCTTCAGCAAGTGATGGCGGCGGGGGGAGTGATCACCGGATGCGCTGACCCCAATCTTGATACCCTAAAAGTCGTGAAGTTGTGATGGCTATCGCTTGAGGCACAGCAAGCTATCCTTGAAGCGTCTCAAAGTTCTTCAACCTCCCCTACTTGCATGTCTCCTTCCCCCTGGCCCTACTGCACTCCTGGCATTCCAGATGATTTATTTGAACGTCTGCCAGGAATTCCGATGAGCAAGCGAGAAATTCGACTGCTGATGATTTCTCATTTGCGTCTGCGTCCCAATGCGGTGCTGTGGGACATCGGAGCAGGAACCGGGACAATTCCCATAGAGGTTGGGCTGCTGTGTCCCAAAGGGCGCATTCTTGCGATCGAGCGCGATGAAGAGGTTGCCAATTTAATTCGTCGTAATTGCGATCGCTTTGCCGTCCAAAACGTAGACGTAATCGAAGGGAGTGCCCCAGAATGCCTTAAAGATCTGGCTTATGCACCGCATTGCGTTTGCGTAGAAGGTGGTCGCCCCGTCAAAGAAATTTTGAAAGCTGCTTGGGATTATTTGCGCCCTCAGGGTCGGATCGTGGCAACAGCAACCAATTTTGAAACTCTTTACGCCATCTCCGAGAGCCTGGCAGAACTGCACGTCCGAAATATCGAAGTCGTGCAGTCTGCAGTCAATCGCCTGGAAACAAAGGGCAATCACCAGGTTTTTGCTGCGGTTGATCCAATGTTCGTCTTGAGCGGGGAGAAGTTAGAGTAGGGAATCCAACCTCTACCAGTAGTTCTAGATCTCATACCAAATCCGTCTGTAGAGTAGCGGTAGCGATAGGGGCGAAGCATTTGGTCACAATTCCTGCCATTGAAGCACAATTCTTTTATCGAATGCTTCGCCCGCACACCAAATAGTGCTTCTTTACAAAACGGATTTTGTATCGGACCCTAACCCCAACTGTTTCTCAATATCCTGAGTTGTGTCCAATCGCGTCACATAAGAGTGTTCAGCTTCGGTAAAAGGCTCTAGCTGCTGTTGAGCTAGTAAATCGGCTGTGGCATCGGCAATATCTCCGGTGCGCTGCTGAAGGCGGGTTCGCAGCACTTCCAGGGGAGCGTCACAGTGAAAGATTTGTAGGGGAATTTGATGCGCCTCGGATTGGGCGATCGCCTCTGCCCTCAGTGTCTGACGGTCATACTTGGCATCTAAAATCACAGAATAGCCTTGAGCTGCAAGCTGAACTCCCAACTCCAGCAATCGCCTGTAGGTTTTTTGCGTCATTTCTGCGGTGTACAGGTCATCGCTACCCTTCTGGTGCAGCGGAATGCCACCTAAATGCTTTCGTACTGCATCAGAGCGAAGGTGGACCGCACCGAGTTTACGCGCCAGAAGTCGAGCTGTAGTACTCTTCCCGGAGCCTGACAGACCTGACATCAGAATTAATTTACCCTGCTGAGAGTGGGCATTCTCCCAAGCCAGACGATAGTAGAGTGCTGCGGTTTCTTTGGCTTTTTGCTTGGCTGCATCAGGAACGGCGGGGTCGTCTAGCAAAAAGCAAGTGATTTTTGCCCGCACGTAGGTCTGACGGCTGATGTAGATGGGCAACACGCGCAGTCCTTCCCAATCGCCTGTTTGCTCGACATAGGTATTGAGGAACAGCGCGCCCAGGTCGGGACGCTGCCTGACCGCCAGGTCCATAACAATGTAAGCAACGTCATACATCACATCAACAAAGCGAAATGGCTCGTTGAATTCGATGCAGTCAAATAAGAAGAGTTCGTTTTGCCAGAAGCTGATGTTGCCCAGGTGCAAATCACCGTGACATTCGCGAATTTTGTCCTGCTGCATTCGTTTGACAAACAGATCTTGCTGCTCCTGGAAGAAGCGATCGGTGTAGGTTTTGGTTTCGTCAAACTGCTTCTGAGTTTGAGCAACGCCGATGTAGCGTTCGGTTTGCTCGTAGTTTTCGTCAAAGGCCTGCCGCACCTGAGAAACTTCACCAAATTTACGGACGTAGTCGCTGGTGGGCGAGTTGGCGTGAAAGGTGGCAATCGCCTTTGCCAACTCCACCAACAATTCCTCGGTCAGCTTGCCCTGGTCAAACATGGAGTTCAGTAGCGTCTCCTGGGGAAACTGCCGCATTTTCAAGGTGTACTCTACAGGCTGCTGCTCATCGCCTAAGTGAAGTTCTTCCCCAATCTGACTAATAGGTAGAACTTCTAGGTAGATCCCTGGTGCACCGCGCTGGTTGAGCCGCTGTTCCTCCAAGCAAAAGTGGTGGCGCTGTTCGAGGGTAGAAAAGTCTAGAAAGCCAAAATTGATTGGCTTCTTGAGCTTATAGGCATATTCTCCTGTCAGCAGCACATAGGAAATGTGCGTTTGGATGAGTTGAATTGGCTCCTGCACCGAATGCGGATAAAAACTGGGCTGCATCATCTGCTGAATCACGGGCGGGAGCTTGGAATCGGACATAAGGTTGGCAGGTAGGTTAGAAGTTGAAGTTGAAAAATGGGCTGCAACTAAAAAGCCAGGGACAATTCCCTGGCTAAGTGACTAATTTAGGTCAATTGGCGATCGCTTGTCATCCTATTCGGAAGCTGAAGCAGTCTCATCTGCATCGTCATCAGACGAGGTACGCCCAGCTAACACGGAAACAACAACTCGATCTGGCTCACCCACGGCCTCAACCCCCTTGGGCAGCTTTAATTCATTCACATGAATTGAATCACCAACCTGAAAGTCAGTTACGTCTACTTCAATCGTTTCTGGAATGGCCTCGGGGTCACACTGCACCTGCAATTCAGTTAAAACTGTATCCAAAGCGCCACCGCCCATTCTCACGCCAACGGCTTCGCCCACAAAGTTGATGGGTACGGTAACTTCAACACTGGACTGAGCCGCAATGGAGAAGAAGCTAATGTGATAGATCGATCTGCGCCAGGGGTGAGTTTGTACTTCCCGCAGCAGCGCCTTACCGCTCCAGGGCAGGTCAGGGATCTTCACTTGAATCAAGGTGTTGTTGAGAGAAGCTTTTCTGACCAGCGTTTCGGCATCTTTGGCATCGAGGGTTAGCGAAACGGATTCTGCCCCTTGATGACCGTAAAGCACAGCTGGCATCCGTCCCTCGCGCCGAAGTGCCCCTGCTTTGCTACCGGGGGCACGCTTTTGACATTCAATTGTGAGTTCCATACGAGTAACCTAACTGGGTCTATGACTGTAAATTGAGCAATCCGAACACTGGCAATCTGAAACTGGCAATCCGAACACTGGGCAATCCGAACTGGAAACTTGAGGAGCCAAAACAAGACTAATTCTGGTCTAGTTCCTGCCTGACACCAACTTTAGACTTGGGCTGTTTGAACGGTACCATTGCTGTAAAGCAGTGCCCGCTTGGGTCCGTGGATCGGATCTTCGACGATGATCGTCTGATCGCGACTGGCTCCTAGAGACACAATGGCGATCGGTACTTCCATCAGTTCCGCTAGAAACTTGAGGTAGTCAAGCGCTTGACGCGGCAAGTCATTTAGCGATCGGCAGTGGTCGGTTGACTGTTTCCAACCTGGAAGCGTTTTGTAGATCGGCTGGCAGCGGGCAAAGTCGCGAGCATTGCTAGGAAAGTCGTGACAGCGCTGCCCATCGATTTTGTAGGCAATGCAGACATTAATTTCCTCTAGCTCGTCCAGCACATCCAATTTGGTGACTGCGAGACAATCCAAACCGTTGATTCGGACGGCGTAGCGACCAATAACTGCATCAAACCAGCCACAGCGACGTTTGCGCCCGGTGGTAGTGCCAAATTCTGCGCCGCGATCGCACAGTAACTCTCCCATTCTGCCATTTAGCTCTGTGGGAAAGGGCCCTTCTCCAACTCGTGTTGTGTAGGCCTTGGCAACGCCAATCACGCGATCGATCATAGTTGGCCCAACGCCAGACCCAACGCAGGCTCCACCGGCTACCGGGTTTGAAGACGTGACATAAGGATAAGTGCCGTGATCTAGATCCAGCAAAGTCCCCTGTGCCCCTTCAAACAAGATGTTGCGACGCTTTCGTACCGCGTCGTAGATTTTGAGAGAGCTATCAACTACGTGAGGGCGCAGTCGTTCAGCATAGCCCAAATATTCTGCAATCACCGCGTCAGCATCCAGCGGCGGCAGTTCATAGAGCTTTTCTAAAATGACGTTTTTGTGGCTAATCGTCCAGCGCAACTGCTCTTTCAGACCTTCTGAATCCATCAGGTCAATCACGCGAATGCCAGTTCGCTCAGACTTATCAGCATAGGTAGGGCCAATTCCCCGTCCCGTTGTGCCAATTTTGTAACTACCGCGACGCTCTTCAGAAGCCTGATCGAGCAGTCGATGATAGGGCATCGTGACGTGAGCTGTTTCGGAAATCAGTAGATTTTCTGTAGAAATATTTAGCGCTTCTAGCTGATCTAGCTCCTCGATCAGCCCCCTCGGATCGATCACCGTACCCGAACCAATGATGCATTCCGTGTCGGGGTAGAGGATGCCAGAGGGAATCAGGTGCAGCTTAAAGGTCTGATCTTTAACCACGACAGTGTGTCCAGCGTTGACACCGCCTTGATAGCGAACCACGACATCTGCGGACTTACTGAGCAAGTCCGTGATTTTGCCTTTTCCTTCATCGCCCCATTGGGCCCCGATTACTACGACGTTAGCCAAGGGTCTATCAGTTTCTAAAGTTCACACAAACTACAATTATCAGCAGTGGATGTCACTACTGTCAACTTTCACGAAGAGAGGTTTCTGTGGCTTTATATGCTGAGCTACATCGCCACTTAGGTGGCTCTGTTGTGCCCCGCGTGTTGTGGCGGTATTTTCAGCGCAACCGCCCTGACCTGGCTCAACAGTTTGATGAATATGGTGCTTTTGAGGAATTCTACACCCGTCCTCGCAATACTTTAGATGAATATCTGGAGCTGCACACGCTGGTGGAGAGCGTCCAGACGGACGAAACGCTGCCTTATTTTGTCTATCGGTTAATGCGGGGAGCGTACATTTTTGAGAATTTGGCTTATCTGGAGTTGCGCTACACCCCTTATCTCCGCACCTCGGATCAGTTGAGTCAGTCTGAGCGAATTGATCAAATGACTCAAATTGTGGAAATTGTGGGGCGGGCAAGTCAGTTGGGCGATTACCCGATCGTGACCAGCCAGATCTTGTGTATGCACTCCCGCTTGCCCTATGAAGTAAATCGGGCGATCGCCGATCTCGCTGCCCAGATGAAGCAATATGTTTGCGGCATTGACCTGGCGGGTGGAGATGCCCACTATGCTGAGCGACTCGATGAATTTGTGGAACTGTATGACTATGCGCGATCGCTTGGGCTGAACACCACCGGACATCTCTACGAAACCAGCGAAGGTTGTTACCCTGAACTTTTGCCCTACCTAATGCGTATTGGGCACGGTATTCAGATTCCGCTGCTGCATCCCGAGCTATTAGGTGAAATTGCTGAGCGAGGACAATGCTTGGAAGTTTGCCCCACGACCTACTTGAAGACGGGAACTTTAGAGAGCATTCATCAACTTAAGTTGGTTTTCGATCGCTGCTTTGAAGCCGGAGTCGATATTGCTATTTGTACGGATAACGCTGGACTGCACAACATGCGTTTACCGTTTGAGTATGAGAGCCTGCTGACCCATGATGTGATTGGCTTTGATCAGCTACAGGCTTGCCAGGAAGCGGCTTTCCGTCATGCTTTTGCCTGGCCTCATCGTCAACGCCCTGCCTCAATCCTGACTGAAATTTTACAACCTGAATCAAGGTCAGAATCTAGCGCGATCGAAGATTCATTGCTTTCAAAGCCGTTGAAGATTTAGTAGACGGCATCGAACAATCTAAAAAAATTGATTTTGCTGAGTGGGGATGGTTCACCAGATATCCATTCTTTCTGTAGGGGCGCACTGCGGTGCGCCCCTACGTAGTTCACACGTTCAGATAGCAACCTCAAAAAAATAGAGCCTGAAGGAATTCCCTCAGGCTCTATTTTTTTAATCAATCAAATAGCTAATCAATCAAATAGCTTCGCTATGATTCGCGGCGAAGTGCAGCTTCTACCTGAGCAAATTCTTGCTCCAAGCGCTTTCTTAACTTTTCGGGAACTGGACGGTTGGGGTAGGAGCTATAGTGTCCGGCCAGGGAGTTCAGCGCTGTCCGCATGGTTGTAAAGGAACTGAGCTTGGTTACGGAGTTGTCCCGGCGATAGCGGGAGGCGAAGTCGTTAATTCTTTGCCGTGCTTCTGTCTGGGCGACTGCCTTATTGGGAGAACCATCGGGTAGTTCGATCGCTGTTCTTAAGCTGTTGACCAGAGCCAGCGTATCTTCACGGTAATTTCCGGTCAACCCAGCGGGAGCGGAGGTGCAGCCCATCAAACCAATTACCAGCACCAGAGCCAGAGCCAGAAAGCGAGACAAAAACTTCTTCATAAAACCTCAGAGTCAGGAAAAGCTTAAGACAATTGCAATCAGTTCCAAGAAATGATTGGTGATCAGCGGGGATCACGATTATTGCCAATCTTATCCTGATCCGAGAGGAAAATTTCCTGCCCTGGGATAGGGAAAGTCTGCTACCGCTACAAATTTCTCAAAAATAGGGGTTAACCAATGTAGCCGAACTTTTGAGTAAAAGAAGGCTACTAACTTCTACTACACAAAAGCTTTATAGAAGCTGAAGCTTTATCAAAATTGCGTGATGCCTTCTACATCAATCACTGAATAGGATGCAATACAGCAAAGTTTGATTTTTAGGTAGATGCGAATTTGTTGTTTTAGTAAAAATACTGATTGACACTTTTCAGGATAATTCTACCTATGTAATTATTCTGACATTCAAATAAAGTTCGTCACTTCGCTAAGAGGCGATTCAGAATTCTTTCAGTCTCATTACATTGATAGCCGAGTTCCAGGTCTGCTGCTGACTGAACTCGTAGTTTTCTGTACGGATTCGACCTTGAGCTTTTCAGAATTACACCTCTCCTGACCCGGAGTTGAAAACATGACTCAGTGTTTACCTCACCATTTAGTCAAGCTTGATACATTAGTTCAACTGCTTAGATGGAGGTCCGTTGAACAACCGGAACGGCTAGCCTACACCTTCCTGACGGACGGAAAAACTGAAAGTTCCACCTTGAGCTATGCCGATCTCGATCGCCAGGCAAGGGCGATCGCCGCTCTCCTGCAACAGCAAAATGCATCAGGAGAAAGGGTGCTATTGCTCTACCCACAAGGATTAGAAGTAATGGCGGCATTTCTAGGATGCCTCTATGGTGGCGTAATTGCGATTCCGGTGCCGCCGCCGGATGCGGGTCGGCTGAAGCGAACTCTGCCTCGACTGCGAGCCATCGTCCAAGACGCTCAAGCGACAGTTGTTCTGACGAATGCCCGAATTCTTTCGATTTTTGAGGAAGCAGGGCTGGAGTTTCCTGAATTTTCCACAATACGCTGGCTCGACACTGAACAGGTTGATCTTCAGCTAGCTGAATCTTGGCAGGAGCCAGCGATTAACAGCGACGATATTGCTTACCTGCAATACACTTCTGGCTCAACGTCCACGCCAAAAGGAGTGATGATTACGCACAGGAATGTGATGCATCATTCGGCTTATTTGCAGAGAGCCTGTGGGTACGACTCAAACAGCGTTACAGTCACCTGGATGCCCTACTTCCATGACTATGGCTTGGTCGAAGGGTTGATCCAACCGCTCTACAACGGTACTCCCTGCTATGTGATGTCTCCGTTTGCCTTTATTAAGCAACCGGTTCGCTGGCTTCAGGCGATTTCGCGCTATCAGGCGACTCACAGTCAGGCTCCAAACTTTGCCTATGAGCAGTGCATTCGACGGGTCAAGCTCGAACAGCGAGATGCCTTAGATTTAAGCAGTTGGCGGGCGGCAGGAAATGCAGCCGAACCGATTAACCCAAGGGTTTTACGGCAGTTCTTTGAATATTTTGAACCCAGTGGCTTCCGATGGGATGCGTTTGCGCCTGCCTATGGATTGGCAGAGGCAACCCTGCTTGTAACCACCAGTCCACGTCCTTCAGAGCCTGTAGTCTGTGTGCTTGACCCAGCCGCACTGGAACGCAATCGCATTGTTGAAGCCTCAGATGAACAGGACGTGGTGCGAATCATCGCAGGCTGCGGTCGTCAGGTCTGTGAAACTCAGATTGCGATTGTGAACCCTGATACGCTGACTCGCTGTCCCCCAAACGAGGTGGGCGAAATTTGGGTGGCTGACGCTGGTGTGGCAAAGGGCTACTGGCAGCGTCCTGAGGAAAGCGATCGCACCTTCCGCGCTCAGATTGCGGATTCCCAGGAAGGGCCGTTTTTGCGAACGGGCGACCTCGGCTTCCTTCAAGACGGAGAACTATTTGTCACGGGACGGATCAAAGACTTAATCATCATTCGTGGCACAAACCACTACCCCCAAGATATTGAATGGACGGTTCAGCAACTCCATCCGGCTTTGCGCCCTGACTATGGCGCGGCATTCTCCATTGAGATAGACGGAGAAGAGCGACTGGTTGTGGTGCAAGAGGTGGAACGGCAGCAGCAAAACATTGATTTTGATCAGGTGATTGGCGAAATTCGACAGGCGATCGCCGAACAGCATGAGCTTCAGGTTTATGCAGTTGTGCTAGCCAAGCCCGGAAATATTCTCAAAACCTCCAGCGGCAAGATTCAGCGTCGTGCCTGCCGGACTAGCTTCTTAGCCGGAACGCTCGATGTGCTAGAAGACTGGAGCGAAAACCCGCAAATTCGAGCCAGCTTCAGAAACTTGCAGGGCGATGTCAGTTCGCTGCTAGAGCAAGTGCAAGTCGCCAAAGCCTAAAAGTTTCAAAATCCTGTCACCTCCCTGGCAACGTTTCACCTGAAATCTCAAGTTTTCAAGTTCTCGAAGTTTTGTTCCTCATCCTTTGCTCCTCATCCTTGGTTGGAGAGATCAATGCATCCACCGGAAAGATCAATGCATCCACTCAAACAATATTGGCTCGCTGAAGAACTGGAACGCGATCTGGGCGATCCCTGCAATCCAGAAAGCGTGATGTCGTTTAAGCAGGTGATTGAGCTGGACGAACTCGAAGCATTTCCTGAAGCTGAGTTGACCTGGCTTTATAACTGGAAACTGCATCACTACTACATTCCAACGAACTGTGGCGGAGAGTTTACCTCCTTTGAGGAATTCATCGCCTTTGTGCGAGTCATGTCGCGGCGTGACCTGACCACTTCCATTTCTTTCACCACTCTGTTTTGGTCGTTTCTCACCTGGATGGCAGGGACGGAGGCACAAAAGCAAGAGCTAGCCCAGTTTATGAAAGACACGAATGGGGCAATGTGTCTTTCCTATTCTGAGCGGGCACACGGGAGTGACCTCCTCGCTGGCGATGTAACCGCAACTAAAGTTCCTGGTGGCTATTTGTTGAATGGTGAGAAGTGGCCGATCAATCGCGCCACCATTTCTGGAGTCACTTTCGTATTGGCGAAAACGGATGCAGAAGCAGGAAGCCGCAGCCTGTCTTTGTTCATGGTGAAGAAAGCGGAGCTTGACCCAGCAACCTATAGCAATTTACCCAAGATTAAAACTCACGGAATTCGCGGCTCTGACATGAGCGGTATCCGTTTTGATGACTGCTTTATTCCCGAAAAGATGCGACTGGGTAAAGAAGGAGTAGGGCTAGAGCTGGCGCTCAAAGGGTTTCAGATTACTCGTGCTCTTTGTGCTGCCTTCTCTCAAGGGGCTGCTGACACTGCACTGAAAACCACCCTGAAGTTCACGTTAGGGCGGCAACTGTATGGCAAAACCGTATTTGATATTCCCCATCCTCGGCGCACTCTGGTAGACGCTTTTCTAGATATTTTGATTTGCGACTGTGCCAATATCGGCGCAGGCAGAGGGTTTCACGTTGTTCCAGAACAGTTCAGCGTTTGGTCGGCAGTGGTGAAGTATTTTGTCACCGTGACGCTAGAGAAGATGGTGCAGGATGTCTCGGTGGTGTTGGGCGCACGCTATTACATGCGCGAGGAACATGACTTTGGCATTTTCCAAAAGGTGATGCGGGACAACGCGATTATCAGCGTGTTTGACGGCAGCAGCATTGTGAATCTGCATTCTCTGATTCTGCAACGACGGCATTTAGCCAAATTCCGTGCGCGGCGGGATGCTCAGAGTATGGAGGCGATCGCCACCCGCCTACAAACCACATTCACGCTCGATCAGCCTGTTCCCCAATTTGCTCCAGAGCGGCTGGAGCTATTTAGTCGAGGTGCAGATGATGTGCTTCAAGGACTGGAAATCGCTTTGGAGCAGCTTCAGGCACTCGAACCGCCCGACTTAGAACCAGAAGTTTTAGAGCAGATAGAAGCGTTAACTCACGCTGTTTTAGCAGAGTTAAACGCACAGGATGATTTCCTGGGAACTGCTGCCTTTGAACATGGTCACGACCAGTCGCCGGAGTCGTTTGAACTGGCGAAAAAGTATTGCACCCTCCATGCTGCTGCTGCCTGCGTTCACATGTGGTTGCATAACCGCAAAACGTTAGGTGAGTTTTTTGCCAATGGCAGATGGTTGGCGCTGAGCTTGCGAAGGCTGTTGGTAGCGGTTAACCCCGCTCTAGACTTGCCGCCCCGCCTGGACGATGAGCCGCTCGCCCAGGAATTGCTCAGGCTTTATGGCGAAGATCGGATGTTTTCGATTGTTCCTTTTCAATTAGCTAAATCAGAAGTTCAGGAGAATCCTATTCATGCAATTACAGAACTCCAGCTCCAAGCCCAGTGATGTATTGGTTCAAGCGGATCTAGCTCAGGAGAATAGTGAGGCGATCGCCATTGAGACGATTCAAACCTGGCTCGTCAATCAGTTGGCAAAGCAGCTTTCACTTTCTGCCCCATCGATCAAAGTTGAGGAACCTTTAACCCGTTATGGGCTGGACTCGATCGATTCCGTGACGATTGTGGGTGATATGGAAGATTGGCTCGGTGTAGACCTGCCTTCAACCCTGCTTTGGGACTATCCCACGATTGAGAAAGCCGCTACCTATCTGGTGCAGGAAATGAACATTGCTCCAGGAGCGATCGCTGCTGAGCCAGAAACACCCGTTCAGCCCACTAAGGAAACTGCTGGGAAATGGAGTCTGTGGGGACGCGGGAAATAGCTGTAGGCGTGTGTTACGCGCAAGCCTGTGAGGATCAGAATAACTCGCGTTTACACGGTGGTTTCTAAGCGCAAGTTACAGAAGAGATTTGGATTGAAGTGAGTGTAAGCCGATAATTTTTGAGACTGGGGAGGAAGTCGATTGAACTTCTCTGAATTCTCCTTTTGGTGGGTTTTGTTGCTGGTTGGGTCAGCATTCTTTGCAGTGCGCTATGTCGGCAAGCAGCTTAACCTCTGGCGAGGGGTGTTTGACAGCATTGGATTGATGGCGCTGTCGCTTACGCTTTTTGTGAATGCCAGCACCTCTAGCTTTGTTATCTTTTCGTTTGAGATTGTCTTTAACTATCTGATGGTGCGGCTGATGTTTAGCCGTCAAGGATGGCAGGCAAAGGCGATCGCCACTGCTGTAATTGGGTTTGACATAGCCATTCTGGCGTATTTTAAATACCTCAACTTCTTTGTTGAAGATGTGGTTGGGCTGGTGGCTCCGGCGATCGCCACCTCCTGGCAAGACAAAAGCATTCCCGGATTAGGGGCAATTCCGCCTGGGCTGTCGTTTTACACCTTTCAAATGGTGGCGTTTGTCGTAGATTCCTACACCAGCAAACGCAAGCAGTCATTAGGATTTATTGACTACGTCAACTTCGTCTCATTCTTTCCACAAGTGGTTGCTGGTCCGATTGAGCGACGGTCAGACCTGCTTCCTCAGATTGAGTCTTTCCGGTTTAAGTTCACCGCCGACAATTTTGAGGCAGGCTTTCGCTGGTTGGCACTGGGTCTGTTTATGAAGTTTGTTTTGGCGGATAACATTTCTCCATTCATCAACTTAGAAGAAACCGCTAACGCATGGCTCGTCTGGTTTTCTGCCTATTTATTTACCCTCAGAATTTACTTTGACTTTGCTGGATATAGCTTTATTGCGCTGGGGTTGGCTCGAATTGTGGGCGTGCGGCTGACGCCCAACTTTCTTGCGCCTTATACTTCACAGAGCATTAATGAGTTTTGGCGACGCTGGCACGTTACCCTAAGCACCTGGTTTCGGGACTATGTGTTTTTGCCGCTAATGGGGTCTAAAAAGCAGTGGGCGGCGTTTTTTCTATTTATCACTTTTACCCTTTCGGGCTTCTGGCATGGGGCAGCGTGGAACTTTATCATTTGGGGTGCCTATCACGGGCTATTATTGCTGGTTTTGAGATATGCCGGTCGTCCTTTCTACCGCTTTGTTGGACAGTACTTTCCTACGCCGCAGTTTATCTCTTGGGCACTGACCTTCGGCTCTGTGATTCTTGGCTGTCTGTTTTTCATGGAAACTGATATCGGGCGACTGGGGCAAAAGCTGCAAACGCTAGTTAATCCATTCACCTATTCGTTCTCCAATTTAGGTGGGGCGATCGCCTCTTTTAGTTTCAACGAGGGTAGCGCTTTACTCCTGACTCTGGCATTGGCGACCGGGGTACTGCTGTTTGAACATGTTGCCGTCTGGCAGAAGCGAGGGGAATATGACCTGCTGCTGTCGCCCTGGATGTCGAGAATTTTGCTGGCTTTGACGATTTTGCTGGCAGCGAATACTCCGTCTGAATTCATCTACTTTGACTTTTAGGCAGTGATTAGACCCATGAGAAAGCAGCTTAGCTTTGCAACCTGGATTTTGGCAGCGGGTTTAGCCTGGTCAATCGGCTATCTCTACAACGTTCGCTATGGCGGCGAGTTGAGTTGGCTGCGGATGATGTATGAGCGCAAAATGGCGATCGCTGCTGAAGTCGAAGCTCCCCAACGAGTAATCATTCTGGGCGGCTCTGGCGCTCACTACACGGTCGATGCAGAACTGATGCAGCAGGAATTGGGGATTCCGGTAATCAACCTGGGACTCGACGGGCCAATTGGTTTGAACGTGCTGTTGCCCAGTGTGATGGATGTAATTCAACCTGGAGATGTGGTGCTGCTGATTCCTGAGTACCTGATTTTGCTGGATGAGGATGGTTTGGGCGATCGCTCTGGTGCATTCGGTATGGCGATCGGACAACCCGGTTTAGGAGACATTCCGCTCAAACAACTGACTCATGATGCCCTGCTGTTGGGAATTCCCACCCTGCGAGCCGTGACTAAATCAACCTGGGATGTAGCGCAGTACGGTGAAATGCGAGGCTACTACTCCGATCCGATTTCGGCGAATGGTGACCCCACCGCGCTAAAGCAGCGCACCAATTCCTCCTGGTGGCAAATGCGGATTAAAGATACCGTTTCCGATCATGCTCTGGAGCAGATTTCCCAATTTCGCCAGCAGGTTGAAAGCAAGGACGCAACTCTAGTGTTGGGATTGCCCTGGATCTACGCCAGCCAAGATGCCGAAACGCTCGAAAACGTGCAGGAAACTGCCGCAGCGCTAGCTGAAATTGCTCCTGTGCTTTACAACTCGGACTCTTTAAACCTGCAAACTGACTCCAGCCTGTTTGCTGATACACACTATCACCTGAATCAGGATGCGCGTAACTTGCGATCGCGAGAGTTAACGCAACAGCTTGAACCCGTCCTGGATACGATCGCTGAAAGTCAGCTCTAATTTGAAATCGAGGGATCTCCATGCTCAACCCAAATACGCATATTTGCATCCTTGGAGGCGGTTTTGGAGGTCTTTATACCGCTTTGTATTTGCAACGGTTCTCAGGTTTGAAGAAATGTCGGGTGACGCTGGTTGACCCCAAACAGCACTTTCTGTTTACGCCGCTGATGTATGAGCTAGTTACAGGTGAACTTCAACAGTGGGAAATTGCACCCTCATTTCACAGCCTGTTGCAGGGAACCCATGTGAAACATCGCCGAGACACGGTGGAAACGGTTGATTTAGGGGAACGGCGAGTCAAGCTTCAATCAGGGAAATCACTGACTTACGACTATCTGGTGCTGGCAGTCGGCAAAGAGACTGACCTGGGAGCCGTTCCGGGTGCAGCAGAACATGCTTATCCATTTCGCACACTAGCCGATGCTCAACATTTGCGGGAACAGCTTCGATTTTTGGAAGCCTCTGAGCGACAGCAAATTCGGATTGCGATCGTGGGTGGCGGACCTAGCGGTGTGGAGTTAGCAGGCAAGCTAGCCGATCGCTTGCAAAAACGGGGGCAAATTCGCCTGATCGATCGCGGCGATGACATTCTCAAATCTTTTTCACGCGCCAGCCGCATCACCGCCTATCGGACTCTTGGTGCAAAGGGAGTTCAGGTTGATTTGCACACTTCCATTGCTGAAATTGGTGCAGATTGGATTGCTGTCAAGACGCAAGGTGAAGCGAGCCGGATAGGGATAGATCTGGTGCTTTGGACAACCGGAAATCAGCCAATTGAGTGGATTCGCAACCTGGAGTGCGATCGCAACTCACAAGATCAGTTAATCGCGCATCCTACCCTTCAGCTTCAGGGTTATCCCGAAGTGTTTGTCCTGGGCGACCTGGCAGATGTGCGAAATGCGCGAGGGCAGCAGGTGCCCGCGACTGCACAGGTGGCATACCAGCAGGCAGACTGCGCTGCTAAAAACCTCTGGGCAATCCTGCAAAATCGTCGCCCTAAGCCGTTCCGCTATCTGCATTTAGGCGAAATGATCACGCTCGGCACAGATGCGGCAGCGGTTTTCAGTTTTGGCATGAGCTTGAGAGGACGATTGGCGTGTATGGTGCGTCGCCTGGTGTATCTGCAACGGTTGCCGACGCTACGTCATCGCCTGCGAGTAATTAAGCATCAGTTGACCCGATGGCTGCCAGGAAAAAAATCTAAGAGCTTGCAGAGAGCTGCGAATTCTTCTGCTCCAACGGGTGTGGGACAGACCCATTCGACTCAAAGGGGCACAGCATCCGTCCGCTCAGAGCCGATTGATTTAGAAAAGTCAGCTTGGCGATCGCCAGACAAAAAACAGATTAATCGTTAATTTCGCTTCCTTTTGCAAATCCCTAAAACATCCTTGATTGAGGTGCAATGTTTATGACCTTTAGCTCACCTAAATCTAAACCTGTTTTTTATAAAAAGCTTGAGGAAATGTTTGGGCTGGATTTGCGATCGCTTGCCCTGTTTCGCACGGGTTTAGCGGTAATTCTGCTGGCAGATTTGGCGATTCGAGCGGGTGATCTGGCGGCTCACTACTCAGACGCGGGTGTGCTGCCGCGATCGCTTCTTCAGGAAGTTGCCCGAACTGGCTACTGGTCAATTCATGCGCTTAGCGGCGCGCCTCTGTTTCAAGGATTTCTGTTTTTGCTAGCGGGTTTCTTTGCCCTGCTGATGCTGGTCGGTTACCGCACTCGCATCGCCGTAATCGCCTCCTGGGTGCTGTTGATCTCGCTGCACAACCGCAACCCTGCTCTGATTTTTGCCGCCGATGATGTCCTCCGGGCCCTGATGTTTTGGGCAATGTTTTTGCCGCTCGGTGCTTGCTACTCCATTGACAGCGCCCTCAATACTTCAAAAGAACGACTACCAGAACGCATTCTCACAGGAGCAACCGTTGCCCTGATTGTGCAGCAATGTTTCATTTACATCTTCTCGGCGCTGATTAAGGCAAAAAGTCCCGTTTGGCTGGATGGCAGCGCGGTTTACTATGCGCTCAGCTATGACCAATACGTCACCCCGTTTGGCGCATTTCTGCTCAACTTTCGTCCGCTGCTGAGCCTGTTTACCCATTCCACGATGATTTTGGAATGGTTCGGGCCACTGCTGATTTTCTTTCCCTTTCGCACCAGCTTCTTTCGCAATCTTGCCATTATCACCTTCATCTCATTGCACATCGGCTTTGGGCTAACCCTGAATCTGGGAATTTTTCCCTTCCTCAGTTGCTTTAGCTGGCTAGCATTCATTCCCAGCGAAACCTGGAACCGCTGGCAGAAGCGCATTTCTACTCCAGAACGCCAGGGGCTACAGATTTATTACGACGCAGACTGTGGTTTCTGCAAAAAGGTGGTTTATCTGCTTCGCACCTTTTTGGTGCTGCCAGGAACCCCTCTGTTAATGGCACAAGATGACCCTAGCATTCACGCTGATATGCAGGCGCAAAACTCCTGGGTAATCGTGGACTGGATGGGCAATCGCCGCTTTAAGTTTGAAGGCATTATCTATGTGGTTAGCCTGTCTCCGGTGTTGGGTTGGCTTGCGCCTATTCTTTCTCTAAGTCCATTAAAGGCTGCGGGAAACAGGTTTTATGAGGCGATCGCCACCAACCGCAAATTTGCAGGCAACTTCACCAAACCCTTCAAGTTTCGCCCGCTGACGCTGCGTCCCTCACGAGCGATCAGTGCGATCGTGCTGGTGCTGTTGTTTTACACCTTCCTCTGGAATCTCAGCAGCTATGCGCCCGATGCCTTCAAGCGTAGAACCTGGCACAGAACCGAAATTGTGGGGCGTGTCACTCGGCTTGACCAGTCGTGGAGTATTTTTGCGCCCAGTCCGCCCAGAGACGATGGCTGGCATGTGATTCCAGCCCAATTAGCTGACGGTAGCGAGGTCGATATTTTTAGGAACGCCCCCCTGGATTGGGAGAAGCCGAGTCTTGCCACTCGCAGCGAGATTTACCAAAACATGCAGTGGCGCACCTATTTCATTAATCTCAATCGGGCGATCGGTGAAAAGCTTTATCCCGGCTACGGTCAGTATCTCTGCCAAAGCTGGAACGCCAATCACAGCGCTTCCCAGCAGATTGAAACCCTGGAAGTCTACTTCATGAATGAACGCACTGTTCCTCCAGGGGAAACCCAAACCGTAGAGCAGGAATTGGGTTGGCAACAGACCTGTTCTAAATGACTTTCACCTGAAGGAATTTAAAGCCATGCTAGACCAAATTGCTGAAGCCCAAACGTCTTCGCTAAAAAGCTACAGAATCGCTGTTTTATTACCCTGTCGAAATGAAACCCTGACCATTGCTCGGGTCGTTTCAGAATTTCAGTCAGCCCTGCCCGAATCTGAGATTTATGTGTACGACAATCGTTCAACCGACGATACGGCAGAGCAAGCCTCAAAAGCAGGAGCCTTTATCCGCTATGAGCCCCAGCCGGGTAAGGGCAACGTGGTTCGCCGCATGTTTGCGGATATTGATGCCGATATTTACGTGATTGCTGACGGAGACAATACCTATGAGGCGGCAGCGATCAGACATTTGGTGGACCGATTGCTCACCGAAAACCTGGATATGGTTGTTGGGGCGCGTCGGATTGCGCCTGAAGATGTAGCAGCTTACCGGCGCGGACACCGGGGTGGCAATCTGTTTTTGACCTCTTTCGTGCGAATGCTATTTGGGGCAAAGTTTACCGATATGTTGTCTGGCTATCGAGTCTTTTCCAGACGCTACGTTAAGTCGTTTCCGGCTCTGTCGAATGGGTTTGAGATTGAAACAGAATTTACGATTCATGCCCTGGAATTGAAAATGCCGTTTGCTGAAGTGCCGACCCGCTATGGCTCTCGTCCTCCAGGTTCGACCAGCAAACTCAAGACCTTTACAGACGGATGGCGAATTTTGGGCACGGCGTTGCTGTTGTTTAAAGAGGTTCGCCCCTTTCTATTTTTTACGCTGATCTTTCTGGGACTAGCAGTCCTGTCTTTAATCCTGGCTATTCCCATTGTCAAAACATTCCTGGAAACTGGGCTGGTGCCTCGCTTCCCGACCGCAATTTTGGCGGCTTCAATTATGCTGCTGGCGTTTCTGAGCCTGACCTGCGGGTTAATTCTCGACTCGGTAGCACGGGGTCGTCGCGAAGCCAAGCGGATGGTTTATCTCGCTTACCCGCTGATTCAGGCGAGACAGATTTTGGAACAGTTTCATCATGGCTAAGCAACAAGTCCAACAGTGGCGTAGCTGGATTCGGGGGGGCGTAGGACTCCTGTTTGGAGCTGTTTTTCTGTGGTTAGCATTTCGCCAAACCAGCCTGGAAAAAGTGGCAACCGTCTTTGCTCAGTCGCATGGGAATTGGCTAATCGCTGCTGTAGCATTCTACGCAATGAATATGGTCGTGAGAATTATGCGGTGGCGATCGCTCCTACGTGAGGTAAAAGTCCTGCCGTTTGCCGCTGTGGGAATTGCCCTTCTAGTTGGGTATGCAGCAAACAATATCTTTCCGGCTCGGCTGGGAGAAATCTTTCGAGCCAACTTTGTAGGACGACGCTATCAACTGTCGCGAACGGCGATCGCTGGCTCAATTCTGGTTGAGCGCGTTCTAGATGGGCTGGTCGTAGTGCTATGTATGCTGCTGGGAAGAGTCCTGTTTGCCAAATCGGTAGTCTTGCTAGATACGCTGACGATCGCAGGTGGATTGCTCTTTGGCGGCATCTTTGCCGTGATTTGGGTGGTGGGACGCGGTGAAGGAGTGGGGCGGTTGCCCTTGCCGTCGGCGATCGCCACTCGGCTTCAAAGTTTCCGTCAGGGGTTAAGCGTTCGACCTGGCTCTAGTTTTGGGCGAGCAGTCCGGCTATCGCTCCTGGTGTGGCTGCTAGAAGGAATCACGCTGTGGTGCGTGCTGAAGTCGGTCAATGTCTCCTTGGGATGGCAGGCGATGCTTTTGATGATTGGAGTGACGAGTCTTAGCACGCTGATTCCCTCGGCTCCTGGTTTCGTCGGCACCTATCAATATTCCTATTCCTTTACTCTGGGGCTGTTTGGCTACGATCCGGCTCAGGGAATTGCGGCGGCAACCGCCTTTCAGGTGTTTTTGTTTGGATTGGTCACATTAGTGGGGCTGGGAATCTACACCTATCTGTCAGTGAACAAGCCTGTTAAACGATATGGAAATTAGCTAGAGCTTCAAGATTCCTATTTGGCATTTCTCTATTAGGAACGAACAGTTCTCAGGTGGGGCATTCTTTTATGAAATTTCTCAAAGAAAAAATTAGCAGCATTCTTTTGATCGCTTTGCTGTGGACAGCGGTAATTAATTCCGGCACCCTCGGCACCTTGGACACCGACCTGCGGCTTCAAATGGCTCATGCTTGGTGGACGGGTACGGAGGAAATTCAAGTATCTCCAGACGATACGCCTATTGTGCGGGGTGACATTCGGTTTGGGGTCATGGGAGTTGATGGCAAGCGGTATATCGCCTATGAGGAAGGGCAATCGATCCTGATGTTGCCCGGTGACTGGGTTGGAACGCAGTTACACCATTTGCTGCCCATCGCCGATCAGAAGACGATGCGAGATTGGGCGGTCAATTTCCTGATTTTTGTGCCTCTGAATGTCGCTGCTGTCGCTGCCTGCTACTGGCTGATCAAACTGTTTGGCTTTAAGCAACGCACAGCAGCTTTGGCTGCGATCGCCTGGTTTCTAGGCACTACCCTGTTGCACTATGCTCAGGTGCATCAGCACAACAATCAGGTGTTATTGCTGGTGACGTTGGGGTATGGCGCGGCTCTGTCTTATGTTTTGCGCGATCGCCCTCTGCTCGCCTTTCTCAGTGGTCTGGCTCTGGGCGGCACAGTTCTCATTCGCATTACCAGCATCATTCACGGGTTAACTGTAGCCCTTTTTCTTACCGGATGTTTGGCTTACAGGCGACGTGACTTCACCAAAGTACTGCATGGGTTAGGGCTGTGGGTGGCAGGCTTTATTCCCTTTGTGCTGCTGGGTCGCATCATGGACTACTTCCGCTATGGCAGTCTGTTTGCCACGGGCAAGAGCATTGAGCAACAGCAACTGACGACCGACCCCGCTTGGAATGGACTACCCGATTTGCCTGACGGATACCCACTGATTAATGATCCGCATGTTGGTATTCTCGGTCCCTTAATTTCCCTGTCAAAAAGCATCTTTATCTACGACCCGCTGCTGCTGCCCTGTTTGATTTTGGCAGTGGTGTTTTGGAAAAAGCTGACTCCTTACATTCAGTGGTATCTAGTTACTATGACCGTCAATCTGGGTTTGCATCTGGTAGCCTATAGCCGATTTGTCTTCTGGCACGGGGACTCTGCCTGGGCCGCTAGATATCACGTCACGTCGGTACACTTGCTTTTGATTCCGCTGGTCGCAGTTCTGATCCAAACGCTGAGACAAGCTAAAACCTGGAAAGCCTGGTTACTGAAAACTGTAGTGGCGATCGCCATCATGGTTCAACTGGCTTCAGTGGCTATGCCCATGAATCTAGAAATTTATCAGACGAACGTGGGAATGCCCGGTTCTCGTCTAGAATTTCGTCTGGCTCAGCGAATCAGCAACCTGGTCTGTTTAGTGGAGGGCTCCTTCTCTAAAGCCTGCACTAAACAGCATCCAGATAAGGAACAGTATCTCGAACATCTAAATCACCTTGCATTTCTGCCATTTACTTACAGCCAGCAGGCAGAAGACGATGTGGTATACCCCCTCTCTATTTTTCTATTTTTACTGTGGGGAGTTCTCCTGGCATTTGCCCTTGTGGTGACACTCAAATTTGTCTTTATTTGAAGTAGCCAAATGCTTGGTCAAGTCAATTCGACAGCGCCTACTAAATTCACGTTTGAGCAGATCAACTGAGTGATTAGTAGACTTCCTGCATCCCAGCAAGGTAGGGTTTTGAGAATGGATTTTTGTGGTTCGCGTGAGAATGCAATCCTTCTCAACCAAAAAACACTGGCGCACCTGGGTGCGGGGCACTTTGGGGCTGCTGTTTGGAGCGCTCTTCTTGTGGCTAGCCCTCCGTCAGACGAGTTTAACCGAAGTTAGCAGCATTCTCTCCCAGTCACACGAGGGTTGGCTGATGGTGGCTTTAGGCTGCTACAGCATCAGCATGGTTGTGAGAATAGTTCGCTGGCAAACTCTCCTTCAAGACGTTAAGGCATTTTCCTTTCGCAAGGTGGGAACAGCCTTGCTGATTGGCTATGCCGCTAACAACCTTTTGCCTGCTCGATTAGGCGAAATCTTTCGGGCGGATTTTGTTGGAAGGCGACATCGGGTTTCTCGATCAGCGATCGCTGCCTCCATTCTCCTGGAGCGCGTGCTAGATGGGTTAGTCGTTGTCTCCTGCCTGATTTTAGGCCGAGCCTTCATTCCCAACCAGCCTGTTCTGCTTAACACCCTGTCCATTACAGGTATGCTGACCTTTTGCAGTATTTTCCTTTTGCTTTGGCTGTTGGGCAGAGGCTATGGAGTGAAATGGCTAACCCGATTTCCACCTGCTATCACCAGTCGCGTTCAAAGTTTTCGCAAAGGCTTAAGCGTTCGCCGTACCTCCAGCTTTAGCAAAGCAATCGGCCTCTCCCTAGTGATCTGGCTATTAGAAGGGCTGGCGTTGTGGGCAGTCTTGAGGTCTGTTCAGGTTTCGCTAGCATGGCAGCAAATTTTAACCATCCTGGGTGTAACCAGCCTGAGTACGCTAATTCCCTCGGCTCCGGGTTACGTTGGCACCTATCAGTATGCCTATGCGTTCACGCTAGACTTGTTTGGTTATGAACCCGCCCAGGGAATTGCCGCAGCAACTGCATTTCAAGTTTTTCTATTTGGTAGCGTCACCCTGATTGGCCTCGGATTATATCTCTACATCAGCTTGCTAAAACCTCAACCACCGTCTGAGATGAATGGTCAAAAATGAAACGGGGAAGCGCCCCCACTGGGGGCGCTTCCCCGTTTCTACAAGATTGAGTAAAGTTGAAAAAACTATGATGATGAAAAAAAATACCTTTGCGGACATCCATGACCGATCTCAGCGTTAACCTCAATCGAGTTGCCCTACTGCGAAACTCACGAAACATTGGCATTCCCAGCGTTGTGAAAGCGGCGAGAATTGTGTTGGATGCAGGTGCCTATGGCGTTACGGTGCACCCCCGTCCTGACCAGCGCCATATTCGTCCTTCGGATGTGGATGATTTATCGGAACTGTTAAGCCAGCACTATCCGCAGGCGGAATACAACATTGAAGGGAATCCGCTGGAACTGCCCTTTATGGATATTGTCTGTCGCGTTAAGCCAGATCAGTGTACGCTCGTGCCCGATTCACCCGATCAGGCAACGTCGGATCATGGTTGGGATCTAACGCGAGATAGCGATCGCCTCATTCCTATCATTCAGCAATTGAAAGACAATAACATTCGCGTCAGCTTGTTTATGGATGCTGACCCTGCACCCATGGCGCAAGCTAAAAAAATTGGGGCTGATCGGGTTGAACTGTACACCGAACCGTATGCCACTGCCTTTCGAGAGGGGCAAGCAGATGCAATTCTGCCCAAATACATCGATGCAGCTAAAGCCGCTCTAGAAGCTGGATTGGGCATTAATGCAGGGCATGATTTGAACCTAGAGAATCTGGGCAAGTTCTGTGAACTTGTGCCCAATGTGTTAGAAGTATCAATTGGTCATGCGCTGATGGCAGAGGCTTTAGAGATGGGGTTATTGGATACTGTGAAAGCCTATTTAGAGATTTTGTCTCATACCACTTCCAAAAATTAGAGCCACAAATGGAAGGGCACCCCGCGACGCGGGGTGCCCTTCCATTTGTGGCTTGTTTTTGTTAAAGACGGTACGGGACCTTACTCTTCTACAAAGACTGTCGCGTTGCCTTCTTCGTCCATGTAAACGGCATTGCCTTCTTCATCTACATAAACAGCATTACCCTCGCTGTCAAGCACGGTTGTGCTACCGTCTACGTCTTCGTGAACCACATTACCTTCGCTGTCTACAGCGGTGGTGCTGCCTTCTGCATCAACGTGAGCCGCATTACCGTCACTATCTACGGCTGTTACGCTTCCGTCTTCATGCTCATACACTTCTACATCTTGAGCCATTACAGGTAGGCTGAGAGCCAAACTATACAGAGCAATGCCGCCAATCAAAAGTAGATTTTTCATGAAAATGTCCTTCTAAACCTTCTTCAGTTCTACTTCTAATGGATTCGGTTTGATATGCGAGGAATTACGGCTTTTTCGGTGTGGAGTAAAATTCTATACCTAAAATCAAAAAATTGCTTTGTGAGAATTGGGGTGGTTTTTGATTGTTTAGTAGACAAAGTGTAAATGCGATCGCCATCTAAACCGCGTTAGGCTAAATCTAGAGATACAAACATCTGTTGATACTGATATGGATTTTCCCAGTCTTGATTCTGAAACGATTGATCGCATTATTGAGATGGCATGGGAAGACCGTACCCCATTTGAGGCGATCGAATACCAGTTTGGGCTATCAGAAAAAGAAGTGATTGCACTGATGCGGCAAAAGATGAAAGCGTCAAGTTTCAGGATGTGGCGTAAGCGAGTGAGTGGTCGCAAAACCAAACATTTGAAGGAACGGGACTTTCTGGTGGGACGGTTGCGATCGCAAAACCAAAAGGGATCCTGATACCAAAAAGGTCATCCCTCTAACAACTGCTGGACTGAAATTTCAACTTCTAGAAACGCTAACGGGTTAATTGTTCCAGCCGTTAACACACGTTCCGACTGATAATCGACATTTCAACGATTTCTCCGTTTAATAACTCTACCTGTCGGTGCTCCAGAAGTCCGACCTCAATCATGCGGTGGTACTCATCTAGGGTCCATTTGGCGATCGCTACACTCATCCCAGCTTCCTCCCTATACAAAGGGGTTTTTCTTATTCTAAGGAGCGGGAAGTCGAAACAATCAGACTGGCAGTAATCCTTCACCTGCAGTTAAATGTTGCGATTAACCGAGCTTACATTTCAATGAAAAACCCGGACGTGCCGGGTTCTCTACACTATTAGGAGATTTACTATGCCTTAACACATTCAGTATTCCCAAATGAAGCGGAGCGATCGCAATCGCAAATTTAACGTCCTTGAAGAACCTGTGCAGCAGTGAGTTCCAATGTTCCCAAAAGAGGAGAGGCGATCGGAACATTTCCTTCATACACCTTCTCTTCGTACAGCCCTTCTACCCATTCCAAAATTGTGACTCGTTGCTGCGCTGGGTCAACAATCCAATATTCTGAAATACCTCGTGCTGCATACTCCGATCGCTTGTAGCGATAGTCTCGATTTCCCTGTCCTGGACTCACTACCTCGACGACTAACATCGGGGGAGGCATATCGGGCATTACAGTCGACCGACGGGCTCCTTCCAATGCTGCTGCTAACTCTTCTGACAGCACCATCAAATCGGGGAAACGTGTTGTTGCTCTTGAACCGCTAACTACAATTTCAGTTCCAATCCTTAACCGATAGGGCGGAATGTTTTGTTGTAGGAAAAAAGCAAATAACAAGGATGCAATTCGTCGATTCAAATCGCTCTCTGGCGGCATTACAACTAGTTCCCCATCCTCCAGCTCATACTGAGTGTCTGTACCATCGTCATAATTGAGGTATTCCTCAAGCGTCATTTTTTGGGATGCAATGGTCATCGTAGCCATGCCTCCTGGGAGCAGGTATGTTGATTATCCTAGCAATGCTAAGACACAAAATTAGCTTGGGTTGGTTGCTTGATCGATCGCAGCTTCCGTAGAATCTAATCCTGTCAGTAAGTTGACGTTAACGTCAAAGTTGTGATACAAGTAAATCGTGAACGAAAAGATGCGGATAGGAGAACTTGCAGAACGGGCTGGCGTTACGCCTCGCACGATTCGCTATTACGAAAGCCTGGGGTTACTTGGGCCAAGTGAGCGCGAAGGGACGGGGTTTCGATATTACACCGAAGCTGAGCTATCTCGACTGCAAACGATTCACAACCTCAAGGGTTTGGGGCTGAGCCTGGAAGAAATCGGTACAGTGATTCCACTTTACTTTGAAGACCCTACTCGGCTGAGCGGCAAACGCAAGATTGTGGAAATTCTCAATGCCCATCTGCGGGAAACGGATGAAAAGATAGAAGGCTTGACCCGTTTTCGCTCTGAGCTACAGACCAACATCACTCGTATCCAAAAATGGATCGATGAGCATAGCGAGAGTCAGTAGATCTTTCACCTGTTAGTCTAACTTGACGTAGAGAAGTCTTTTCACTGAACTTTTACCTATCAATTTTTTCAACGTTTGTTTTGTATTCAAAGTATGACGTTAACGTAAAGGTTGTAAGGAAATAAAGAGATAAAGCACAGGTTTCAAGGTTCTTGTGGAAGGGTGAACATTTCATTGGAGTATCTAGCTATGGTGTCTTTTCAGCACTTGTCTAAACCGTTATCAGAAGCCAGTCGATTTGAGCGAGGTTTAAGTAAGCTTAAAGAGATAGACGGGGCTGCGGGCGATCGCGTGATTGAAAGCTTGCAGCAGATTGCTCCCGATCTAGGGCGTTACATTATTGAGTTTCCGTTTGGAGACATTTACTCCCGTCCGGGATTAGATTTGAAGTCCAGAGAAATTGCTACGATCGCTGCTCTGGCTGCGCTAGGCAATGCCCATCCTCAACTCAAAGTTCACATTCATGGCGCTTTGAATGTAGGATGCAGCCGCGAAGAAGTGATTGAAGTGCTGATGCAAATGGCAGTGTACGCCGGATTTCCTGCTGCTCTAAGTGGGATTGCTGTAGCGGGAGAAGTATTTGCTGAACGGGATAAAGAGGAACCTCACAACTAGCTGTTCACAAGCCATTAACTTGGTTACCCATTCATTAATAGAGCCATTAGGAGAAATAGATGTCCGACAAACTAGCGGGTAAAGTTGCGATCGTGACTGGTGCTTCTTCGGGAATTGGTGAGGCAACGGCACTGGCATTAGCCGATGTGGGAGCAACGGTGGCGATCGCCGCCCGACGAAGCGATCGCCTGGAAGCTTTAGCGAAGCGTATTCTTGACCAGGGTGGAGAAGTTTTATCCATCACCGCAGATGTATCAGACGAAGCACAGGTGAAAGCAATGGTGCAAAAAACTCATGCCGAATATGGCAGGGTTGATATCCTCGTTAACAATGCAGGGGTAATGCTGCTAGGCATGATTGATGGAGCAAACACCGAAGACTGGCGACGCATGATCAACATCAATGTGTTGGGGTTGATGTATGCCACTCATGCTGTTTTACCAATCATGAAAGCGCAGGGGGCAGGACATATTGTAAATATCTCATCCGTAGCAGGTCGATTTGCCAATGCTGGGACGGGTGTCTACAACGCTACCAAATGGGCGGTTGGAGCATTTTCAGAATCATTGCGAAAGGAAGTTTATCAGAACAACATTCGGGTCACAATCATTGAACCTGGACTGGTGGCAACGGAATTACCACAACATATTACTGATCCGAGTGCAAAGGGGCGGGCACGCCAGTTTTATGGTTCAGTGAAAGCCCTGGAAAGCGAGGATATTGCAGTGGCGATCGCCTATGCCGTGACGCAACCATCCCACGTTAATGTGAACGAGATCTTGATTCGTCCTACAGAGCAAGAACGTTAATTCGCTCAATAAATTCCCATGACAGACCATCCCGCCTGGTATTACAACGACATACAGCAGGTCGGTACTGACTTTGAGGATATGACTCAAGTTGCAACCTACGACCGCAATCAAACTTCTTCGAGTGTGGAGGAAGAACAACAGTTAGTCACGCAGTTAGGCATTTCAACAGGGCAAACTGTAATTGACTTTGGTTGTGGAACGGGGACTTTTGCAATTCAAGCGGCGATCGCAGGTGCCCATGTTTATGCAATTGATGTTTCTCATTCAATGCTCACCTTCGCTCGACAAAAAGCACAACTGTCAAACGTTTTGAGCCGCATCGAATTTCATCATGGTGGGTTTTTAACTTACGAACACGCTGCTCCAGTAGATGTCATCGTCACCCAAGCCGCTTTACACCACTTGCCAGATTTTTGGAAGATGGTGGCATTTCTCCGCATGGCTAACATGCTTAAACAGAATGGCATCTTTTATCTGTGGGACACTGTGTTTTCATTTCATCCAGCGGAACATCAAACCCGCATTGATGCTTGGATTCAACGGGTTGCAAAGCCTCTAGGTGAAGGTTGGACTGCTCAAGATTTTGCCACTCACGTTCGTGAAGAATACACCACTTTTGGCTGGATTCTTGAACGTATGTTGACTGATGCTGGATTCACCATTGAAACAGCGAACTACCTAACGCCTGAATATGCCGAATACATTTGTAGAAGAGGATGAGAGATGAAGGCGATCGCCGATCAAACAATTCTGATTACTGGAGCAACGGATGGCATTGGTAAACAAACCGCTCATGATTTAGCCCAAATGGGTGCAACTGTTCTGCTTCACGGGCGCAACCAAGAACGGGCAGAATCTGTACTTCATGAGATTCAGTCGGCAACAGGAAACAACAAACTGAAATATTACGCGGCAGATTTGTCCTCCCTTGCCGAAGTGAGACAGCTATCAGAAGCAGTACAGTCTGATCATGAGCAGCTAGATGTTCTCATCAACAACGCTGGAATAGGTGCAGGTAAACGCACAGATATCACTCGTGAATTAAGCCAGGATGGTCATGAGTTGCGCTTTGCAGTGAATTATCTCGCCCCTTTCCTGCTGACTCATTTGCTGTTGCCCAGTTTACGCCGCACAACACCTGCTCGAATTGTCAATGTTGCCTCTGTAGGGCAAAGCCCTATCAACTTTGATGATGTCATGATGGTGCGACAGTATGACCCGATGCGAGCCTATTGTCAGAGCAAACTTGCACTCATCATGTTTACTGTTGATCTAGCTGAACAGCTTAAGCCTGAACAAGTTACAGTCAATAGCCTACATCCCGGATCACGTCTCGATACCAAAATGGTGCGTGAGATGTTTGACTCAGCTTGGGGCACCGTACAGTCAGGTGCAGATGCTGTGGTCTACGTTGCGACTGCATCAGAATTGGAAGGCATGACAGGCAAATATTTTGACCAGAAAGATATGGAGCCAGCGATCGCTCAAGCCTATGATTGCGAAGCTCAAACTAAACTTTGGCAACTGAGTGAAACGTTAACTGGACTAGCGGTACTGCACTAATTAACTGAGTCAGTTGTTGAGTCAGTTAGGAACATAACGATTAGGAAAATAATAGGAACATAACAATGAAAACTCGCAAATTAGGTAATCAAGGACTCACTGTTTCAGAACTCGGACTCGGCTGCATGGGCATGTCAGAGTTTTATAGCGGACGCGACGAAGAGGAAGCGATCGCCACTCTTCACCGCGCCATTGAACTCGGTGTCACCTTCCTGGACACTGCCGATATGTATGGCCCGTTCACCAATGAAAAACTTGTAGGTAGAGCCATCAAAGACTGTCGCGATCAGGTTATTCTCGCCACCAAGTTTGGCAACGTTCGCACTGAGGATGGCGGTTGGGCAGGCATTAGCGGTAAACCTGAATATGTGCGTCAGGCTTGTGATGCTTCACTGAAGCGATTGGGCGTAGATGTAATTGACCTTTACTATCAGCACCGGGTTGACTCAACCGTTCCAATTGAGGATACCGTTGGCGCAATGGCAGAGCTAGTGCAGCAGGGCAAAGTAAGATATTTAGGACTCTCTGAAGCTGCTCCAGCGACAATTCGACGTGCTCAAGCAGTGCATCCGATCAGCGCCCTCCAGACTGAATACTCACTTTGGAGTCGTGACCCTGAAGATGAAATTTTGCCAACCTTGCGTGAACTGGGCATCGGCTTTGTACCTTACAGCCCGCTCGGTCGCGGTTTTCTCTCAGGGCAAATCACTCGTCTGGAAGATCTGGCAGAAGATGATTACCGCAGACAAGCACCTCGCTTTCAAGGTGAGAATTTCCAGAAAAATCTGCAAGTGGTGGATCAGGTGAAGGCGATCGCTCAGGAAAAAGGTGTCACCCCTAGTCAACTTGCCCTAGCATGGCTGCTGGCGCAAGGCGACGATATTGTTCCCATTCCGGGCACAAAGCGGCGGCAATATCTGGAAGAGAATGCCGGAGCTACAGAGATTACACTCACTGCTGATGATTTAAAGCGAATAGATGCAGTTGCGCCAAAAGGTGTGGCAGCGGGCGATCGCTACTCTGACATGAGCACTGTGCACCGTTAGAACACTTTCTGAGAACACTTCCTGTGTGAATCGATTCTGACTAATCAAAATCGGTTCACACAGTTCTATCTATAAACAGGAATGATGATATTTTAGTCATCACTTTCACCCTTAAGGATTCATGCAAATCAATCTCCCTGAAGTGGTTGCAGAAGTGACGGCAGCCTTTCAACGCTATGAAGCTGCTCTTGTTAGCAATAATGTAGCTGTATTAGATGAGTTGTTTTGGAATAGCGCTCACACTATTCGCTATGGTGTAGCTGAGAATTTGTATGGTTATGAGGCGATCGCCACCTTCCGCGCTAATCGCCCTGATGCTAATCTTAGTCGCACCTTAAAAAACACGGTGATCACCACATACGGACAAGACTTTGCAACTGCAAACACTGAATTTCAACGGCAAGGCTCCGACAAAATTGGGCGACAAAGCCAAACCTGGCTCAGAACTCCTGAGGGCTGGCGTGTGGTTAGCGCCCACGTGTCTCTAATCGTCCTTTAACACCAAAACTCCGCCATTGACCTGATAGTCTTCACCGACATATCCCGTGCGGTCATACAAAATTTGGTGGATATGTTGATCTAGTACCACCTCATCGGAAATTTGGGGACGGTAATAATCTTTCATTGCTTCCTCGATGCCTATCTCATCCAGGCGATCGTGGAGTGCTGTGCTGTTGCCGCTGAAGTAAGCCGAACGAGCAAGGTCATCCTGTAAAAATTCCATGATGATGCCCGAGGGCACGCCCCCAATTACCAATCGCCCTTGAACAAATAAAATCACAACTACGCCCACTACAAATACACCGGCAAGATAAGCAAACGCAGTAATATTTTGCCGAGAGCGAGTTGCAGCTTGGCGATCGGGTGTGCTGTAACGTGCAGGTTGGCTTTTCTTCATAGTGACAAGTGAGCACCAAAATATAGGTATAGATCGCCACTAGTTTGGCTTATTAAAATTGAACCTGGGTAGCTTTCAGAATAAATTTTTCGTGTAGAAATACCGTTCCCCTAGTTCTTAGACTTACCCGTAAAGGGATGGGTTGAGAACTAGAGGAGCGAGAATTAGATAGTGAGAATTTCTCATGTTTGTGGTATGCTGAGAACGTGAAAAATCCTCACAATTTTTATGAGCACAAAATTTTGGCATGACCACTCCGCCGTCACCTGGCTCCGAATCCTTGCGCCATTTACCTCAGCAAACTCGGAGTCAGGAACGGTTTAACCGTATTTTAGAAGCAGCGGCGCAGGTCTTTGCCGAAGTGGGCTATGAGAAAGCCTCTACGGAGGCGATCGCCACCCGAGCTAGCACCTCAATCGGCTCCCTTTACCGCTTCTTCCCAGACAAGTCCGCCATTCTCTACGCCCTAGCCGAATCCTACGCTGAGCAGCTACGAGAAGTTTTAGCAGAAGCGTTTGCTCCCGCTCTGTCGCATTTGCCCTTAACTCAAGTAATTAATCAGGCAGTTGACGATTTCGAGCAGTTTTACATTACTCAGCCAGGGTATCAGGTCGTATTCGCTCAAACGCGCCTATCACCAGACTTGCAGAAGTTAGACAAACGGCTCGACTCCGAAATTGCCCTACACCTAGAGAAGTTTCTGGCTGCAAGGCAATCTACCCTTTCCCCCGAACAGATCAGACTAGTAGCCTTGATTAGCGTCGAAACTGCTGGGTCACTTCAAATTCTCTCCCTCACCCAAACCGAAGCCTTTCGCCAACAAGTCATGTCCGAAACCAAAACCCTACTAACCCGCTACCTGCACCCCCTCTTTCCTGACCCGCCTCCTAATCCCTAATCCCCATTTCCACTACACTATGTAAAGGAATCTTAAAGATGAACAGAATGCGAGTTGCGATCGTTGGAGCAGGTCTGGCAGGCATGGCGACTGCCATTGATTTAGTAGATGCCGGGCATGAGGTAGAAATTTTTGAATCACGCCCCTTTGTTGGCGGCAAAGTCGGAAGCTGGGTGGACTCAGACGGCAACCATATTGAAATGGGGCTGCATGTCTTCTTTGGCTGCTATTACAACCTGTTTGCGCTGATGGAAAAGGTAGGGGCGATCGCCAACTTACGCCTCAAGGAACACACCCATACCTTTGTAAACCGGGGCGGGCAAACCGGAGCGTTAGACTTTCGCTTCATCACCGGGGCACCGTTCAACGGGTTAAAAGCATTTTTCACGACCTCCCAGCTTTCGCTTCAAGACAAGGCTCAGAATGCGATCGCCCTTGGCACCAGTCCCCTCGTGCGCGGCTTAATCGACTTTGACGGCGCAATGAAAACCATTCGTGACCTCGATAGAATCAGCTTTGCCGACTGGTTTCGTAGTCACGGTGGCTCCAATGGCAGTCTCAAGCGCCTGTGGAATCCGATCGCCTATGCGTTGGGCTTCATCGACACCGAAAACATTTCCGCCCGCTGTATGCTGACCATCTTCCAGTTCTTTGCTGCCAAGACGGAAGCCTCAATCTTGCGAATGCTGGAAGGGTCACCCTACGAATATTTGCACAAGCCCATCATTGACTATTTAGAAGCACGAGGCACCAAAATTCATACCCGCCGAAGTGTACGACAGATTTTATTTGAAGGAGAAGGCGCACAGACGCGAGTGACTGGTTTGGTTATTGCCAAAGGAGAAGAACAGGAAACAATCACCGCCGACAAATATGTCTGCGCCTGTGATGTACCTGGGATTCAACGGCTTTTGCCTTCTGAGTGGCGACAGTGGTCTGAGTTTGACAACATTTATAAATTAGATGCTGTGCCAGTCGCGACAGTGCAGCTTCGCTTCGACGGCTGGGTGACAGAACTGCACAACGACGCTGAACGCAAGCAGCTTGACCATGCCGCTGGGGTGGACAACTTGCTGTACACGCCGGACGCAGATTTTTCCTGCTTTGCAGATATGGCACTAACCAGCCCCGGAGATTACTACCGCGAAGGTCAGGGTTCCTTGTTGCAGGTGGTATTAACTCCGGGTGACCCCTTCATCAAGCAGAATAATGAAGCGATCGCCCAACACGTCCTCAAACAGGTGCATGACCTCTTCCCCTCCTCCCGCGAGCTAAACATGACCTGGTATAGTGTCGTCAAGCTAGCCCAATCGCTCTACCGCGAAGCACCCGGTATGGACCCTTATCGCCCAGCCCAAAAAACTCCCATCTCTAACTTCTTCCTTGCGGGCAGTTACACCCAGCAAGACTACATCGATAGCATGGAAGGGGCAACGATTTCAGGTCGGCAAGCCGCAAAAGCAATTCTGGAACCATAAAATTTGAAAGTGCCGAACTGAAAATTTCCCGCTGCCGACAGCTTCTAGTTCCGAATCTTCAGTTGCCTTTCATCCTTCATCCCCCATCCTTCATTCCCTCCCCCCTATGCCTGAATGGTTAGAACACAGCGTCCAGGTTGAAGTAGAAACACCGATGGAATTGGTGTGGAGTCTCTGGTCTGACCTGGAGCAAATGCCCCGCTGGATGAAATGGATCGATTCCGTCAAAGTACTGGATGATAATCCCGAATTGTCACGCTGGAAACTCGCCACAGGTGGTTTGGAATTTAGCTGGCTTTCGCGAATTCTCAAAGTCATACCCCACCAAATCATCGAGTGGGAATCAGTTGATGGCTTGCCCAACCGAGGCGCAATCCGCTTTTATGACCGGGGCGACAGCAGCATCGTGAAGCTAACCGTCGCCTACGCAATTCCGGGTTGGCTAGGGCGACTGATGGACAACCTCTTTTTGGGACGCGTTGTCGAGTCTACTATTCAGGCAGATTTAGAGCGTTTTAAGGAATATGCACTAAATGCCCAAGCTCAAAAAGAACAGGTTTAGGAACTAAAGCTTCTGCCGAAAATCTACAAAATTCCAGACGTGGACGTGCTGAGGGCGATTCAAGAAGGGCTCAAGGCATTGAATCCGATCGCCGAATTGCGTTTACCTATGAATGAGGAGTTGAATTTAGGTCCGATCTCCTAAATTTGCTTCAGAGACCTGCCTCGCCAAGTCCATCCCCATCCTGTTTCAGTTTTGATGATAGAGCCGAGGGCGATCGCCCCCACCAGCGCTCCTCCCACCCCAGTCAACCACCAGTAACGTGGCGGAATTTGAGAAACCGTCGCACTGCGCCGTCGCACGTCGTACTGCAAACTGATTGTGATGACAGAGAGGGCGATCGCCAGTCCTTCCCTAATACTCAAACCTACCCAAAGAAACTTCACCAGCGCAACCAGCAGCACTGCCCAAGGCACTGTACAAACCAACAAAATTAGGGCAATAAAGGAAAGCATTGCGCCCAAATTACGCCCAGAACCCGCATACAGATTTTTCGTCCAGCCTTCCCACAGCGCATTCCAAGAGCGATACATCCGTACAGCAGCAAGCTCTGATCCCAGCAGATAGCGCAGCTTCAGCCCACTTGATTTGACTCGCCGCGATAGCTCTACATCTTCGACTACCTCACCCGCAACAGCTCGATGTCCACCAATTTTCTCGTAAGCAGAACGTCGAAAAAACATGAATGGACCAGCTGCAAAAGCTGTCTCAGTTTGGGGATCATTGACCGCTTGAAAGTTAAATCCAACTAAAATCGTGCTGATAATTAGCGGTTGTACCAGCCATTCTGCTAAACAACCGCAAATGATTGCGGGACCACAGCTCAACAGATCAATTTGTTCTTGTTGAGCTTCATGAATGGCAGTTTCAATCGCTCCTGGCTTAAGTCGAACATCTGCATCTAAGAACAGCAGAAAATCTCCGCTGGCTTGCTCAGCTGCTTGAGTACAAGCCCAATTCTTCCCTACCCACACTTCCCCTTCCGGTTTAGGCTGTCCGGCTAGCACCTTGAGCCGGGGATCGTGGCGCTGCTGCTGAAGAGCGTGGGCGATCGCCAACGTCTCATCTGTAGACTGGTCATCTACAGCCCAAACCTCCAAAACTTCAGCCGAGAGTACCGTACTGTCTAAAATAGAGGTGAGGCAGTCCTGAATATTCTCAACCTCGTTGTAAGCTGGAACGATGACAGAAACGACAGTGCCCTCTGTCTGTTTAGGCTGTGCAAGTAGGTCAGCATGAACAGGATCATTCTGTACAATCTCCAGTTCTCTGTCATTACTTCTAAATCGCTTATGAAGTTGAGGAGCTTCGTGAATTGCATGGCGCAGCTTAGACCAGTAAGCTAGCGCTCCCATTAGAGCCAAAGCAGATGCAATCAATAGGATCAAAAGGATCAAAAACTTACCTCAACATCGTCTGGAGTTTGGTGTTCCAGCTTCTAGCTTATCTGTATACGAGTTGACGAGGTCTCTGCCTGAGTCTAGAATTTGCTGCTGTTTCACCTCAGACAAATCTGAGGTGTCGCTTCTTCAAATCTGATCGCCTACACTACCATCGCTACCACTCTCAGTAACTAAAAGCACAGTGAAGCAAGATCCTTCTATTAGAAAATCAAAACTTTTAAGTTAGGTCCATATTCCTTAGAAAGAATTTAGAATCCTTGCTTATAATCTGTACAGGAATCTTCTTTTTCCTACATAAGTCTCTGGATCAGTTTACAAAAAACCACCCATCGCAATTATTTAATGATGCCTCGGATACTCGTCATCGACGATGACCCTGCAATTTCAGAATTAGTCGCAGTCAACCTGGAAATGGCTGGTTATGATGTCAGTCAAGCATCAGATGGCATTAAAGGTCAGGCCTTAGCGCTACAGCTCCTGCCAGACTTGATCATGCTAGATCTGATGCTGCCTAAAGTAGATGGTTTTACAGTCTGCCAACGTCTCCGTCGTGATGAGCGTACTGCTGACATCCCTGTGTTAATGTTGACCGCGCTGGGACAGACCCGAGATAAAGTTGAAGGGTTTAATGCGGGCGCAGATGACTACTTGACCAAGCCTTTTGAAGTTGAGGAGATGCTGGCACGGGTTAGAGCGCTGCTGCGACGAACCGATCGCATTCCCCAGGCTGCTAAGCATAGTGAGATTCTTAGCTATGGTTCTCTTACCTTAGTGCCTGAAAGACTTGAGGCGATTTGGTTTGACAAAACTGTCAAGCTAACACACCTGGAATTTGAACTGTTACACTGCTTGCTTCAGCGCCACGGACAAACGGTGTCTCCTAGCGAAATTTTGAGGGAAGTTTGGGGCTATGACCCAGATGATGATATTGAAACCATTCGAGTTCATGTTCGACATCTAAGAACAAAATTGGAGCCTGATCCCCGCCATCCCCGCTACATAAAAACGGTTTACGGGGCGGGTTACTGTTTAGAGCTACCTAGTGCAGAGCAAACCAGCGGTGATACAGAATCTTCAAGCGTCCTTTGACTCAACCCTATTTCAGCAATACGGTGTTACGTCTTCACCACATTCGTCAGCTAGGTAGCACAACGCACGGAAGCGCAGACTCACCACCTGCTCATAAACTGGGTTGAGTTTGCACATGGGTGGAATATGTAGGAGCTTACGCCCAAACAACACAACATCACGTTCAAAAGGGCACTGGGCGGGGATCAGTTTGCAAATCAGGTGCGCTAGTTTAGAGTTCTGAATTTCGATCTGGTCGAGCCACTGCCTCAGTGGTTTGAACAGGTCAATCTTATTGTTGGCGTTTGGCAGTAGTTCTGTAGTAGGAGCGGAGATCTCGGTTGCATGAGTAGAGTGTTGTGACTGACTAGAATCGGCTTCGGGTAGCCAAACCCAACCTGGAAGAAAAATGCTTTGCTCAGGACTGCTTTGAGTAGAAGAGTTTGATTCCTTCATTGTGCCTTCCTTAATTCCAATGGAGAGACGGAATTGGGATTCCTGTGGGTGACGCGATCATCATGCCCAACTCAAACTGATTTTGAGTGAGTGATATCACCCATCTTTTACTGACTAGAGAAGGGAATCTCAGGAAGTTCACGAAGGCTTGATAGAGTGTTGCCTAGTAGGCATAGTGCCAATCACTCCAAATTAGGACAAAAAAAGGAGGTGGAGCTTTGCCCCACCTCCTTTTTTTATCTAGTATTTGTCCGGTATTAGGTTCGCTATGAAGCGACTTTGGCGGTTTCTCTTTCTCGTTTGGCTGGTCTAGAGGATGCAGTTGGGCTTTGCATCAAAAATACAAGAAGTGGGTTGCTCTGAAGCTCTTTGCGAAGCAGTCGTCGCAGTTCAGTTTCGATCTGAGCCTGAAGTTTTGTCCAGTCTACGTCGATTTCGCCATCGCCAAAGCTGTGAATAAATTCTTTCCAGCGATCGCTCAACAGAGCCTCAATCGTCTGCACAATCGCCTTCTCCAGTCGGGACTTTTCTACAGACGTAACCACGCCCCGTAGGTGAACTTCCGGTCTCGCAATTAGCTTACCTTCCCAGCCGACAGCCGCCGCTACGGTGACGATCCCATCTTCGGCTAGCTGCTGACGCTCTTTAAGAACACGCTCATGCACCACACCAGAGCGGGAAGCATCTACCAATTCGATGCCAGAGGGAACCTTGCCACCAATGCCAATGCTCTCAGGAGTTAGCTCAACAACGTCGCCGTTGTTGATAATGACCATATTCTCTGCTGGAATGCCCATGCTCTGAGCGGTCTCCGAATGCTTGACCAGCATCCGATGCTCACCGTGAACTGGCAAGAAGAATTTAGGACGGGTGAGTGCAATCATCAGCTTCTGGTCTTCCTGCGCACCATGACCGGAGACGTGAATGCCTTTGTCGCGACCATAGACAACGTTGGCTCCCTGCATCATTAGCTTGTCAATGGTGTTGACCACAGCAATCGTGTTGCCAGGAATTGGGTTAGCAGAGAAGACAACCGTGTCGCCCTTACGGATCTTCACCTGACGGTGCTCCTGATTAGCGATGCGCGTCATCGCAGCCATTGGCTCACCTTGAGAGCCAGTCGTGAGGATTAGCACCTGATCGTCAGGCAGCTTGTTGACCATGTTGAGCGGCACAAACAGGTCATCTTCACACTTGATATAGCCAAGGTTGCGGGCATGAGCAATCACATTCAGCATCGAGCGACCGATAACAGAGACGACCCGCTTATGCTTCTTCGCCAATTCCAAAATCATGTTGACGCGATGCACGGATGAGGCAAAGGTCGTGACCAGCAGCCGTCCCTTTGCTTGATTAAAGACACGATCGAGGTTGGGAAATACCGATCGCTCAGAAGGAGTGCTGCCGGGTATTTCAGAGTTAGTTGAGTCGCTGATGAGGCAAAGGACACCCTTTTCACCATGCTCGGCGAGCCTTTGAAAGTCGAAAAACTCGCCATCAACGGGGGTGTGGTCAATCTTAAAGTCTCCTGTGTGAATGACTACACCGACGGGGGTGTGTAGAGCGACCGTGAAGCTGTCAGCGATCGAGTGAGTGTTGCGAATGTACTCAACAAAGAAGGAATTACCAATTCGCACCATGTCGCGTGGGCGAACTGTTCTTAGCTCGGTGCGATCGCTGACTCCTGCTTCTTCTAACTTGCCTTCTAGCAAAGCCATTGCTAGCCGAGGTCCATAGATCACCGGCACGTCAAACTGCTTGAGGTGAAACGGAATGCCACCAATGTGGTCCTCATGACCGTGGGTGACAATCATGCCCTTAATCTTGTGGCGATTTTCACGCAAATAGGTCATGTCAGGCAGAACAATGTTCACCCCATGCATTCCATCTGTCGGAAATGCCAGCCCTGCATCGAGCAAAACGATTTCATCGTTGATTTCAAATACGCAGGTGTTTTTGCCAATTTCATGTAGGCCGCCCAGAGGAATAATTTTAAGGGCTGTTGAAGATTCGGTTTGACTCATGTAGGTCCTTAAGAACAGGTTTTGAAGAATTTGTATGGCGCTGAAGTTTGTATAGGAATTAGCGATACTGACGGTGCATTAAGTTGCACAAAACGACTCAGTTGCTAAGGTTCAACAGTGGTGTAGACAAGCCGGATGATGAGCTAGTCTCTGTATCTATGACAATTAAGCGGGGCTATTTAGTTGTCGGAAAACTTGATTAGGCAATTTGACTAGTTCGTCGATCAGCCTGCAATAGAGCCAGCTCATGCATCACCGGCTGAAGCAGCGACTCAATCTCATTCGAATCATCGTCTAACGGTAGACGGGTAGTGCCAACCTGCCAGCCCTGTAGCCTCAGTGCAGCTTTTACAGGAATGGGATTGGTCGTAGCAAAGAGAACCTTAAACAGAGGGAAAAGTTGCAGATGAATTTGAATTGCAGTTTGACTTTGACCGTTTGCGAAGGATTGGATCATCTGCTGGAGTAGGTCGCCCACCAAGTGGCTAGCAACACTGATCACCCCTTGTCCGCCAACTGCCAACATCGGCAAGGTAAGGGAGTCATCGCCACTGTAAATGCTAAATTCTGCGGGTGTCAATCGCCGTACCTGGCTAACCTGGTCGAGATTTCCGCTCGCTTCCTTGACTGCAATGATATTTGGGATTTCAGCCAGACGAGCGACGGTTTCAGGAAGGAGATTTTGTCCAGTCCGACCGGGGATATTGTACAAAATAATTGGCAAATCAGGGGTTGCCTCAGCGATCGCCCGAAAGTGTTGATATAGCCCAGCTTGCGGTGGCTTGTTGTAGTAAGGAACAACTTGCAATGACCCATCCAGACCTAGCTTATCTGCTTTTTGGGTAGCTGCGATCGCTTCTTGAGTAGAATTTGAACCCGTCCCTGCTATTATCTTAGCTTTTCCTGCGGTTGCTTGTTGAACAACCTTAAACAACTCATACTCTTCGTCCCAGCTTAGCGTAGGTGACTCGCCCGTGGTGCCACATATCACTAAACTATCTGTGCCGTGGTTTACCAGATGCGCTGCCAACGCTTCAGCTACAGCATAGTCCACGCTGCCATCTGCCTTAAACGGCGTAATCATCGCCGTCAAAACCCTACCAAAATTGCTCACACTCAGACTCACTCCTCAACTATTGGGGTATTCAGGGCAGGAGATTTACAAGGGAACTCAAGTAGAAACATCTCCAAACCCCAACTCCTATCCCCTAAACCCTACAAATTCGCGCTGCACCGACGGCAGCAGGTTTTGAGCGACTAAAAGTTCGGCAATTTGCACTGCATTGAGCGCTGCTCCTTTGCGGATCTGGTCGCCGCTGAGCCAAAGCTCTAATGCACAGGGATGGGAGATATCTTGCCGGATACGTCCGACCAAAACGTCATCTTTCCCTGATGCTTCTGCTGGCATCGGGAAGTAATTTGCCTGCCAATCTTCTACTAGTTTGACACCTGGTGCTTGACTCAGAATTTCTCTTGCCTCAGCAACGCTAAAAGGTTGGTCAAATTCTAGATTAATCGCTTCCGAGTGGGCTCGCAAAACGGGTACCCGAATGCAGGTAGCAGTCACCCGTAGATCTGGGGCATCGAAGATTTTTCGAGTTTCGTTGACCATTTTCATCTCTTCTTCACAATAGCCCTGCTGGTTAATCGGCGTATTGTGAGGAAACAAGTTGAAAGCGAGAGGATACGGAAATATTTCGGTGACAGGCTCTTCCCCCCGCAAGATTGCTTGAGCCTGCTGCTTGACCTCCTCCATGGCGCGTGCGCCGGCTCCACTTGCAGATTGGTAGGTCGAGACAACAATTCGCCGCACAGGTTGAACCTGATGTAATGGGTAGACGGCGACGTTCATCAAAATGGTGCTGCAATTGGGGTTGGCAATAATGCCCTGATGGGAGGCAACTGCTGCTGGATTGACCTCTGGCACAACCAAGGGTACGTCAGGCTGCATCCGAAAGGCGCTAGAGTTGTCGATCATTACTGCTCCAGCGGCGATCGCCTTCTCTGCCCAAGCTTTAGAAATAGAGCCTCCGGCCGAAGCCAAAACCAGATCAACGTCGTCAAAAGCGCGATCGCTTACTGCCTCAACGTCTAGCTCTTCTCCCTTAAAGGACAGTTTTTGTCCGGCAGAGCGGGGAGAGGCTAATAGTTTCAGGTGGGCGATCGGAAAGTTGCGGCTTTCCAATAGTTGCAACAGTTCAGTTCCGACCGCTCCAGTTGCCCCCAAAATTGCAACTCGATAAGTTTGTGGCAAGTTAACTTCCTCCAAGTGATGTAGCTGTAATTCCAAGCTTTTAGAAAAGAATCTGCAGTTCAAGCCTGTTCAAGGCGAAATGATGCGAACGGTCTAGATCTCGAAGTGCTTACTGAATTGCAGGTACCTGTACAAATTCTGAGAAAAAGCTTTACTGCTTTGTAGACCGACAGTAAGTAACCCGCAAGATTCTTAAAGATAAAAATTTTTGACAAGGTAGAAGCGATTCAAGCTGAAGAAGGCTTTTGTAAAATTTTATTTCTAAAAATCAACCCTTTGAAAGGGCATCAGAAAGTAAAATATTTTCTGAATCATAGCGGATCGAGCATCAGTCTTAACAAATGTGAATAAATGTAAGTGGATTTCCCTGGTAATTGAAATTTTTTGGCAGAGTACCCTGATGACAGAAGTGAGGATGCTACTAGAGTTAAGGTGTAATGAGTTAATGAGATTTGTCCCTGCGACATTTATGTCTGTTCAGGATCAGCTAACATAGCTAATTGCAGCAGCGCTGAACTGTTTTCAGCATCCTTGCAACTGTGCCATAAGAGGTTCGATGAAAGTTACTCAGGAAAAGCTTCCCGCTAGCCAGGTTGGTCTAGAGATTGAAATTCCCCCCGAAATGTCAAAGCAGGCTTACGAAAAAACCCTGCAAGAGTTCACCCGTGCTGCAAACATTCCTGGGTTCCGCAAAGGTAAAGTGCCGCGCCAGGTCTTAGTTCAACGATTTGGCTCTAGCCGACTCAAAGCCGCTGCAATTGAGGAGTTGATTGAAAATAGCCTCAAGCAGGCAATCGAGCAGGAAAAAATTGAGGCGCTCGGCAATTTCCAACTTCGTTCCTCGTTTGAAGAGTTGGTCAGCCAATTTGAGCCAGGTTCTGCTCTCGTTTTCTCTGCAGTGGTAGATGTACCGCCAGAAGTGACACTCAGCCAGTACAAAGGGCTGCAAGTCAAGGCAGAAGAAGTAACTTATGCCTCAGAGCGGGTTGATGAGGTACTAGAAAATTACCGTAACCAATCTGCAACGCTAGTGCCTGTAGATGGACGGGCAGCGCAAACCGGAGACGTAGCAGTTGTTGATTTCAAAGGGCGGCTGACGGGCGAGGAAGTCGAAGCCGAATCTGCTGAAATTCCGGGTGGCAGTGCTGAAGATTTCCAAATTGAGCTTGTGGAAGGCAAATTCATTGCAGGCTTTGTAGATGGCATCATTGGTATGAGCCTGGAAGAGACAAAGGATGTTTCTGTTACCTTCCCTGACGACTATCCGCAGCAAGATTTGGCGGGTAAAGCAGCGGTGTTTACTATCACCCTGAAGGAACTGAAAGAGAAAGAATTGCCCGAGCTGGATGATGATTTTGCTCAGGATGTAAGCGATTTTGAAACCCTGACTGAGTGGCGAGAATCTCTGGAATCTCGGTTCAAGCAGGAAGCGGAGCAAAAGACCAAGGCAAACAAAGAGCAGGCGTTGCTTGATGAGTTAGTCAAGCACATTGAAGTTGAAATTCCTGAAACTCTGACGAAGCAGGAAGTGGATTACATGATCACTCAGACTGCGATGCAGTTGAGCAATCAGGGATTAGACGTTAAGCGACTGATGACGAAGGAAGTGATTCCGCAGTTACGGGAGCGATCGCGCCCTGATGCGATCGCCCGCATCCAGCGAACGCTTGCTTTGGGAGAAGTTGCCAAGCGCGAGTCTATTAAGGTTGAGGAAGCAGAGGTAGTAGCAAAGGTCGATGAGATCCTGGAGCAATATGCTGACCAGACTCAAGACATTGATATGGATCGGCTTCGGCAGTCGGTTGAAGATGACTTGCTGAGAGAGAAGATTCTGTCCTGGTTAGAAGAGAATGCTACCGTTGAGCTAGTCCCAGAAGGGTCATTAACGCCTCCTGAGACGCTTGAATCAGATGCAGATGCGGATACCCTAGAAGCAGCGCAAACCGCACTAGAATCAGATGCAGAAGCATCTGATGAGCAGTCTGAAGAAATAGCTGCTTCAGGCAGTCCGACAACGGTGGATACAACTGCTGAAGTCGTAACAGACGAGGCAGAAGTGGAAGAAGCCGCAACAAATACTGACTCAGCAGCTGAGGACGAAGGTTCAGCAGGTAAGACAGGCAAAGCTTCTAAAGCAAAATCTAAATAGCCTTTGAATCGCCTCTGCCGATTTTCCAGTCAGTCCTAGGTTAGTTGAGGCATAATGGCGAATATAGGCGACCTGGCGATCGAACCCCTCTAAGTCCGATTTCTGCTCGTTCATTTGCCTAGTGTTGATCACATCACCTACCGCTGCCTTACTTCTATATGCTTGTATCTCAGTTCTCCGATCCCCTTTTAACCAGCACTCGATCACCAGAAATCGATTCTGTGATTCCGATGGTGGTCGAGCAATCTGGTCGAGGTGAACGGGCGTTTGACATCTATTCACGGCTGCTGCGAGAGCGCATCGTGTTTCTAGGAACTCAGGTCAATGACGAGGTTGCTGACTCCATCGTGGCGCAACTGCTGTTCCTAGATGCTGAAGATCCCGAGAAAGATATTCAACTCTATATCAACTCTCCGGGTGGTTCTGTAACTGCAGGTATGGCGATTTATGACACGATGCAGCAAGTTCGCCCTGACGTTGTTACGATCTGTTTTGGTCTAGCTGCCAGTATGGGCGCATTTCTCCTGACAGGTGGTGCAGCAGGCAAGCGTCTATCGCTTCCCAGTTCTCGCATTATGATTCACCAACCTCTTGGTGGAGCACAGGGGCAAGCAGTTGACATCGAGATCCAGGCAAGGGAAATCCTTTACCATAAGCGCAAGCTCAATGAGTTGTTGGCTCATCACACGGGTCAACCCTTCGACAAAATTGAGGCTGATACGGAACGCGACTTTTTCATGTCAGCAGCAGAGGCTAAAGACTACGGTCTAATCGATCAAGTTATCTCTCGGCAGAACCTGCCTGCGGCGAGAGAGACTGTTACTGCATTGAAATAAGAGGCGACTATGTCTAAATACGACTCTCATCTCAAATGTTCCTTCTGTGGTAAGTCGCAGGAGCAAGTCCGCAAATTGATTGCTGGTCCAGGAGTCTACATTTGCGATGAGTGCGTAGATCTCTGTAACGAGATTCTGGATGAGGAACTGTTTGACTCCAGTTCAGCGGTTCCTCAACCTACTCCGCGAAGGGAACAGCAGCCCGAAAAGCGGCAGGCCCGTTCAGCTAACATTTCTCTCAATCAAATTCCTAAGCCCAGAGAGATCAAAAAGCATCTAGACGAGCATGTAATTGGTCAGGATGAAGCGAAAAAGGTTTTATCCGTTGCAGTTTACAACCATTACAAACGGCTTAGCTTTGTTCAAGCAAAGGGCAGCAGCAAAGCAGATGATTCTGTAGAGCTGCAAAAATCTAACATTCTATTGATTGGTCCGACGGGCTGCGGAAAGACACTTTTGGCGCAGACGCTGGCAGAAATCCTTGATGTTCCTTTTGCGGTCGCAGATGCTACAACGCTGACCGAAGCTGGATATGTCGGTGAAGATGTAGAAAATATTCTCCTGCGTCTGCTACAGGTCGCTGATCTGGACGTGGAAGAAGCGCAGCGTGGCATTATCTACATTGATGAAATTGATAAGATTGCCCGCAAGAGTGAAAATCCTTCGATTACTCGTGATGTCTCTGGTGAAGGGGTGCAGCAAGCGTTGCTGAAGATGCTGGAAGGCACGATTGCCAATGTGCCTCCTCAAGGTGGACGCAAGCATCCTTATCAGGACTGCATTCAGATTGATACGAGTAACATTCTGTTTATCTGTGGCGGTGCCTTTGTTGGGTTAGACAAAGCCGTTGAACAGCGGATCGGCAAAAAGTCGATGGGCTTTATTCAGCCGGGTGAAAGCCAGCCCAAAGAGAAACGAGCGGCAGATGTGCTTCAGCATCTTGAACCGGAAGATCTGGTTAAGTTTGGCATGATCCCAGAGTTTATCGGACGAGTCCCCGTCGTAGCGGTAGTTGATCCGCTGGATGAGGAAGCTTTGGCTGCAATCTTGACTGAGCCCCGAAATGCTCTGGTGAAGCAGTATCAAAAGCTGCTGAAGATGGACAATGTGCATCTGGAGTTTAAGATTGAAGCGGTGAAGGCGATCGCCAAAGAAGCCTATCGTCGTAAAACTGGAGCCAGAGCGCTGCGCGGCATCGTCGAAGAACTGATGCTGGAAGTGATGTATGAATTGCCCTCTCGCAAGGACGTAACTCGATGTACGATTACTCGCGAGATGGTTGAAAAACGCTCCACCGCTGAGCTGTTGTTGCATCCTTCCTCTCTGCCCAAACCAGAATCAGCATAGAACCTCATTAGAACGTCATACTGAGCCTCAAACCTGTTTGAATAGAGGATGAGGATCAGTTCAAAATTTCAAAATGTCTTATATCGAGATTCGTGGGGTTACACACTACTACGAGTGGATTACCCAATTGGAACGGACTGCTGCTTCGACTAAGCCTGTGATGGTTTTTATTCACGGCTGGGCGGGTTCGGGGCGCTACTGGGAAAGTACAGCCCAAAAGTTAGTCGAACAGTTTGATTGTTTACTGTATGACATGCGAGGGTTTGGGCGATCGCGCCTGCCTTCTCCCTCTGTCCAAGCGGTTACAGATCTGGGCTATGAGCTAGAAAGCTACGCAGAAGACCTGGCTTTGTTGCTGGATGCTTTAGGACTTGAGCGAGTTTTTCTCAACGCTCATTCAACGGGTTCATCTGTTGCCGTTTTCTTCCTCAACCTTTATCCAGAGCGGGTTGAGCGGGCCATTCTGACTTGTAGCGGTATCTTTGAGTATGACGAGAAGGCGTTTAACGCTTTCTATAAATTTGGCGGGTATGTTGTTAGTTTTCGCCCGTCTTGGCTAGCTAAAATTCCGTTTGTGAACCGCCTGTTTATGGCGCGTTTCCTCCATCGCTCTTTGCCTGATTTAGTTAGCCGGGCTTTCTTGGAAGACTTTCTGATGGCAGACTACGAGGCAGCGATCGGGACAGTCTATACGGCGGTGAGTAAAAAGGCGACTGAGGTAATGCCTCAAGAGTTTGCTCACTTAACCGTACCGACGCTAATTATCTCAGGGCAATACGACCAGATTATTCCAGCAGAAATGGGTAGACAGGCGGCTGCTCTGAGCGACAAGGTAGAGCAGATTGTTATGCCTGAGACTTCCCATTTTCCAATGTTGGAAGACCCAGAAGCTTACCTACGTCACGTGAGAGAGTTTCTGAAACTGCCCAATAGCTCAGCAACGCTAGCTTAGAACATTTCCAGGAAGGAAATTGTTCTCTAGCTTGGGAGGGCGAACAGCCGTTCGCCCTCCCAAGCTAGTCTTGCTCACAGCCGATTCCATCCAAGTCGCTGTCAAACCTGTGTGGATCTGGGGGGCGTACCTCAAAGCGACGATGGGGAATATCGCTACAGTCCAGGTCGGGTGGTGCAGGCGCAATGCAGACACTTGGATAGCTAGAGTCGCAGGATTGCTGAGCCTGAGCAACTGTAAATGTCAGGGCTACGATAAGCGTGGCGATCGCCCCTACTCCCACCCAAGTTTGCTTCACTCTAAACCTAGCTCTCGCTTCAGCAGATTGATGGATTTTGTGCCGATGTAGTTGTCGCAGCAGATTAGCTGAGGCGGACGGATGATATCCTCTCGGCTTGACTGAACAGCCGCTTTCACCGTCTCAAAACTTGCCTGATCACTGATGATTACTTGGGCACTGCGAACTACTGCTTTTAGCTTGTAGGCGTCTTCTGCTTGGGCAGTCATGACCAGCAATTCATCGCCTCGTAGACTGTAGAGGATCACCTCTGCTGCCCGTAAAATACCTGAACTGAGACTTACCAGACCGATGCAGCTATCTCTGGGTAAGCCTCTCAGCAGGTGCAGCTCTTTGCCGTAATCATAAATGTCTACTGGAATGACCCGGACTGACTTGGGGGCAGCGATCGCCTCTGCTTCTCCGATGAAATAGCGACTGGTGACGACTGTCCCTGATCGTGCCTGGTCTAGAATCTGACCCAGTTCTTCCAAGGGAACAAGCTGCACTGGAATCTTCAGGGCTTGCTCTAGTTCTCTAACCATCAGTTCCCCTGCACCGATGTCTTGGCTGGGAGCCGTGACTAGCACTCTGGCGCTACAGCGCAGCCGCCAATCAATTTCTGCCAAAAATAACTCTCTTGCCTGGCTCAAAGAGCAACCTTGAGTCAATAGATCATCCAGGCTTTTTTGCACTAGCTTGTGAGCTTGTGGATGTTGTTCCAAGATAGGAGAACGGGATTTTGCGCCACCCTCGTCTCCTTGTGCCCGCACGTAAATTCCTGAGCCTGCCTGAGCATCGACTACGCCTGATTCTTCAAGCTGGCGATAGACTTTGCTGATTGTGTTGCGGTGTAGCCCGGTTTGCATTGCCAACTGGCGGGTGCTGGGCAAACGATGACCAGGCGGAAACTGCCGTGAGGCGATCGCAAACCGAATCTGGTTGTAGAGTTGGGTTGATGCCGGAATTTCGCTGTCGGGCTGAATGTGAAATTGAACCATCGCAGAGCCTCCGAGGAGCTTGGGAAGTAGAGTGAAACGCCCTACCACTGCAAGCTTGATATCGTAATTCTTACTATTCTTGTGAGTAAGAAGGGGTTTATTTTAGGAGTGGATTCAAGCTGCAAAAGCTATTTACGGCAAAATGCAGCTAATGAAGAAGGGATTTGTAGACCAGCGTACCTCTGTTGTTGAATAAATACCTCATCCAGTTGAGCTCCCTAAACAGGTGGTTTTGGGTAATGCTCAATTCCTGTTGGTTGGGGTGTTCATTTTTTTGAGGCAGTAGCGTCTGTTTCAAGGAGAGCAGACGTGGAGCCACTTCTATTCTAGATTCCCATGACGCAGGTAGGAGATGCCGTGACCAGTGTAGAAATTCGGACTTCTCACGCGGAAGTCCAAAGTCAAGGTTTAAAGATTTCAGCATATCAGGCTGAGCCAGTTGGAATGGGTTCGTTTCCGGCGGTGATTGTATTGCAGGAGATTTTTGGGGTAAACAGCCACATTCGCGATGTGACGGAGCGGTTTGCTCGATTAGGATATGTGGCGATCGCCCCCGCTCTCTATCAACGCCTCAAACCCAATTTTGAAACCGGCTACACCGCCGAAGCGATTCAAGTCGGTAGAGGATATAAAGACAAGACTAAAGCGACAGAGTTACTGGCAGACATTCAGGCAACGATCGACTATTTAAAGATGCTGCCTCAAGTTAAGTCGGAGGCGATCGGCTGTATCGGGTTTTGCTTTGGTGGGCATGTGGCTTACTTGGCAGCAACGCTGCCCGACATTAAAGCAACAGCTTCCTTTTATGGGGCAGGGGTGACTACAATGACCCTAGGTGGGGGTGCTCCGACAGTCAGTCGCACTGCTGAAATTAATGGCACCCTTTACGCCTTTTTTGGCATGGAAGATGCCAGCATTCCGGTTGAGCAGGTCGATCAGGTTGAGGCAGAGCTACAGAAGCACGGCATTGCTCATCAGGTGTTTCGCTATCCGGGTGCTGATCATGGTTTCTTTTGCGATCAGCGGGGTAGCTACAATCCTGAAGCCGCTGCTGATGCCTGGGAAAAAGTGCAACAGCTTTTTCAGAAAATATTGCAGCCCTAATTCAAGGGCGAACGGCAGTTTGCCCCTACCAAGCATTAACGGTTGTACAATAGTTCCTTTCTTGAATTGCCTTGGCGATCGCTCGTTGGAGCATCGCAGCCCGAATGAACCCTTGCCGATTAATGGAGGAAGCTCCAGTTTCTCTTAGTCAAAGGAATCTGGAGCTTCTGAATTGGGTTACCAGGCTCCGTCCTGGTAACGAGAGAAATAAGAAGGTAACTGCTCGATTTAGATGAGCAGGATGTCCATCCCACAAGACTCTTGAACCTTACTAGTGGTTACCGTTGTCATTCCCATTTGTCTTACCGTTGCCGTTGCCACTCTTTGCTAGTACTCGATCCATCAATTTATCGGGTACTTCCTGGAGGTGGGCAAACTGCCAGCGGAAAGAACCAACGCCCTGGGTGAGCGATCGCAATTCCACAATCAGGTCATGCATTTCAGCTTGGGGCAGGTAGGCAGATACTTCATCCCAACTGCGCCAGTTGGGTTTAGCCTCGTAGCCTAAAATTTGTCCCCGACGGGTGCTGATCAGGCGCAGCACGTTGGAGGTGAAGTCGGTAGGAACGGAGATGGCGATCGCCACTACGGGTTCTAACAAAGCGGGTTCACAGCGTCGCAACCCTTCCTGCATGGCAATTCGAGCCGCTTGCTTAAACGCCTGCTCAGAACTGTCTACAGAGTGATAGGAACCATTCGTCAACGTCACTGCTACATCCACCACTGGGAAACCTAGTGGACCGTGCGTCAAATATTCCCGCACTCCCATTTCCACTCCGGGAATGTACTGTCTAGGCACGACTCCACCAACAATCGTTTCATTGAAATTAAACCCTTCACCTCTTTCCAGCGGCTTGATTTCCAAGTAAACATCGCCAAATTGCCCGTGACCGCCCGTTTGGTGCTTATAGCGACCATGCACCGATGCAGCCGATCGCCGAATCGTTTCTTTGTAGGGCACCTGAGGCAGATGGGTTGAGAGCGGCAAGCCATACTTGCGCCGCAGCCGATCGAGCGCCACCAGCAGGTGAATGTCACCTTGTCCCCAGAGAATCACCTCATGCGTATCGCCGTGCTGCTCCCACACCAGAGAGGGATCTTCCTCCACCAGTTTATTGATCGCACTGCTCAGCTTTACCTCGTCACTGCGTTTTTCTGGAGTTAGCGCTAAAGCATAGACCGGGTCAATTCGTTCTGCTTTAGGTAAGGCATTGGCTAGTTGCGCGTCAGTGCTGAGCGTATCCCCAGTTTTAATGCCTTCCAAACGACCCAGCGCCACGATCGCCCCTGCTGCTGCTTCGGTTAGGCTTTGTTGCTGCTGTCCCATCAACTGATAGATGCCGCCAACTCGTACCCCGTTAAGAACTGCTCCATCATTGATAGCACCCTGCCAAACTCGGACAAGAGAGAGCTTGCCGCCCTGGGGAGTGCAATAGGTTTTGAGCACTTGTGCTAATGGATTGGCTCCAGCCATCGTGATGCCCCGCCGTTTAGTGGTTGCTTCGGGGGCAGGGGCTTCACGCAGTAGGGCATCCAGTAGTGGCCGCACGCCAAAATCTTGCTCTGCCATGCCGACAAACACAGGCACGATCAGGTCTGCGCCCAGTTCCATCTTCAGGTCTTGCCAGATTTCTTCCTGGGGTGGGTCAATTTCTTCTAAGAGTTCTTCTAAGAGGTGATCGTCAAAGTTTGCTAGGGTTTCCAGCATTTCAGTACGGGCTGCCCGTTCCTGCTCTTTAAGGGCATCGGGTAACGGCACTGGATCGGCAGGGGCACCGGGATGATATTGGTAAGCCTGTTCGCTCACCAAATCAATGAAGCCTGTAATCTGCTCACCCTGCTTGATTGGATACTGGTGCAGCACCAATGGACGGCTGGAAACTGACTGCAATGCCTGAAGCACTTCGGCAATGTTGGAGTGGGCGCGATCCATCTTGTTGAGGAAAATCAGGTGGGGGATTTCCCAATCGTCTAAAAATTGAAATAGGGGGGAAAGGTTGAGGACGCGATCGCAATCCGGTTCACACACAACGACCGCTGCATCCACACCAATCAAAGCGTTGTAAGTTTCTTGAGCAAACTCAACCGAACCTGGACAATCGAGGAACGTAAAATTAATGCCGCCGTACTCAGTACTGGCGGCATTAACTTCTACAGTCATCTGGCGATCGCGGGCTTCAGCAGTGCTATCCCCGACGGTGTTGCCATCAACCACCCTGCCTTTGCGAGAAATTGCTCCCGTTACTGATAGCAAACTCTCTAATAGTGTGGTTTTACCGCTGAGATAGGGACCGACGATCGCCACATTTCGTGAGCCAGAAAATACTCTTTCGTTCATAGGATGCTCACTCCCGTTCTAAATAAAATGGGTACAGAAAGTGAGGCAGGAATTTATTTCACTGCCTATTTGAAACGAAGCAAACCTAACTGCAAATTAAATAGCCTGACAGAAACCTAATCTCAGCAAAATGGTGCTGAAGCGCTGATGCATGAAATAGATCTGTGTTTGGTCTGTAGCTTGATAAATGGAGTTTCTGTCTCCTGCTATACCTTCAGATTAACCCGACCCTAACTTGGCATAATCGCTTAGTTAGGAAAGTTTATCTGAACGGGATCACGATAAACTTCTGTCATAGATCGTTACGTTTAAGGTTTCGATTGCTTTAGAAAATAGGGCGATCGCCAAATAAAAATAGCCAAATGGGGATCGTCACAAACAGCATAATTGTTGTTAGAACAATGCTGCTCGCAATCAGATCGCGATCGAGTTCATATTCCTCAGCCAAGATTAAACCGGCAAAGGCTGTTGGCATTCCTGACATCAGCACCAGTGCCAGTCGTGGCTCGGCTGACAATCCAGCTAGCGTAGCGACTAAACCGACTAAACTCGGAACTACAAACACTTTAAGAACGGCTGACACCAGTGCTAGCCGTAAACTGTTCCACCCCTGAAGCTGGCTTAGCCGCATCCCCATCAGCAGCAGCGCGGTTGGAATAATTACCCAAATACAGGAATGCAGCCCTGACTCCAGGATGGAAGGTAACTCGACCGCACGAGTCAGATATCCCACTGTGAATGCCCAGAGCGACGGCACGGTTAAGATATCTCGAACCAGGGTGCGCCAACTAATTTGATGCACCGATCGCCCAAAATAGCTTGCCAGAAACACGCCGATTCCATAGGTGCCGACTACATTGTGGGTAATGCTGTAAAACACAATCCAGCCCAAATAATCCTCTGAGACAAAAGCAGGGGCGATCGCCAGTCCCACAAAGCCTGTATTACCAAACATGGATGACAGAATGAAGCTGCCTTGACGCGATCGCGCTTCCCAAAAATTGACGGCGGGTTGTTCAGTAATAGAGGAAGTGGCGATCGCGTGTAGAGATTTTTCTGCGATCGCCTCCTGTACAGGAGCATCCGTTTCACCGCTATTCAAACGCGTGTTAGAGGCAGTTTTTCTGACAATCTGAAGACTAGTCCAGGCTAAAACTAACCCGCAGATTAGAATGGCGATCGTTGCCAGGGGTGCTAAGCCAATCTGATCGGCAAAGTTGGTCTGCCGTGCTAGAGCCAGAATTTCTAGTGGAATACCAACCCAATAAAGGCTGCGTCCCAAAAAACGGGGCAGCGAATCAGGCAAAAAGCGAAATAACAGTAACCCTAGTCCAGTCCAAAACAGCAGCGGAACGTAAGCCTGAAACAGGGTATCTGTCATGCCGTGTAAAAGATACAGAATATCAGCTACAAAGTAGCTTACTCAGAAAAGCCCCGCGAATCAAAGCTGCTCAATACTTTCGATCCGCCACCCTTCTGGCTGGCGTACCAGGTCATAACGTACCCGCACCGTGCTGTCATAGGATTGGCTGAGGTTAACCCGACCGTTCTGATAAAGTTCGCCGACCTCAGACACCTCTGCCACGATCTGAGCTTCGGCTGAACTGGCACTACTCGCTGGAACGGTGTCGGTTGGGCTGGCGCTGCCGACCGCGGATGCATCAGGTGTAGCACTAGATTCTCCTTCGGTTGCGCCTTCGGTTGCGCTTCCGACTCCACTCTGTTCGGCTCCCTCAACCTGTACTGAGACAATCTCATGCTCATATTCCCAATATGAGCTAGTTTGCCGTAGTTCCTCCGCAAAGTATTGCTGTTGAGATAGCGCTTCTCCCGTCAGGATCTGACTGAGTTGATCAATCGCATAGTCTGAGCCACGAGCCTGCGACTTGGTGGATAGCCAAGTCGCAATCACCTGTTGGGCGACTTCCTCAGTCATCGGCGCATTCGGATCATTCGGCGTTTGCGCTTCAGCCGTTACTTCTGGAATGGGTACGGGTGGCTGACTGATCTGGATTTGAAGCTGCTCTCCCTGTAATGAGGGACCTCGGTTGAACAGCAAGCCATAAACTCGGCTAAGCAAAAATCCCAGAATAACAAAACTCAACAGCCCAATCGCGGCGATGAATAGCAGGCGATCGAGTTTGGGACGGCGATTACCTCCTATCCGGCGGGCTGGAGTTAGTTCTGCTTCAGTGGATGAAAGTCCATTTGAAATTAGCCCTCGCTTCCGCTCAGCAGGGTTAGGGGTAGAAGGCGATCGCGAAGCAATACCCGTAAGGGGTCGCCCTCCCTTGCCCCCATTCGCAGTGGCGTTTCCGTTTTTTGCGTCTGGTGAGAGTTGTGAAACCCGCTCTGCTGCTGGCATCGTTGTCCCATTCGTACCTGTCTCCGCGTAGGCTGCTTTAGAGTCGATGGTCGCAGTCGCCGCAGGTGTAGCAGTCGAAATGCTATTCTGCCCTACCGTTTGCCCTACTGTTTGCCCAACAGTGCGTGTCCGAATATCAGAGATACTGCCTGCCTGCCCGACAGGTGTTTGTCTATAGGAAGGTACAGTAGCCGTCTTAACCGATGTCCACTGGTTTGCGGGTTCTGGCTCATTGGGCAATTCCTCCAGGTAAGCCTGCACCTGCTCATCGGCAAAGTAATCCTTTAAGGAGGCTTGCTGTCGTGCCAGGTCACGAAAGTGGGGAAAGACTTCGTTTTGTAGCCAGCGTTCGCCGTACAGACACAGCCCTGGCAGTAAGTCAGGCGACCCTTGAGAATGTTCGCGAATGAAGGCTAGCGACTCATATTCCTGGCTCAGTTCTAGAGCGCGGCTAGCTTCTTCAGTTTGCCCCAGCAGCAGCGCACAGACCGCTTGCTCTAGATGCACATCCTGTCGGGCACCCAGGCGAATGAGCATCAGCTTGGCTCGACGAATCAAAGCGGGCTGACGTTGGGCAAATCCTCTTGCTAGCAATGCGTAGACTGCTAAGTAGGTGGCTACTGCGGAAGGACGACGTGCTTCGGCTTCAAATAGCGTTTGCTGCTCAGTTGCCGTGAGATAACCGCGCAACTGCTGGACAAACCGCAGGAAGTCGTCAATGTTTAGCCCTGACTGGTCGTCACCCGTGCCATCAATGCCGCCTCGATCTTGCAGCATGTCGCGCAGCAGCTTCAGCCCCTGTCGTCGCTCGGTTTCGTGATGCTCTGGCAGGGCTAACAACTCTAAGATGCGATAGGGGCGCAACTTGAATAAGTCAGACTGCATTTCCCCCCGGACGCTGGCAAAAACGCCCTCTCGCAGCAAAAGTTCCTGTCCCGTTTCAAGTGACTCTGCAGCATTTTCGTATTGCCCTTGCTGCCACTGTTCTCGCCCTAGTTCCAGGCAAGCGAAGGCAACCGTCAACACAATGTCAGCTAAAACGATATCGGGCTCGCCAAACCGTCCATTCTTAAGGGGAACGCTGCCGCTGCTAAGGTAAGGACGACCTAGCTTTAGCACCAATTCATATTCGCCTAGCTCAAGCAAGATGAGCAGAGCGCCAACCAGTTCACTGTCTTGAATCTCAATGCTGGGAGTGTAAGGGTCAGCAGTAGGGTCAGTGGCGATCGCTGTTCCCCCAACATTCCCATCAGCCGCATCAACTCTGCCCGCTTCCAAATCGTAGGATTTTGCCAAAAAGCCTGCATCATAATCGCGCCGCTGGTCGGAGTCAGACAAGACGGCATAAGCCTCATCCAAAAGCTGCTTGCGGGCAGCGATCGCCGCCTCTGAATATTCCCGGCGAGGAAGCTGGAGCGCGCGATCGCGGTGAGCCTGCCGCAACTGTTCAGCAGTGGCCTGAATCGGTAAGCCTAGTATTCGGTAATAGTCGAGCGGAATTCGCACAGTCCACTTCCCCAGCAACGAGCAACTCGATCAGATAAAGGTATCGCATCCAAGCCATCAGCAACCACTACATGCCTTTAAAACGGGCATCACGTGCCATCAGGATAGTGTCACTATCATAACTGGCATCGTTTGCAGAAATTTACTCCTCAGCATAGTCAAAAAACGGCTAAATTTAACATAAGTTTTACCCAGTTGGGATGTTAACTTGGATTTTTGGGGCTTGGGGGTTTGGGGTTAGGGAGCAGGGCTAGTTAAAATTGCACATAAATGAGGATTGCATATAAACGAAGATTGCACATCGAGAAAGATAGAGAAATGTCGCGAATGAAGGATGGTCACGCAACTCTTCACCTAAATCCTCAGCCTCTAATCCCCATTCTAAAATCAGCCACCCGTCAGGGTATAAAGAATTAATGCGCTATTCCGCGAGGATACTGTAAATCAATGGTTCAAGAACGAACATTACCAGTTATTTCGGCTGCTTCAACCTCTGTAACCCGTGACGAAGGACTGCGGCTCTACGAAGATATGGTTTTAGGGCGCACCTTTGAGGACAAGTGCGCCGAAATGTACTATCGGGGCAAAATGTTTGGGTTTGTCCACTTGTACAACGGGCAGGAAGCAGTCTCGACGGGTGTAATCAAGTCGATGCGCTCAGATGATTACGTCTGCGGCACCTACCGAGAACACGTTCATGCTCTCAGTGCTGGAGTTCCGCCCCGTGAGATCATGGCTGAGCTATTTGGCAAAGTGACGGGTTGTAGTAAAGGTCGAGGCGGGTCAATGCACCTGTTTTCTGCTGAACACAACCTGCTAGGCGGCTACGCTTTTGTGGCTGAGGGAATTCCTGTCGCTACAGGCGCAGCTTTTCAATCTAAATATAGAAAAGAGGCGTTGGGCGATCGCACGGCTGATCAGGTGACAGCTTGCTTTTTTGGCGACGGTGCAGCCAACAACGGTCAATTTTTTGAATGCCTGAATATGGCGGCTTTGTGGAAGTTGCCGATCTTATACGTGGTGGAAAACAACAAGTGGGCGATCGGCATGGCGCACGAACGAGCCACTTCTCAGCCAGAGATCTACAAAAAAGCTAGCGTGTTTGGAATGCACGGGGTGGAAGTAGACGGTATGGATGTTTTGGCGGTGCGGGCTGTCGCTCAAGAGGCAGTTGCCCGTGCCCGTGCTGGCGAAGGTCCGACGCTGATCGAAGCGCTCACCTACCGTTTTCGCGGACACTCCCTGGCAGATCCAGACGAACTGCGCTCTAAAGCCGAAAAAGAGTTCTGGTTTTCGCGCGACCCGATCAAGAAACTTGCGGCACACCTGATCGAGCAAAATTTGGTTAATCAGGACGAGCTAAAGGAAATCGATCGCCGCATTCAAGCAACGATCGAAGAGGCGGTGCAGTTTGGATTGGATAGCCCCGAACCTGACCCCAAAGATCTCTACCGCTACGTCTTTGCAGAAGATGAGTAGGCATTGATGAAGCCACAAAAATTTTGAGACGTGAAAGATTCGTTTTCACGTCTCAAAATTTTTAAAGAACACCCTCGAAGTTTAGAGGAGCCAAAATGCCAGACCCAATCATGTATCAGGAAGACGCATATGTCGTACTGGAAACCAACCAGCCTGAACAGTTTTTTACGCCAGCAGAGCTACTTGAAAAACTCAAAGGAGTTTTGGCACAGCGGCAGGACGACTTGCCTAGAGACTTACAGCGGTTCGATAGCGTAGACGCGCAGGCTCAATACCTGATGGAAACCTCTTGTGAACTGGATGTCGGCCCAGACGAATTTCTCCAATGGTACGTAGTGCGTCTAGAGAAGTAGACTATGCCTGGGTGGGGGGCTCGGCTGTCGCAGCAACGAGCGCTACATCGACCCGTTCCTCCTCTGGCTGGGTTAGCTCAACCCGTAAGCCCGGCCCAAAAAAACGCTCCATCTTGTCTTGCTTTTTCTGCCAAGTTTCAAACGAAATCAGCGGCGACTCAAACTCTAGAATCAGCGCATAGGCTCCTGCCATGTCTTCCTCTCGCAAACGTTCGAGAACAGGCCGTTCTTCATCCGTGGGACTGAGTCCTAAATGCTCCAGAGAGCTATCTAGATGCGCTTCTTGCCCATAGCGAAAGCGAGTCACATCTTTGCGAATCTGATTTTGAGTCGAGGTAGCCTGCTGTTCTCGTAATGCCACAACGGACGGTGAGGCAGTAACAAGCGGCACAGGCTTTAGCTCAGCAGCTTTGAGCGCCAGTCCGCCTAACAAAATTGGAATGCCGTAAAAGAAGCCAACTAGATTTAGAGTGGCATTGGCTGAGAAATAGGCCACAAACCCCGTAACAGATAAAATACCGCCCACAATTAAACCTAACGTTCCTAGAGAAACTTGACGCAACATAATTAGTAAGTTCGCAGCCTAAGATAAATTCAGCGGTTGTTTGCCATGCACTTGTTCATCGTCTCTGAATGACGGGATGAATGCAACCCAGCTACAATGACCACTGGATGTGATTTCTTAGGAACCTGATGTGGCGATCGCCCTTTACCAAAGGTTCTTCTTTCAAAGAAGCATCCAACTTATTCCCAGAACAGCATCAGCGGAGAATAGTATCGATGTTAGACCCCCAAACCCTTCGTGAAAGAATCAAGCTAATTGAAAGTAAGCGTGAATCTCTGCTGAGATTGTTAGAACAGCCAGACTTAGGCACGTTGAGAATTGACGTTAATCAGGCACTTGAAGAGATCGACGACCTGATTGACGAATTCAAACGAACTTTTCCTGAAAGTGAGCTTAATTAACGTAATTCAGGTTATTTCAATTCCCCTTAAAGCTTAAAGCCGCATATTTTGGAGGTTAACCCGTTTACGCGAGTTAGGCTCCAAAATATGCAGCTTTGCTAGGAACAGTATCAATTTGAATCAATTAACGAATTAGCGCAGGTATATAGAGAGCAAGCAAAATAACTTCTGCCTTGTAATGCGATCGCGCCTGATGCTTCAAGGATACTACCTTAAAATTTGAAGAAGTTTAGCCTTCAAACCTTAGGCTGAAAGATTTAGCAGAGTATGGTGCTTTTCTAATATTTTTGACCCTGCGTTAACGATTAATAGCGCGTTCACCCAGTTGATTAACAACATCAACTAGCTCTTGAATCGGTACTGCCTTCTCACAAAAGGCATCAATTTTAGCAGTTTGAATCATCACCTCCACCTGTGGATCTTTCACTGATGAATAAGCAAGGATCTGGACATTGGGATACAGACTTTTAATGTGGTTAGAGGCACTTAGACCATCCATAATCGGCATTTGGAGATCGAGAATTACCACATTGGGTCGATGCTGTTGTACCATCTCGATCGCCTCCTGACCATTGCTAGCCAGACCGACTAACTCAATATGAGGCTGTCTTTGTAGCGCCAGCTTTAGGCTAAAACGCACAAGTTCATGGTCATCAGCAACAAGAACACGAAGCTTAGAATGTTTGTAGGGCAGCATCACGATAGAATGAATGGACTCGAAGGACGTTAAACTACCTCGGCTGGAGCTTATAACTTAACTATTAGTTTAAGCAGAATAAAGCTCTAACTCCCTCTACCGTTCGAGCGAACCAAGCTAGGTAGGCTTCATCCTTTCACGGTATTGAGTCCTGGCTGAAACGCGAGATAATTTGCGAAAAAAAGCCTGCTTCTAGAGAAAAAGCAAGAATATAGGCTGTTAATCGCTCTAAAGTTACTTACGACTTGCCCGAATTATATGCCTGCCAAATCGTTCTTGACTACTCTTTGGTGGAACTCTTTATCAAAAAATCTAAGATTTATAAGTTCATAAGAGCTGAAATTTAAGTCAGCCTATTCTTGGCTTATGCGAGTCTAAAACCCTAGGTCTAAAACCCTAACGGACGGATTATAAAGACAAGTCTTGGAAATTCCGTGAAAGAATAGAGAAGCCGCAGTTTAAAAGACGCAACCAACAGGCAAAATTCAATCTGACCATTTAATGATTTATGACTAAGACGCATACTGTCGAGATTTACCACCAAGGCGCAACTAAAACCCTGACAGTGCCCGAAAATCAAACAATCTTGGAAGCTGCTCAGGCTTCAGGGCTAGATTTGCCCTATTCTTGCAGTGCAGGAGTCTGTACGACCTGCGCGGCTCAAATTTTGGAAGGAACGGTAGACCAAAGCGACGGCATGGGGATCAGTCCTGAGATCCGAGAGCAGGGCTATGCGCTGCTGTGTGTAGCTTATCCTCGTTCTGATCTAAAAATTGAGACCGAAAAAGAAGAGGTCGTCTATCACCTCCAGTTTGGACAGTTTCAACAGCGCAAGTAGCTGCTATAAGTTGCTATCACCAGTCGTAGACCGACTGTTTGATCGCTACTCGATGGCACACGGATGGTAAACGACATTTGACAGTGAGTAACCGTTCGACAATAATTGGCTCGGCTGACTCACTCATCTTTCAATTCAGTTCATTCAGTTGATCTAGCTATATGACGACTCATTTTATTGACGCCGAGGTTGCGATTCAAGAATCGCCTGTTGAAATGCATCGAGCTATTGAGGCTGAGCTGCAAAAGCGGGGAGAGCCGCTGCGTTGGGCTGTGACGGCTGTAGATGTAGCAACCCAAAAGGTACGGGTTGAAGCAGTTGTCACGACAGAGGATGTAACTCTAGCGCAACAGGGCTGATTGTTTGAGCCAGCGTTTGTATACGACTGTTTTAATTGTTCCGACAGGGATCGGGGCATCTGTTGGGGGATACGCAGGGGATGCACTGCCCGTGGCTCGGGCGATCGCCCAGGTCAGCGATCGCCTGATTACTCATCCTAATGTCCTCAATGGCGCACAGCTTTACTGGCCCTTACCCAACGCTTTCTATGTAGAGGGGTATGGGCTAGATCAGTTTGCAGCAGGCAACTGGGGATTGCGACCCGTCCATCAAAACCGAGTAGGGTTGGTTTTGGATCAGGGAATTGAACCAGAATTGCGGCTAAGGCACCTTCAAGTTGCAGATGCCGCTAGAGCCACACTAGGTCTATCTCTGACTGATTATGTTGTGACTGATATGCCATTGGGGGTAGAGCTACGTCAGGCTGCCTCTGGCGCAACTTGGGGAACGATTCAGCATCCAGATAGTTTGCTGCGAGCAACGGAGAAGTTGATCAAACAGGCAGGTGCAGAGGCGATCGCTGTCGTTGCTCGGTTTCCCGATGACACAGGAAGTGAAGCCTTGCAAGCCTATCGTCACGGTCAGGGCGTTGACCCCCTGGCAGGTGCAGAGGCAGTGATTAGCCATCTGGTAGTACGAACCTTCCACATCCCTTGTGCCCATGCTCCGGCCCTTTCTCCCCTGCCGCTTGACCCAAAGGTGTCTCCACGCTCAGCTGCCGAGGAGTTGGGTTACACCTTCCTACCCTGCGTTTTAGTGGGTCTGAGCCGTGCCCCACAGTTTGTGAAACCCTCAGCCCAATCCTTAGCTCAACCCGATCACCTGTGGGCAGATCAGGTGGATGCGCTGATTGTTCCGTCGAGTGCCTGTGGTGGCAGCGCTGTTCTCAGTCTGAGTCACACTGCCCAGATCATTGCAGTTCACGATAACAAAACTCGGATGCAGTCTTATCCAGACGCTTTAGGAATTTCAGCCCTTCAGGTCAATTCTTATCTGGAAGCATTAGGTGTACTGGTGTCCCATCGAGCTGGCATCAGCCCCGCTGCCTTGCAACCTCAAATGGGCTCAATAGAGCTGCTTTGAAAAGTAGGTCTATTACCCGTAACAGATTGAAAAATTGCTAAGAAGAAAACTTTCTGAATCCTGGTTTTGAGTCCCAACTGGCTGATCTTGCGCTATCTTGCGAGTACTGCGAGTAAAGTCATTGGGTTGAGCGATTTTGCTTCAAATAGATTTCGTTTGAAATAGATTTGAAATAGAAAAGACGTTCTTCGCAAACTCTATCTTTGTAAGCACTCAACTTTCTTAATTTTTCTATCTATTGTGACTGAGCAGCTTCCTCAAGACCCAACTGTAGAGTCTCTAACCCGTGTGCAAATCCTGGTAGCAATGGCGGTGACAGCTATCATTTTGTTGCTTGTCGCCCGACTGTGGCTACTATTTGACTCTGTTTCCCTGTTAGCGGTAAATCTATCCGTCAATGCCTTACTGATAGGATTGGGGATAGGATTGGGGATCACGACCGCTAGTGCGATTGTTTATCGCCTCTGGTCTAGCTATCAAAAGAGTGCCGATTATTATCTAGAATTGGTGCTTAAACCATTAATTTGGTTTGATTTGATCTGGCTGGGGTTGCTGCCCGGTTTAAGCGAGGAATTGCTGTTTCGTGGAGTGATGTTGCCTGCGATCGGGCTAAATCCTTTTGGGGTTTTTGTTTCTAGCGTTTGTTTTGGAGTGCTTCACTACAGCGGTTCACAGCAGTGGGCTTACGTCATTTGGGCGGCAGTTATTGGGGGCGTACTGGGAATCAGCGCTCTAGAAACAGGAAACTTGCTGGTTCCCATCGTGGCTCATATCACTACGAATTTGATTTCAAGCTGTATGTGGAAAGTGAAACACTAGGGTTGAGTATTAAGGTTGAGTATTTGGTTCTACCTGCTGCACACAACCGTCTCGGATTGCATCTTTCAAGATAGCTAGAAGTGTGCGATCGCGCCTTGTCAAATTGGCTGTGCCACTTACTTGCTGAATGTAAGCATGGGTAGCGGGAGACAGTTCTCCGGTTGCTAGGGCATTGCGTACACAAAATTCAAGGTTGGCATCTAGGTCGTTCCGTAAAGCGCTGCTGACAAAGTTTGCAAACATTTTTGTTCGGGTAGAGGTAAATGAAGATTCAGGATTTCACCCATAAATTCCTGAATTCTTGCCCTTCACGTTCCCATCCGGATAGTTTGCATAAATGTAATGAATTTTAGCGATCGCCATCAACCTATAAAAAAGTCCGAGTCTGCCATGAAAGGACATGACAGACTCGGACTTGATCGAATTGTATTTGCTACGCGAGTGTATTTACTACGCGAGCCTATGCTGATACTGCTGCGGGTTCGGAAACTGCAACTGGGTAAACGCTTACCTTCTTGCGGTTCTTACCCCGACGCTCAAATGTGACGACTCCATCAATCAGAGCAAACAGCGTGTCGTCGTTGCCTCGACCTACGTTTGAACCGGGATGAACTTTAGTGCCACGTTGACGCACTAAGATGTTTCCTGCTCTGACAACCTGTCCGCCATAACGCTTGACTCCCAGGCGTTGAGCATTAGAGTCACGACCGTTACGGGTACTACCTGTTCCTTTCTTATGAGCCATAATCGTTCCTGCGATCGCTATCTACACGTATTTATCTAACTTAAGCTTAACTGGCGAACCAGTTTCCCGTAAGCAAATCAGAGACTAAAGGGCTATCAGGATTCTGAATCCTGTGCCTCTTCCTCTGCTGCATCTGCTTCAACTTCAGCGCTCTTAGAAGCAGTCTCTTTAGAAGAAGTTGCCTTTGGACTGTCACCTGCGATGACAGAACCATTCAAGCTGATGGAGTGAATCATCAAGCGGGTTAGTTCTTGACGATGTCCTTGCTTTCTGCGCGTTTTCTTCTTGGGACGCATCTTGTAGACAATGATTTTGCGATCCCGCAGATGACGTAGCACAGTTGCTTCTACTGTGGCACCCTCAACTAGAGGTTGACCCACGGAAGCATCTCCGTCCTGATCGATAAACAGAACTTGCTCGATTGTGACCTGCTCATCTTCGTCAACTGCAAGGCGCTCGACATCGTAAAAGCGACCCGGCTCAACCCGTAACTGTTTGCCGCCCGTCTCAATAATTGCGTAAGCCATAAAATTCGTCCTAATGGATGCCGTACAGGTAACTGGCTTATATCTCTCAGCTAAACACCAGTTTTAAGGCTTTGAAGAACCTGATCCGAGCAAGTAAACAACCAGTTAACCATAATGCCTAATTTAAAGGGATAGTGTCAAGCAAAGTCGGATGCATGTTGAATTGAGTCAAATTTCTTAGACTCGGAAAAGACACCCCCGACGAGTTCTAACTGCCCCCATGCCAAATCGTCTTGCTCAGGCACAGAGCCTCTACCTCCGCAAACACGCCGAAAATCCAATCAACTGGTGGTCTTGGGACGATGAAGCCCTGGAGACGGCAAAGCGAGAAAACAAACCGATCTTCTTGTCCATCGGCTACTCTAGCTGCCACTGGTGCACGGTGATGGAGGGCGAGGCGTTTTCGGATGAGGCGATCGCCGATTATATGAATGCTAACTTCCTACCGATCAAGGTAGATCGGGAAGAGCGTCCCGACCTCGACAGCATCTATATGCAAGCACTGCAGATGATGGTCGGGCAAGGTGGTTGGCCGTTAAATATATTTCTCACTCCAGGCGATCTCGTGCCTTTTTATGGGGGCACCTACTTTCCGCTGGAGGCAAAGTACGGGCGACCGGGATTCCTTCAGGTGCTTCAAGCCATTCGCCGCTTTTATGACAGCGAGACGGAGAAAGTAGAGTCTGTCAAAGCAGAAATCCTGGCAAATTTACAGAGTGCAGCGGTGCAGTCGGCGGCAGGTGAACTCGGAAAAGATCTGCTGCGGCTAGGGTTGGAGTACAGCGCTGGAATTCTTAGCTCTAGAGGCATGGGCAACAGTTTCCCTATGATCCCCTACGCCGAAGCAGCTTTGCGAGGCGTGCGGTTTCATTTTGCCGACTCTAGATATGATGCAGCTACAGCCTGTCAGCAGCGAGGGCTAGACCTGGCACTAGGTGGAATTTTTGATCACGTTGCAGGCGGATTTCATCGCTATACCGTTGACTCGACCTAGACAGTGCCCCACTTTGAAAAGATGCTCTACGACAACGGGCAGATTGTTGAGTATCTAGCAAACCTTTGGGGGGCTGGGTTTGAGGAACCTGCCTTTGAGCGGGCGATCGCCCAAACCGTCGAATGGCTGAAGCGAGAAATGACTTCCCCTCAAGGCTATTTCTACGCCGCTCAGGATGCTGACAGCTTCGTCACTCCCTCTGATCTAGAACCAGAGGAAGGCGTGTTTTACGTCTGGCACTACCAAGACCTATCAGAATTGCTCAGTGAAGCGGAACTGAATGAACTAGCAGAGCAGTTTACCATCACTGCCGATGGCAATTTTGAAGGACAAAATGTATTGCAACGTCGCCAACCGACAACTCAGCGACACGACAGAGCTAATTCTGAAGAAGCTATTTGCTGTCCGCTATGGCGCACTGCCGGAAACCGTAATTACCTTCCCGCCTGCTCAAAACAACCAGGAAGCCAAATCCCAAAACTGGGCAGGACGCATTCCCTCAGTGACAGATACAAAAATAATCGTCGCCTGGAACAGCCTGATGATTTCAGGACTGGCAAGAGCCGCTGCGGTGCTACAAAAGCCGGATTACTTGAAATTGGCGAGTCAAGCAGCCGATTTTATTTTGAATCATCAACGGGTGGGCGATCGCTTCCAGCGGCTCAACTACAACGGCAAACCAGCAGTCTTAGCTCAGTCCGAAGACTATGCCCTATTCATCAAAGCTCTACTCGACCTTGATCAAGCCACCCAAGCCCTCCCTAACCCGCAATCCTCCTACCTCACTCACGCCGTCAAACTCCAAACAGAATTTGACGACTTCCTCTGGAGCGTTGAACTAGGAGGGTATTACAACACGGATGCTAGCAGTGATTTAGGGACTTGCGGGAAAATAGCATACCCGTCACTCTAGAGATGTAGAGTACGGGAACAACTCTGCTATTATGCTAACCCTGCTGACTCTGGAGGGCCTGAAATGCTGTTAGACG
>NZ_JACJPC010000101.1:0-55982 GCF_014695875.1 Leptolyngbya sp. FACHB-541 | reverse complement strand
GCTATTCCAAGTCAATTGAGATGCTTCAGGCATCGATTCGCTTGTTGATTTACTACTTGAAGCATCGACAAGTGCCTGCTTTGAGATGATCATTCATCCATTGTGCAACGCCCAGCATCAACTTAGACAATGTTCATTTCGTAAAGTCCAAGTGTCATGAACACGACATTGCTATTCATCGAACTGCTGATTACGGGTCTACAGGGTAGCACCTGGGTCTTTTTGCTAGTTCTAAGTATTTCAGGATATGGTTGGTTACAGACTCAACAGCTACAAAACCTTGGTGATTGGTCTGCTTTGCTCACAGTGTTCGTACTTTCCTTTGCTTATGCCATTGGCATAATTATTGATAGACTTGCGGACACTATTTTTAATAAGTGGAATAAACAAATTGGTAAGCAGATACTTCCAGATATAGCTCGTCCTTCTATCAGAAGATTTGCGTTGGGTAAGGAAAATGAGTATTTAAACAATCAATTTGAGTACACACGCTCAAGAATAAGAATTGTCAGAGCTTCATCTCTCAATTTTGCTCTCATCGCTATATTCGCGACTATATTTATCTGGATACAACTTCAATTTCTCAGCATTGGGCAGAAATTGATATATACACTGATTATTTTAGTAGGGGGAGGCTTACTTTCAGGTTTCTCTATATATGCTTGGCTTAAACTAACCCAAACTTACTACCGCTTGATACAGTCAAACTACAAGGAGTTAAGCTGAGGTTTATGCTCTGAGCAGAGGGCTAACATCCTGTTGCACGCCGACTTTATCAAGGTTATGGTTGTGCCAAAAAGTTACTAGCGGCGGGTGAACGGGAACATTAAGCGGCTTTCCATTTATGAACGACCATACTCGCAAGTTAAATGGCAGGTTACGCGCTCTCAAGGTGCAGCCCCCTCCTAACCTTGGGAGCGTGTATCCACTCATGCCGTTAATGGACTCACAGAGGTTGGGTACGCTGAAGGCTCGGACTGGCTGCTTGTGGTTTCTTCTCAATGTAGAGGTCTGTTCGACTGCCTGAGCGGTGAGCGAACGGATAGGGATTACGCCGAGCCTGCCAGCGACGTTGCTTGGTATGATGATGTCCGCTTAGTAGCCTACGGCATCGGTGCTATCGAGAGGCAACTCGTGCGTTTGTCCGGGCTACATGGCGGCGGGCTACCGCGCTGCACGTCCGCCAGATGGAGCTTAGAGTTGGTCGCACCAGATTGGCCGATTACCGGCGTTGTCCTTTCGCCTCCGCATCAATCGGTGTACATTGAGTCTCATTCAGCGGGGTGCGTTAAGGTGGCGGAGGACTACGAGATTCGGGCGTACGGGTTTTCTGACACGGGGCGTAGTTTCGCCGTGGCTATGAATCACACCCTAGAAATCTACCCCGACCAGACGTTAGCCAGCTTAAGTTTCGAATTGAGACGTAATTGCAAAGTTACTTGTCGACATTTAGCAACAAGAAAGATATAAAAAAAGATATGTCAGTTTCAATGAGCCAGGGTAACCGTTATGTCCTAATTTCTGCTTTGCCGTTTGTAGTAGTGCTGTTTGCAATCTATATTTATAGGTGGGGATGGCAGCATTTTCTCATTGGAATTAGTGACCTCTCTAGGCATCCTATTCTTTGCCTTATGAGTTATTTTGCAGGGCTTATCGTACATGAATTGATACACGGATTGACTTGGAGGTTTTTGGGAAATAAGCCTTCAAGTGCAATCAAGTATGGTGTCAACTGGAAAGCACTCATGCTATACGCTCATTGTAAAGAGCCGATGGACGTAGGAGCTTATAAGCTAGGAGTAGCTATGCCGGGAGTACTCTTAGGTCTATTACCTGCATTTTTGGGAATATTGACAAGTAATAGTTTGTTCCTGACCTTTGGCTTATTTTTTACGCTGGTAGCAGGTGGAGATATTTTAATATTATGGCTATTAAGAAAAGTAGAAGCTGGGATGCTTGTTGAGGACCATCCAACGTGAATTGGCTGTTATGTTATTAATCCAAATGACCAATAGTAGTTCATATAAGCTAACAAATCGCTAAACCGGAACAGTGCGATCGCTATCTTGTAGGGTGCGTCATGACGCACCTTTAATTATGTGTAGTCACAACCAGAATAATCGTTGAATATTCAAGCATGATGGGCTGGTGCGTTTGCTTATCCGCAACGAACACGACCCTAATTTGAATCTTGATTGTCTACCCAACCACCTAAACAGGCGTGTTATACAGGAAGTTTCTGTCTAAATAATAAGTAGCTTGCCAAATTGGCTATGGGACAATCACAGCAAGCTCAGTTGTCAGTATTCAAAGACAGAGTCCTTCCAGGATATGTAGGAGCGATCGCATAATTCAATGCAACATACGATTAAAGGGTGGTTGTTTGAAGATATTCTTCTGGAGTTTTATCGCTATGCTCCGTGTCCTCCAGAGTGGCTGCCGGAACACTGTCACGACGAATACCAGTTTTGCTTGAGTCTTGACTGTCCTGGCGAATATTACTATCGAGGCACTCACTATTGGGTGCCTACCAATAGTCTTAGCGTGATCCATCCAGGAGAAATGCACACAGGGCGTGACATCGAAGATCGTCAGACTGCTGCTACATTTCGAATGTTGTACATCAGCTCTAATGCTGCCACGTCGATCGCTTCAGATGTGGCAGAAAAGGAAATAAACACCCCCTTTTTCGCAGAGCCCATTATTCTGAATGTCGAGCTTGCACAGCACTATTTAGAGTTTCATAAAGCGACACAAGGGCTGACTTCAAGATTAGAACAGGATTCGTTGCTGCAATCGTTGATAGCGCAATTAGTTGTCAATCATACTAATGCTGCAGTGGAGTTAAGACTGACCGGCAGCGAACGGAAAGCTACCCAGCGAGTGCGCGAATATCTACAAAACCACTATGGGGAAGATGTCACCCTCAATCGTTTAGCAGAAATTGCAGGTTTAAGTTCGTATTACCTCAGTCGCGTATTTAAGGCTGAGGTTGGTATCTCTCTAAAACAATATCAGTCTCAAATTCGGATCAACCGTGCCAAGATTCTGATTTCCCAAGGAATTTCACTTCAGCAAGTTGCGACCGATACAGGGTTTGTCGATCAGAGCCACCTGACCCATCACTTTAAGCGTTTCGTTCAAACCACACCAGGGCAATATCGTTTACAAGATCGCAAAAATCTACAAGACAGGACTGATTAGATTGAGTATCCTGCGAAAGGGAAAGTTTAGAAAAGCTTGGATATCTTGTAAAAATGTCAAACCAGTTTGTGAATTCTGATATTAATGCAGGCGATCGCCACCCAAAATCTACAGAAGGATTGACTCGGCGACAGATAGTAGTCGGTGGTGCTGCCATTGCTGGGCTGACAACAGCAGTGGTGAGCGGAAAAGCTCAGGCAAACACACAAACCCCACCTGAACCTGCATCAGCTACCAACCCTAACGGCAGGTTTGCAGGCAAGGTTGTGTTAATTACGGGAGCTACATCAGGAATCGGTGAAGGAACCGCCTATGCCTTTGCTAAAGAAGGTGCCAAAGTCTTCTTTTGTGGTCGGCGTGAGAATCTAGGAACTCAGGTCGAAGCTCGCATCAGGGAATTCGGCGGCGAGGCAACTTACATGCGGGCTGACGTGAGACGCGAGGAAGAAGTTAAAGCCTTCGTTGATAGCTGTGTCCAAACCTACGACCGTTTGGATATTGCATTTAATAACGCAGGCATTGTGAATCCAGAACTCGTTAGGCTGCATGAACAGTCAACCGCAGATTTCTTAGATACGCTGAATACAAATGCGGTTGGGGTATTCTACTCACTCAAATACGAAATTCCTTACATGCTAAGGCAGGGCGGTGGCTGTATCGTTAACACTGCTTCGGTTTCAGGTCACAAGGGGTTCACAGAAATTGGACCTTACAGTGTGAGCAAACATGCTTTGCTGGGACTCACAAAAGTAGCAGCCTTAGAATATGCCAGAGACAACATTCGGATTAGCTCCATTTCTCCTGGAGGCGTAGATACACCAATGTTGCGCTTTGCAAGAGAACAGCGTGGTATTTCCTTTGAGGAAGGATCAAACGCGATTCCAATCGGACGCACCAATACCGTAGAAGAAATGGCACGGGCTGTCATGTTTTTAGCATCTGATGACGCAACTGCATTTCATGGCTCACTGGTTGATGTAACGGGTGGATTCTTGAATTAGTGCGATCGCCCTAATTCAAAATTACTATCAGCAGCAACGCTTATATCTCTTTAGAAAGTCTCCACAAGTATTAACACTTGTTAAGATTTTGAAGTTGGCAAGTAATGATCGGCACATGTTCAACCAGGCTTCAACGTCACAATCTCTACTGAGCAATCATCACATTGATTTGAATGATTGCAGAATTTCCTATACACAAGGTGGGTTAAAGTCGAATTCAACACCCATCGTGTTTTTGCACGGTTGGGGAATCTCCGCTGAGCCTTATCACGAAATTCTACAACTGCTGGCGCAGCAACACGCCGTGATAGCTCCTGACCTGCCTAGTTTTGCCCGCTCATCCTATTCAAAGCTTATTCCAGATTATGACAGCTACGCTCAATTGCTGCTTTCGTTTCTTGACGCCCTAAATCTTCAACAAGTGCATTTAGTAGGACACTCACTTGGAGGAGGAATTTCAATTACTTTATCTACTCTTATTCCCAATCGAGTAAAAAGTTTGGTTCTTGTGGATAGCACAGGTGTTCCCTCTGTATCTATCCTAGAAATCATACCGCGCAGAGCTTTTGAAATGACCGCTCAGTTCCTTTTGCCAAAGCTGGAATTGAAACTATTTGATATTCCTCAAGTCTTTTCACACAATCTTTTGTTCAATACGGGCAACGTAATTCAAGCATTACTCCTTTCATTACACGGAGATCTCAAACATCTGTTGCCGAAAGTTCAAGCGCCTTGTCTGTTGTTGTGGTCGGAGAAAGACTTAACTACACCACTTGATGTAGCCCGAGAGATGGCTGCAACGATTCCAGATGCCAGCCTCACTGTTGTAGAAGAAGGTTTTCATGAATGGGGACTTTGGTATCCCGAAAAATTTACATCGATTGTGCTTGATTTTGTTCGTCAAGTTGAGCGTAAAGAGGCGATCGCAACTAGCCCTATGTGAAAATTCTCAGCCAACATAGATTGTGTTACAGCAGTGTAGGAGAGACCCCTTAACTAGAATCTTTCTACATCTGGGAACTGCCCTTGCGCCTGTGTTCTTGCCGCTTCGCCGCAGGTGCGAGGAGTGGGGAAGATTTTCTCAGGGTTTGCCAGACCTTGCGGGTTGAACACTTGACGTACCCACTGCATGGTTTCTAGATCGGTCTCACTAAACATATTGGGCATATAGCAGCGCTTGTCGGCTCCGATGCCGTGTTCTCCAGAGATGCTGCCACCAACTTCTACGCAAAGTTTGAGAATGTCACCACCCAGTTCCTCCACGGTTTCTAGCTGACCGGGAATCGAGTTGTTATAAAGAATCAGTGGATGCAAATTGCCGTCACCTGCGTGAAACACGTTTGCCACTTTGTACCCATGTTTCTCACTCAACTCTTCAATTTGCTTTAGCACATACTGCAATTTGGTACGCGGAATTACGCCATCCTGAACGTAATAATCAGGGCTGATTTTACCCATCGCAGCGAAAGCGGCTTTGCGCCCTTTCCAGAGCGTTAAGCGTTCCGCTGGGTCAGTGGCAGTGCGAATGCTGCGGGCTCCGTTGTGGCGGCAGATGGCTTCGACGCGTTCACTATTTGCGGCAACTTCTACCTCTAACCCATCGATTTCGATTAGCAGAATTGCTTCGGCATCGCGGGGATAGCAGTTTGTGGCGACGACATCTTCTACCGCATTAATGCTGAAGTTGTCCATCATCTCCATGCCAGCGGGAATGATTCCAGCACTGATGATGTCCGAAACGGCTTGTCCGGCAGCTTCGACACTGGTGAAGTCTGCTAGCAAGACGTGAATGGCTTCGGGTGCTTTGAGAATTCTCAGGGTGATTTCGGTGGCGATGCCCAGTGTGCCTTCGGAGCCAACGAATAGTCCTGTCAGGTCATACCCTGGCATTTCAGGAATTTTGCTGCCCGTATCGATGATGGAGCCGTCAGGCAGGACAACTTTGAGTCCCAGTACATGGTTGGTCGTAACGCCATATTTGAGGCAGTGAACGCCACCAGAATTTTCAGCGACGTTGCCGCCGATTGAGCAAACGATCTGGCTAGAAGGGTCAGGCGCATAGTAAAAGCCGGAGCCGCTAACTGCCTGCGTCACCCAGTTGTTGATCACACCGGGTTGAACGACAACGCGCTGGTTTTCCAGGTCGATGTCGAGAATTTGGCGCATCAGGGCGGTGACGATGAGGACGCAGTTTTCGATGGGCAGAGCACCACCTGATAGCCCTGTGCCAGCACCTCGCGCAATGAAGGGAACGTTGTACTGAGTGCAAATTTTTACGGCGGCGGCGACTTGCTCGGTGGTGCGAGGCAGGACGACCACGGCAGGGCGCTGGCGATAGCTGGTTAGCCCGTCACATTCGTAGACCAGCAGTTCTTCACGCTTCTGAATTACGCCGCTTTTACCGATCGCCTGCTCAAAGGCTTTAATGATCAGTCGCCAATCTTGGGACGTGACTTGAGTAACCATGACCTACACCTCTAGAGGATCTGACAGCTTTTCAGGTCCCTATTCAGATTGTAGGCTTACATTTGCGCCTAATTCATATCGTTTAACGCGATCGCCCCATCGCAGCGATACCAATTCCAGCCCAAATGCCGCCTAACAGCATCCAGGTGCCGTCAAACCCGACATTGATTCGATGAGTGTTTTCTCGATGCGCTGCGATAAACAATTCTTCCTGAGTAGCTGATTGACGAACCAGCCGATCGAACTGCTGGTTTGCTTCCGTCAAAGCTATAAAATCGTTAACGCCCCACCAAGCCCCCAGACCAAAGCTGGCAATTCCAGGAACGACCAGAAGCAGAAGCAACAGCAAGTTTCGGACATTCACGCGATCGCTCTCCATTGAAAAAGCCCCCGGACGTCTTGCCATGTTTCGACTCCAGGGGCTTCGTCATTCAGTTCACTCCTCACAGTTACTAATATAGAACCCTGCTACGGGGAGAATGGCGATCGCGTGACACTTTGTTCAAGTGTCCCTTAAGCGATGACACTTGAAAGACACACACTGTCGCCGCAAAGCCATATTGCAGTAGGAGAAACAGCAGATTTGCCTCAGAGCTGTCACATTGTTTTCACACCTGCGGACTAAGCTCTGGGAATGGTTGAGGGGCAAAAAGGTTTAGAAATTCTGCTCAATCACCCGATCAGATGAGACGGAGGAGGGAGGTGCGATCGCCCTTACCCCATTTAATCTGATAACATCCTGCACTCCGACTCAGGGAGTCGAGCTAAATCGATGAAACCGACGTTGCGAAACCGATTGATTCAGTTCCTCCAGGAAGAGTTGGCAATTCCTGCGAATGGAATTGCGATCGCGCTGCGCCACGACGAGGAAATCCCTAACCTGTTGCCAATGGTGCTGTGGCAATATGGGCTAGTGACGCTAGAACAGCTCGACAAAATTTTTGATTGGCTAGAGACAGCGTCGACGACGGTGTAGGGAGTCAGGGGCACTCATCCTTTTGAAAGCCGCTGCAATTCGCTAATCTGCTGAAGATCGACATTGCCACCGCTGATAATTACGCCAATGCGAGAATCTTTTGCTTTGACAATGCCTTCTAACAGAGCAGTGGCGGCTAAGGCTCCGGTGGGTTCGACGACGATTTTGAGCCGTTCCCAAAGGAAAAACATAGTTCGTAGGAGCGCTTCGTCAGGCACAGAAACGATATCGTGAACGTAGCGCATCACTAGCGGAAAGGTAATTTTGCCGAGGGAAGGAGTTCTTGCTCCGTCCGCGATCGTGGCGGGGTTGTGAACAGTTTGCAAGGTTTTGCTGTGAAAGGAACGGACGGCATCGTCGCCCAAGGCTGGTTCAACCCCAATCACTCGACAGTTAGGGGAGAGGGTATGAGCCGCGATCGCCGACCCCGACAGCAAGCCACCGCCTCCACAGCAGACCAGTAGCAGATCCAAATCGCTAACGGTTTCAAGCAATTCTTTGGTGGCAGTGCCCTGTCCAGCAACAACATGAGGATGGTCAAAGGGAGGGATGATGGTGAGTTGGCGAGCGCTTGCTATTTGCTGAGACAGCGCCTCTCGGGTTGTTTCATGTCGGTCGTAGAGAATCACTTCTGCGCCATAGTCACGAGTAGCAGCTTGCTTCACGGCAGGAGCATCCTGAGGCATCACGATAGTTGTGGGAATTCCCAGAAGTTTGCCAGAGAGGGCGATCGCTTGAGCATGATTGCCAGATGAGTAGGCTAGAACCCCTCGCTGCTGTTGCTCTGCGGGAAGTTGTGACAGAGCAGTGTAGGCTCCCCGAAACTTGAAAGAACCCGTCCGCTGGAAGTTTTCGCACTTAAAGAAAACTTGATTTCCGGTAAGTTGGTTAACTGTTCTAGAGGTTAGCACGGGAGTTTTATTGGCTGTGCCCTGCAAACAACTGGCAGCTTTTTCGATATTGGCGTAAGAAACTTCACTGATATCTGGCATCTCAATCCCAATCCTCAAAATGAGTGGTCGGTTTATCGAATTTGTGACAACACACTTTCAGGAATCAATACCTGATCGATGACATGAATGACTCCATTGGAAGCTTCAATATCTGCCTCAATGACATCAATGCCGTTCACTGAAAGGCTGCGTCCTCTTCTGCTGACGGTGATCTCGCTGCGTTCCAACGTTCTGAGTGACTGTGAGCCAGAGAAGTCATCTACAGAATAAGGCTCTCTTTCCGCTACAACGTGATAAGCCAAAACCTGTGCCAACAGTTCGCGATCGCCTGCCAATGCTTGCAAAACGTCATTAGGAATTGCCTCAAAGGCAGCATTGGTGGGCGCAAATACAGTGAATCGTCCGTAGCCTCTCAGATCTTCTGCCATGCCCAGTTCTGTCAGCAATCCTATTAAGGTGTTGAAGGAATCGCTAGCTGTAGCTACATCAACGATATCATTGTTGGACTGAGCCACTAGTATTTCGGACTGAGGTGTAATCTCAGAATAGCGATTGTGTTGGGGAGAATGGGCGATCGCTGGGGTCACCAGCGCTACACTTATTCCGGCAAACCCAACTAGACCGATCGCACCCAGACAAAACCTGCGATTGTTGGCTTTCATCACATTCCCTCTGTTGAAGTTGCAAAACCTGCCTCATTCAATCAGATATTTCTGTCGCTAGACCTCCTCCAATTGGGGCTATAGCAATCTGTTGAAATAAAAAATCAGCCGTATTCATAACCGAATAAGCTACTTTTTCTTTTTACCTTTTTTGTTAGATTTTGCCTGCCCAAATCCCTGAACTGGTTTAGCGCTTAGTTTTGGCACTTCTAAAAATCCCTCACCGAATTTAGCAGGTGCTTCTGATGAAACTCCCCAATTTGCAGGGGCTCTCAATGGACCTGAATCCTCATAGGAGTCATATTCAGGATTCCGAATCAAGGCAGCCGCATGGATATTTTTGACAAATTGAGGGCGAAAGTCTTCTTCTGAGAAATCTGCTTTTGACTTCAACCCCAAATCAACCTGAACTCTTGCCCAAGTGCCTGCCACCATATCATCAATCTTTTTGTCTGCGTAAACCTGCTCCATCAAAGGAGCTGCCTCTACTGCCTTTAACTTGATCAATGCCGACACCAGCATACCGTTCAAGGATTGCCCGTTATCAGCATACTGTTCGAGTTGTTTAACCAACACATCAATACAGTTCTCCCGGCATTCGGGATAATGTTCCGCAATATGCCCGATCCCTTCGGCGATCGCAAAGCGAGTCCACTCCTGATATGAAGCATCGGCTAAAGATTCCGTCAACTTAGGTAATGCCGCTTCACCCATGAGTTCAAATACTTTGGGTGCATCAGCGTGTAGCCAATCGTCATCCTCATATTTCTCTAATAAAGATAGAAAAGGGGCGATCGCCTCTACTGCCTTAAGCTGCGCCAATGCCCGCCAAGCATGAGCAACACCCCAAGACTCGAAACCCTCAAAGTCGCTCTCCCAAAGTTCATCATCTATCATCATCCGAATCAGTTCGGCAATGTGGGTTTCAGTTAATCCAAGGTCTGTCACATAATCGAACCAAGGCTGATTGGCTGGTTCGAGTCCCCCATAGCTAAGCAAATCGGTAAGAGGCGGTTGGTAAACGCTGACGCTTTTCTCTGACATAGCGGTAATGATAACTCTCCTGACTTCAGCCATAATACCAATTCCAAAAACTAGGGCTGGGCAATATCAGGGACTTCCGTGCGAAGGGTAAAATCTGTAGGCTGATCAGACATAATATTAATTCAATATCTGCCGCTCTTGGTTATTTGAGCTTGCCAGAAAGCGATTCCGATTGCATTAGAGGGCAACCCACCGCTAGGTCGCATATCAATATCGGGTTGTGCTCACCACTACTTTCCAGCGCAGTGCAGTCTCACTCTTTGGCAGGATACCTGCCTGGAACTAGAGACGGACTTCAACTATAAAACGCCTGACTAGGATGAGAAGCATAACAAGCTATGAAAGAGGTCATTGGTCATTGGTTGCGGGTCAATGGCTATTGGTTATGAGTTGACGACCGATAGTTCTTGATGTGACAAATGACTTGTGTTTCAACTTATGTTTCAACAATCTGAAATCACTCATTTAATCGTTAACCTGTCATTAGGACAGGTGGTTACTCCGGATGAGTACTCGGCGCTCACATTTCTTTCAGGACCACAGTTTTTCATTGCCCTGATTGCAGGCGTGGTCATGGCGTTTGCCTTTCAATTTTTGCTCAGCAACCTCTCTATTGCGGCTGGAATTTCTGCTGGCATCAATCCAGCGGATACAGACGACGATCAGAAAAGTTGGGGAAAGAAGATTCGCAAAGTTGAAGCAAAGGTTGGCAGCGCCACAGTTTTTATTGTCAATACAGCTCTGTTTGCTGCTTGCTTTTTGGCAGTGAAGCTGACGCTCATTCATCAGGCAGGGTTAGGGGCGATTGTTGCAGTGGTGATCTGGTCGGTCTATTTTTTACTGCTGCTGTGGTTGAGTTCGCAGGCGATCGCCTCCCTCTTAGGAACTGTGGGAAACACTGCCAGTGTGGGTGTACAGGGTGTAATGGCAACTGTGGCGACTGCCTTGAGTGGTCAGGCGGCAAGTAGCCAGATCACCAATACGGTACAAGCCTCGGTCGATGCCGTTAGCAAGGAGTTGCGATCGACCCTGTCTTCCAATCAGCTACGCGAAAACTTGGAGAACTATATCTCGACATTACAGCTACCTCAGCCCAATCTGAAGAACCCACCCAATCAGGCATTGAGTTTATTAGGTGGCTCAGGTTTGTTATCTGGTGCAAGTTCAGAATTGGTTGATTTAATCCAATCGGCAAGCTCAGAAGATTTGGCATCGGGTAAGCTGCGCGATCGCCTGACACAGATTCTAGGACTCAAACCTGCCGAAAACGGCAATGGACACCAGAGTGATGAATCAACCTCTGAGCAACAGTCTCATAGAAATGAGCAACCTGAAACTCAGCAAGGTGCTCAGCAAGGTGTAGGCTTACGGGAACGCACTTTAGAACTGGGAATGAGTGCGTTGGTAACAATGCTGACGGGACGAGGTGGTGTTTCGGGTCTGAGTTCTGAAGCCTTGAAAAAGTCGCTGAGTTCTCTTAGTCAGCAGGTGGGTAATCAGGCTCAGCAGGTAGCTGCTCAAGTGACTCAATCTACCCCTTCCCTGGTGATTCGGTCAGATGTGGAACACTACTTGCTCCATTCTCCAACCTGGTATCTCCAGCCGGACAGCCTCGATCGCGGTTTCCGAGAAGTGTTGTTTGATCCAGAGGCAGATGCAGAACTGGTGCATCAACAGCTTGCTCAGCTCAACCGCCCTTACTTTGTGGAAGTGTTGAATCGTCGAGAAGAGCTAAATCCTGAGCAAATTAATAGCATCGCTGATGGGCTAGAACTAATTCGTCGAGAAGTTTTGGATCAGGTTCAGGTAGCAGAAGAACAGGAGCGATCGCAAGCATTGCGCCATCAGGTTGAAACCTATCTCAGTTCTGCTCCGAAGGAAGCGCTGAATTCAGATCAGATTCAACAGGACTTTACAGCACTGTTGGCAGATCCAGATGTAACTTATGAAATGCTTGGCAATCGGCTGCTTCAGTTTGACCGAGATACGCTAACACAACTGTTGTTAGCAAATCGGCAAGATCTGAATCCAGACGAAACTGAACAGATTCTAAATGACCTGGAAGGGGCACGCGATCGCTTCTTAAATCAATCCCAGGAAACCTGGAATCAGTTGCAAGCGCAAGCTGGTGAGTTTCGTCAACAGGTTGAGTCCTATCTGCGAGAAACTAATTCAGCAGAGTTGTCGCCTGAGTCCATTCAGCAAACATTCCAGATGTTACTGGAATCTCCTGGTGGTGGTTTGCTAGCCCTGCGAACCGGACTGAGACAGCTTAATCGCAGTTCGTTAGAGCAGATCCTTTCTCAGCGGCAAGACCTGAATCCGCAACAGGTCAATCAACTGGTTGATCAGATTGAAACCATTCGAGATGGCATTCTACACGCTCCACAAGCGCTAACTGAGCAAGCAAGAAAACAGGTTGATCACATTACTCATCAACTTGCGGATTACTTGCGCGGCGTTTCGCAAAACACAGGTATAGGAGAACTCGACCCAGAACAGCTTCAGAATCAGCTACAGCAGCTTTTGGACGATCCACAGGCAGGAATCTCAGCCTTAAGAACCTGGCTTTCTCACTTTGATCGAGAGACATTGGTGAGACTGCTCAGCCAGCAGCAAGGAGTGAGTGAAGAGCAAATTGATAGAAGGATTGATCAAGTCCTGAATGGAGTGCGAGGGCTCGCCCGTTCTCCCCGTGAACTCGTCAATCGTGCTCGCGATCGCGTTCAGGATGTATCTCGTGATGTTTCTGACAGTACTCGAAATTATCTCAACTCACTAGAGCAGCCAGAGCTCAACTATGAGGGAATCCAGCGCGATATTCGCAAATTGTTTGACGACCCCGAAGCAGGACTAGAAGCACTGCGCGATCGCCTCAGCCAGTTTGATCGCGACACACTGGTTGCTCTGCTCAGTTCCCGACGAGATATCTCTGAGGAAAAGGCTAATAAAATTGTTGACCAGATTGAGGCGGCACGAGATAGCGCACTGAGCCGGGCTGAACAAGTGCAAACAAAAGTTCAAGAGCGAATCAGTGCTCTCAAACATCAGGCAAAAGAACAGGCAGAAGAAGTCCAAAAAACAACGGCCGCCGCCGCCTGGTGGGTGTTTGGTACTGCCATTACCTCTGTCGCAACAGCGGCGATCGCAGGCGTCATCGCCTCTAGCGGATTTCACCTGATCGATTAAACATCGAAGTGCTGCGTAGGATGCGTTACCGACAGCGTAACGCATCTCCCTTTCCTCCAACACAAGCAAACTTATCACTCACAAAGCAAAGTAAATCATGGAACCACAACAGCTTAGTAAAGAGCTTCGCGAAGGCACCAGTCCCGATCTAGAACGCCGTCGCTGGATTGTTGGACTCTCAATGCTGGGAGGAACAATGGCTCAAATCGTCACCCTCTATCAGAGCGGTGTACTGAAAGAACTCCCCGATCTGCCCATTCCATTTGTGGATTCCGATCGCGTCGATGCTTCCAACTATGCCTACAGTCGGCTAAACACACCCGACGGACCCCTCATGATGATTAACTATGGCATCACAGCCTGGTTAGCCACAACAGGTGGCGAAAACCGTGCCAAAGAAAACCCACTGGTGCCGATCGCGATGGGTGCCAAAATTCTGGTTGATGCGATCGCATCGGCTGAGTTGGCGCGTGAAGAATGGAGTGAAAACAAAGCCTTTTGTGAGTACTGTCAGGTTGCAACACTCTGCTCCTTTGCTTCCCTAGCGCTAGCGATGCCTGAGATAACAACCGCCGTTCAGACCTTAATGGGACAGTCCGAAATAGAGCAATCCCGATAGCTTGTGACCAAAACACGGTTGTCTATTCTTCTGTAGGGGCGGTTCGCGAACCGCCCCTACGAATATGTATCAACTCCAAAGGTGAGTTTTTCTTGAATTAGCGCTCCTAAAGCCTATATTTCAAACAGCCACTCACGCTAAAACACGGCTGAGAATACTCATTACCTTTCCAGGACAGTTAGTCAGCGGCAAAGGTTTACTCCATAGCCCCGCCTCAGCCACACCTAACGTATGCTGCCTGAGAATATGCGCTCTCACATTCTCCTCAGTGCCAATCACAATCAAAGTGAGAATACGCGGGTCAGCATTATCAAAGCGATCGAAATCAAACAAAAGGCTGTCCGTCATAGCAGTAAAGCTCCATGAGGTTAAGAGGTTAACCCCCCAAAACTCAAAGCCACCCCCGGTGCAATTTTGTGCAGCAAAACAAGGGTGGCTAGAGGAAGTGCTAAACTGCCTAACTAGCCCACCAGACTGCTGTGATCAGTTTGGGGGTTAGTTCCTTGAGGGTGTTACCAGCACCTTCAGGGAGCGCTTTAAGTCCGAGGTATTTTAGGTTGTGAGATACGAGACTACGCTAAAGAAAAGCTTTTGGCAAGCCCTTGATGCAAATCGGAATACGCAGCATCATTGGGAAGCACTGGTTGAACAAAATAGGCTCATTAACGCTAGAAAAAGAAACTGAGCTTAGCGCAACTGGAGAGGGCGATCGCATTTTTCCTTAGCTCAACGAATCGATTGGTTCTCTCGACAGGTCGATTCAGTATCTTTACGGAGCGATCCAACCTCTCGGCATAGAAGAACGAGAAATGCGGGCTTCTGCCGTGATTTCGATGTGAGCGCAGTTAGAATCTTAGGCAGGTATAAACTCAATCATTCCTCCAATGTCAGATACCCTAGAAGTCCTGATTGACCTGAGCCAAGCAAACCTTGACCTGGAGCCAGAAGCCTTAGAAACCTACACTCGACGATTGGTTGAAGAACTCAAAGATGGACTGGCTGAAGAGGCTAGCCTAATGCGCTTTACCGAAACTCCCGAAGGCAGCAAATCAGGGGAAGCAGGCTTTGACCTGGGCATTCTCAAAGCCGAAGTGAACCTCAAAAACATTAAGGCATTGCTGGACTGGCTGGGCGATCGCATCTACGGCAGAAACCTCATCCTGGAATACGGCGAGGTCCGCCTCGAATATCGCAACACCCAGCAGCTAGAGCAACAGCTTCAGGCGCTAGAGCGAATAGACAAACTCAAGGTTAGAGTAGTCAAAAGCGAGTCTGAGTAGCACAGATGGCAAAGGTTGCGCTGCTGATCGGAGTGAGTAATTACGGGGATGGTTTAGCCTCCCTGCCTGGACCCCAAACAGATATCCAGGAGATGCAGCGTGTCCTACAAAACCCTAAAGTTAGCGAGTTTGATGTGGTCGCTCTGTTACCTAATCCTGACCCGTTCGAGATGCAGTTGGCGATCGAAAAGCTGTTTAGCGAGAACCGCAGTCGGGATGATCTGATTCTGCTCTACTTCTCCGGTCATGGAGTCAAAGCTGATGATGGCACCCTTTACTTTGCCACTCGCGTTACTCAGAAAAATCAGCAGGGACGCATTTTCGCCAGCACTGCCGTTTCCAGCAGCTTCATTCAAACCTGCATGAGTCAGAGCTGCTCAAAGCGCCAAGTTCTTATCCTGGACTGTTGCTTTAGCGGAGCCTTTGCCAACGACATGAAGGCAAAACAGGCAGTAGATGAGGCGATCGATGTCAAAACACAGCTAGGCGGCGAAGGTCGAGCCGTGCTAACCTCCTCAACCGCAACTCAGGTTTCCTATGAAAAAGAAGGAATCAGCATCTACACCCGATACCTGGTGCAAGGGCTAGAAACCGGAGCCGCCGACCGCGATAGCAACGGACAAATTACAGTTGATGAACTGCACGAATATGCCAAGGAAAAAGTGCAGGAAGCCGCTCCGACCATGCAGCCTGAAATTTATGCAGTGAGGGAAGGCTACAAAATCCTGATTGCTCAAGCGCCCCAGGATGATCCAAAACTGATTTACCGCAAAGAGCTAGACGAACGCGCCAAACTAAAACGGGGCAAACTCTCACCGATTGATCATCGTGCCTTTGATTATCGTCGTCGAGAGTTAGGACTCTCTGTTCAAGAGGCAGAGCAAATTACCAATGAAGTGTTACAGCCCTATCAAGAGTTTTGGGAAAAACTGAATGAATTTGAGCAGGCTGTAAAAGAGACGCTAGATTACGACCCAGTGATGAGTCCCGCTAGCTTAGATGACTTGCGGTATCTCCAGCGGGTGTTGAAGTTGCGGGACGAAGATATTGCTCCGATTTTAAGCGTCAGTCACGTCAGTTTGACATCATCTGAACATACTCCATCTGAATCTGTAGAATTGTCCCTTTCAACAAGAGTAACTTCAATATCCACACCTTCATTCTTAGAAAACGATTTGAGTTCTCAGGAAAACGTTGACTATACTAACCTACGAGGTTTATTGGCAAATGGTGATTGGCGGAAGGCAGATGAAGAAACTTACTTAATCATGATTTACATAATAGGGAAGAGAAGAGGAGATTGGTTTACAGAGGATGAATTGTTAAGGTTCCCCTGCACTGATTTGAGGACAATTGATCGCCTCTGGGTGAACTATAGTCATGGAAAATTTGGTTTTAGTGTGCAAAAACAGATCTATGTCGATTGTGGTGCAAAACTCAATGGCAAATACCCAGGCGATAGAATTTGGGAGCAGTTCTGCGATCGTACAGGATGGCGATGGAACAACACGTACATAACACCTCACCATGTAACTTACGATGTTATTACAGCATCTCAAGGTCACCTTCCAGCATTTGGTATGATAGGTGGGTTTTGGCTAGGAGTTATTGGGACAGAGAAGTTTTCTTCCCTTGCATTGAGGCTTGTGGATTGTAAGATAATGTAGCCGCCTTTTCTGGTTCCCAGGCTGAGCCTGGGAATCCAACTCTAGAGGCTCGCCTCTAAATCATGAGGCAGAGCCTCAAAAGCAGCATTCTCGGTCAGAGTCCGGGAACGAGGAGTTTAATGTTGCGACTAATCGAATTACTTTTGGGCGATCACCACTTTCAACGTGAATACGGCGATCGCCCCTCAATCAAGCGACTTCAGCAAAAACTGGTGAAGGCGGACTAATACCCTCATCCTCGCAGTATTCTAGATAGCTAGCGATCCTCAATAGAGTTTCTACGCTGAGAATTGGGCGTTGCTGAATGTGGGCATGGCATTGCCATGCCCCTACAGGGAACCTGCTATCCAACCTGAGCTTCAAACTGACCATAACGTTCAATGTAGAAGTTTTGAGACTGGGCGATCGCTCGTACCGAGTCACGGGCGGCAATAGCTTCCCACCATTGCTTTAGGCGATCGAGTCCCGTAGGAAATTTAAACCCTCGGTACTGTTCTAGCACAGTCCATTGCTCGAACCAGGGATAATAGGTCAAGTCAACCAAACTCACCTCTGACCCTAACCAGTAGGGACCTACCGCTGCCGTTGTTTGTAGTCCGGCTTCAATAAACTGTAGGTGCTTGGTGAGTTCCTGAAGTGCCTCTGTTGGTGGTTGCGAATCACGGGCATATAAAACTTTGCCAGTAGTAGCAAACAATCGGGTATCGGCAAAATTGATCCAAATCCTTGCTTGAGCACGCTGAATCGGCTCTTTGGGTAACAGAGGACGCTCTGGGAAGGATTCCTCCAAATACTCGTTAATGATGGCAGATTCCCAGACGCGATTCTTGCCATGCTTGAGTACAGGCACCTTACCATAAGGAGAAATTTCCTTGAAGTTTTCAGGTTTATTGCGCAAATCGATCTCGATTAGCCTAAACGGTAATCCTTTTTCAATTAGAGCCAAGCGTGTTCGATGAGCAAACGGGCATAGAGCCGCACTATAAAGTTCAATTTCAGTCATGGAAGAAGCCCCTTTTTGATTGAGGGTTAGATGATTGTTGTTTGAAAGTTGGGTGAGAAGAATGTAGGGATCGCCCACCCCACTCCTAAACCACTACAGGTTGAATCGGCTGACCTAAAATTTGCTCAATCATTTCAGGTTGCATCGTTTGCAAATATTGGGGTTCAAACCCTGGTGGCAAAAACTCAAATAGGATGCGATTCTCTACCCAAAACTCGACTAGCCGGAAAGGTCCATCTCCCTGCTCACGAGTCAAAACGCGCCATCCTTCCCGTTGCCCAATCTGCTCAATCTGCTGCTGGGTTGTAGGGACTGAGATCGCAGCATGAACAGCGACCAAATCGGTAGACACAGCGGGGAGCAGGTGAGCTGATTGAGTATCAGCACCAGGAACCCATACCGTTCCTTTAGGGAACACCACAATCCCTGTACCGTAGCGATCGCAGGGCATCACGTGATAACTGTTGGGATAAAAGAATTGATAGGCTTTGCCATTCCAGATTTCTGCAAGAACACTAGCAACCCGTAATGGATTGTGAGCATCAATCGAAATATGGTGAATCATGAAAGTTACTCCGTTAAATTAAACAATCAACTAAACAGTGGGTGAGAATGCCTGCATCAGCATCATGAGTGTGAGAAAGGCAGAACCCATGATGCTAAAGGTGCGGGGCCAGTTATAGCGGATTAATTCTTGGATCACTTCCTCCTGTTTGCCACCTTTTTCCAGGCGATCGTGACGCGGTATTTCTAATGCCACTGTTACAACGAGGGATAACAGCCCACAGGCGGCATTAGCTAAAGCAATTTCTAGGGATACAGACTCAGGATGATAAAAAATTAGGGCGATCGGCAACAGAAAGTTAGCGAATCCTGGAAGAATCACCGGAAGCGGTATTTGACGTGAGTAATACGTGTGGTAGGTGATATATTCTTCTGCACCGACTTTAGCAAAGAGAGGATAAACTACAATTTGCCCAAACCAAGTTATACCAAGGTTGTAGAAGCCGAGCAGGGTACAAAGCAATAACAATCCGTGAGCAAAGTCCATAAATGTGATGCCCATTCTCAACGAATTTTTGAGATTTCCTATTTAGCAGTAAGGATAGCCTGCAAGTTTTCTGGACGGGTTGCAGTCAGGTATTGCTCACTCATGGTTGGCGGCAGTAGCTCCAACAAGACTTCGTTCTCCAGCCAAAATTCAATTAGTTCAAAATCGTCAGATCGTTTGCAGCGAACAGCTCGCCAGCCTTCTCGCTCGGCGATCGCATAAATTTGTGCCTCGCTGAGCGGCACCATAAGGTTTGCATGAGTTGCAGTATGAACTGGCACCTCAGAGGACAGATCAAAGAACTGTACACCTTTACCAACTGGATTCGGTTGGAGAACAGTCTTTTTGGGTAAAAACTCAATCAAACTGCCAAAGGAATCCATCGCGAAGGTAATGTAATAACCAGGGTGATTGGGAAATGGAGCCGCTTGCCCCTGCCATAATTCTGCAACGACTTTAGCGACATGAGAGGGATTGTTAACTGCAAGTGAGATGTGATTAATCATGTTGGAAATTCCTCAAAGATATAGTTCTGAACGTATTCAAACTGATGAATAATTTCTCCTGAATGATAGAAATATCTGCACTCTATTAATGAATTGTTCAACCATCATCGTTAACAAGTGATGATTGATTGATATAAAGAACTCAGTTGTCTTTACCTATCACTAGAATAAATAGTGATTCCAAGATTGCCAGCCAGAAAAAGTCAGAAAAAGTCTGAGACTAAAACCAATTCTTTTTAAGGTCACACAGTTTGAAGCGTGTCCCGCTCACGCAGAACATGCTTCAAACTGTGCAGTTTCATGTAGAAACGGTACAAGTTAGAAGAGATTTAGAGTTGGCGATCGCCCTCATATCGGGCTACTTCAGCCTTTTCTTTCAAAGGTTTTAACTACGACTGCAGCAATGTATCGAGCATTTTTCATTTGGTTAAACACACTAACCATTCTTCGAGAGTCTAGTTGTAAGAATAAATTATGAGAGGCGCACCCCTAAGGGGTGCGCCTCTCATAATTCTATTTAAATTGCCACATCTACAAGGATTCTGGTTCTTGCCCAGCTACGACGGGGGCGATCGCATTCAGCTTTAGCTCCGGATGTTCGCCCTCAACCTGCTGACAGTTCCACTCATTGCGGAACAGCAGCACCGGACGGCCCCAACTATCTTTTACCGTCACCGTGTTGAATAGGCGACCGACTTTTTGCAGTGCCTCCCAACCGCCATCTACCCAACGGGCAACGCTGTAGGGCAACAGTTCTATTGTGGTTTCTACACCGTACTCATTCTGTAGGCGAAACTGGACGACTTCAAATTGCAGTTGCCCTACCGCTGCCAATATTGGGTCACGTTTGGCTTCGTCCGCCGAGTACATGATTTGCACTGCGCCTTCTTCGCGTAGCTCCGTTACACCCTTGCGAAACTGCTTGAACTTGGAAGGGTTGGGGTTTCTCAAATAGGCAAACAGTTCTGGCGAAAAGCAGGGAATGCCTTCATATTCCAGCTTTTGACCGTTGTAGATCGTGTCACCGATCGCAAATACGCCAGGATTGTTCAAACCAATCACGTCGCCAGGGAAGGCTTCGGTCATCGACTCGCGCCCCTGCCCAAACAGCTTTTGCGGGTGCGAAAGGCGCACGGTCTTACCAGAACGGGCATGGCTCACCACCATGTCTTTCTCAAATTTGCCAGAGCAGACGCGGATAAAGGCAACGCGATCACGATGCTTTGGGTCCATATTCGCCTGTAGCTTAAACACAAAGCCAGAAAACTCTGGATGAGTTGGGTCAATATCACCCTGGCTGCTGCGCCGCGCCCCAGGCTTGAGCGCATAGTCCAGAAATGCATCCAAAAACGGCTCTACGCCAAAGTTGGTCATGGCGCTGCCAAAGAAAACTGGGGTCATTTTTCCCTGATGCACCAGATCCAAGTCAAGCTCGGTGCCAACGCCTTCCAGTAGTTCCAGGTCTTCCTTGAGCTGGTAGTACAAATCCTGGTCGAGCAGGTCTTCGATGCGCGGGTCGCCGAGTTCCACAACCGTATCGAGGGCTTCGCGACTACCATGAGCGCTGCGCTCAAACAGGTGAATTTGCCGTTTGCGGCGATCGAATACGCCTTTGAAGCGATCGCCCATGCCAATCGGCCAGTTCACCGGGTAGGTCTGTAAGCCCAATTCCTGCTCAATCTCGTCTAAAAGCTCCAGCGGATCGCGTCCCGGTCGGTCGAGCTTGTTGAAGAAGGTGAAAATCGGAATGCCGCGCATCCGGCAAACCTCAAACAGTTTGCGCGTCTGCGGTTCTAGACCTTTTGCCGCGTCTTCCAGCATCACCGCATTGTCTGCGGCTGCCAGCGTGCGGTAGGTGTCTTCACTAAAATCTTGGTGCCCCGGCGTGTCGAGCAAGTTAATCCAGTAATCGTCGTACTCAAATTGCAGCACTGTCGAGGTAATGGAGATGCCCCGCTGTTGCTCCATTGCCATCCAGTCCGAAGTGGCGTGACGCTGTGCCCGTCGCGCCTTGACCGCACCTGCCTCGTGAATTGCGCCTCCGTACAGCAACAGTTTTTCGGTTAGCGTCGTCTTACCCGCATCCGGGTGCGAAATAATCGCGAAATTCCGTCGCTTTTCAACCGCTGTTTGCAATTCTGCTTGAATTTCTGTGGACATGCGAGGATTTGGTGAATAGTCTCAGTATTCTATGGTAACGGGTATTGGGGGTTGGGGGTTGCGGGAAATACCCGATTCTAGAGTCTGATTCCCGTACTGCTTCACGAAAGCTTCCTGGTTCCTAAGCTGCCCCTACAAAAACCATTCGTCAAATGTACAACGCCTAACTAACGTTCTAGAAATTCTTAGATGAAGTTTGCTATGGAAATTCAGATTTCCATAGCTTTAAAGCCTTAAAGAAAAACTTGAACCTGTTTGGAGTTACTCCTCGCTGGCAAGCGAATACTAAAAACACTGCCTTTGCCCATTTCACTCTGTACCTGAATTGTGCCTTGATGAGATTGCACAATTGCCTGTGCGATCGCTAAACCTAAACCTGCTCCTCCAGTTTGACGAGAGCGATCGCTATTGACGCGATAGAAGCGATCGAAGATACGCGCTTGTTCTTTAGGTAGAATGCCGATTCCAATATCTTCGACCTGAATCAGTGCATGATGATCGTCTCGCTTGAGATGAACGATGACCTTGCCGCCACTAGGAGTGTATTGAATGGCATTCGTGATGAGATTCGCAACGAGGCGATAAAGTTGCTCCTCACTGCCGAATACCGTAATCGGTGTGTTTGTCTGAACGTCTGCAATGAGTGAGATATGTGAAGCAAGCGCGAGTGCCGAGAACTCTTCCACTAAATCATTCACTAAATCATTGAGATTACAAGGCTCCTGTTTAGCAGAAAATCCTTGTAAATCCATACGCGAGAGGAGCAACAGATCATGAACAAGCCCAGATAAGCGATTGTTTTGGCGTTCAACAGTACGCAGCGTATCCCAGGCATCCGCATCGGTTGCATCGGGTGTGAGAGTTGATTCTAAATTCGCCTGAATTGCCGCTAGTGGTGTTCGGAGTTCATGGGCAGCATCGGCGGTGAACTGCTGCATTTGACGGTAAGACCGATAGACGGGTTGCATCGCTTGTCCAGCAATCCACCAACTGGCAACAACAACGAGAAACATCGCACTGGGCAAGCCAATTAGCAGAATCAACCGAACCCAAACCATATGTCCATCAATGTCAGAGAGCGATCGCCCGACCTGCATATATCCCCATGCATCTTGGTTAGCCGTCTTCAGCAGCAAAGATAATTGCTTATAGCGAGTCCCGTCAGAAGCTTCTAATGTTTGCCAGGGTTCCGTTTCGACGCGCACAGGTAAGTCAGTTGTGATCTCACCGGCACTGGCTAACAACTGCCCAGATAGGGTGACAAAGCGAATGTAATATCCATGTTCTTGAAAGACCCCTAAATAGTGAACGGCTGTGGATTCATAGGCACAAGTTGTTCCAGCAATACAAAGCGATGGAATAAACTTTTGCACAATCGGTTCTAGCTTGCCCGGTTGTTGTAATGAAGCTTCTAGCCCATCATGCAGTGTGCCAGCTACCGACTCAATTCGGTGGCTTAACTCAGACACATGGCTATGTGCCATCGCTTTGTAGAAACCTACGGCACAAAGGGTGAGAATAAACCCCATCGTTCCGGCATATAGCCCTGCTAAGCGCAGTCGAGTGGTATGAAAAACTCGGCTATGTTTCATAGGTGTTGAGCTTGTAGCCCATGCCGTAGACGGTTTCAATTAGGTGATCGTAACCATACTCAGTTAACTTCCGTCGCAGTAGACGCATTTGAGCCGCGACTACATTACTGTTAAAGTCTGCTTCTGTTTGCCAGATACGGCTAATAATCTGGTCACGCGAAAGAATTTGGTTGGGGTGCTGCATAAAGTATTCCAATAGTTGAAATTCTTTGGCAGTGAGAGGAATGTTTTGCAGTTTTCCTGTATTTGTAGAAATTGAAACGGTTGATGTGGCGTAATCAAGAAGGAGATTGCCAACCTGAAGTTGAGGAGGTTGGATCTGAAGCGATCGCCGCTGCAATGCCCTGAGCCGTGCTAATAATTCTGCTATGCCAAAGGGTTTGATCAAATAATCATCGGCTCCGGCATCCAGTCCCATTACGCGATCTTCCATGCGATCGCGTGCTGTTAACATCAAGATGGGAAGAGGATTTTGCTTTGCTCGAAGCCGTTGGCAGAGTTCAATCCCTGACAATCCTGGGAGTAGCCAGTCAAAGATGGCAACCGTGTATTGGTTCCAGCCATTTTCTAGGAATTGCCACGCTTCCGTCCCATCCTTCACCCAATCCACAACGTATTTTTCGCGTTTAAGCGATCGCTCCAAGGCTGCACCTAAATCGGGTTCATCTTCAACTAATAGAACGCGCATGAGGTTTCATTTCTTCTGGAGCGATAGGTTGAACAGACTGCGTTTGGTTCGATTTGGGCATTAACATCTTACCGAATCGGGCATAGAGAGCGGGCAGCACAACCAGCGTCAGAGCTGTGGAGGTGAACAATCCACCCAGAACAACGATCGAGAGAGGCTGCAAAATTTCTTTTCCGGGTCCTCCGGCAATGACGAGCGGCAGTAATCCTAATGCTGAGGTAAAGGCAGTCATTAAAATTGCGTTTAGCCGCTCCATTGAACCTTTAATCAGTGCTTGTCGTAGAGGCACTCCTTGAGCAAATTTATTGTTGTAGTTATCGACTAACAACAAGCCATTGCGCGTTGCAACGCCAAACAGGGTGACAAATCCGACTAACGAAGCGACAGAAATAACCCCGCCTGTTAACGCAACAGAGAAGACTCCACCCACCAGTGCCAACGGCAAATTGATCATGATCATGGCAGTGGAGGCGACGGATTTCACTGAGAGATACATGATCACGGTGATGACCACAAAGGCGATCGCACTAAACACCAAAATGTTTTGCGTCGCCCGTTGTTCTGCCTCAAACTGCCCACCATAGTTTAGGAAATATCCAGCAGGAAACTGAACTTGCTCTGCCACTTTCGATCGGATTTCATTGACCACCGATCGCACATCTCGCCCATCCGTATTAGCAGCAACCACGATCAGTCGAGACACATTCTCCCGATTAATCGTGTTCGGTCCTGTCCCTGTGCGAATTTGAGCGACCTGCGCCAAAGGGATTTTCTGCCCTGTAGGGGTGTCAATAAGTAAATTGCTGATCGTATCGAGGTTGTTCCTGGCTTCTGGTTCCAGCCAAACCACCAGATCGAAGGTTTGTTGCTGCTCTAAGACCTGGGAAACGACTTTGCCGTTGAGTGCTGTTTCGATCGTATTGGAGAGTTCACCCACGGTTAGCCCATAGCGACCCGCAGCAGCGCGATCGAACTGAATTTGGATTTGCTCGATGGGAATTTGGGGTTCGAGTTGCAGATCCACTACTCCCTCAACCGTTTGCATGATCGCTTCCACTTCTTGTCCGAGAGAATGTAGTTGCTCTAGGTCAGCACCAAAGATTTTGACGGCGATCGCGCTACGAACGCCCGACAACACTTCATCCATCCGATGTGAAATAAAGCCACCAATGTTTGGGGCTACGCCTGGCAATTTAGCAAACTCTTCTCGTAGTTTCTCAATGCTGCCCTCTCGGTCTTTTAGCCCTTCTTCGCTTAAATCCACATCCAGGTGGGCGGTATTCACCGCAGCCGCATCACTGTCTCCGGGGGCACGTCCCGATCGCAACTGCACATATCGAAAGCGAGGATCGTCTTTGAGAGCATCTTGAATCGCAAACCCTGCACTATTGGTTGCTTGCAAGGATGAGCCAGGGTAGAGCATTAATGTGTTGACCAGATTTTCTTCCTGAAACTCTGGCAAAAACTCTCGTCCTAACGACGGTGCGATGACCAATGCCGCAACGAGAGTCGCCGCCGCGACGGTCAGAATCAAGCTAGAACGACGTAGGGAGAAGTCGATCAACGGTTGATAGATCCGCTTGAAAAAACGGGCTACCCAGGGTTCTGTTTCTGGTAAACGACCATAGGGCAGCAAAATCGCACACAAGGCAGGCGTAACCGTGAGGGCAGTCACGCTAGATGCCAACACTGCCACCATGTAGCCCAATCCCATCGGGATAAAAATGCTGCCTTCCACACCGCCCAACGCAAACACAGGAGAGAAAACAACAATGGTAATGATCGTCGCTCCGAAAACGGAGTCCCGAACTTCCTGGCACCCTTCCAGAACAACCTCTAACACTGGACGGGGATGGGCAGAATGCTTGTTTTCTCGTAAAGCACGGTAGACGTTTTCTGCATCAACGATCGCATCATCCACAGCAGACCCGATCGCAACGGCGAGTCCCCCCAGTGTCATGGTATTGAGTCCCTGCCCTAACCAATTGAGCGCTAACACCCCAAGCAACAAAGACAGTGGCAGTGCCACCAGACACACCAGCAAATTCCGCCAGTTCATCAAGAAGGGAATCAAAATCAGAGCAACAATGATGCTGCCTTCAATCAGTGCGGCTCGAACATTTTCGATCGACGCATCAATGTATTTGTCCTGACTAAAGGTGATATCCGCTTTGATATCTTGGGGCAACCCTGCCTGAATCTCCTGCATTGCAGACTCAATTCCACGAGCAACCGTGGGGGTATCGGCAAGCGGCTGTTTGTTCACCATCACGACGACAGCTGGTTTACCATTCAGACTGCTATCGCCTCGTTGAAGAGCTGCCCCAATCTGCACCGTCGCCACATCTGACAATCGAATCGGTGTACCACTGCGAGCTGTGATTACAGATTGCCCCAAATCATCAATGGTTTCTAATCGTCCAATACCCCGAATTAGGGTTTCTTTGTCTGGTGTGGTTAAAAAGCCACCAGGTGCGTTGACGTTCGCCGCCTCAACAGCTTCTGTCACGTCTTGCAACGACACATCAAATGCTTGCAGCCTTTTGGGATCAACTAACACCTGATATTGCTGGACTTCACCGCCATACACAACGACCTGAGATACGCCGGAAACTGCCAATAGCCGATTTGTAACTTGCCAATCTGCAATTCGTCGCAATTCCATTAAAGAAGTGCGGGATTCCTCTGGTGCTGTTTCATCCACCGTCTCGTCCACTGTAAAGGCAACCATCATCACGGTGCTAATCGGTGATGTGATTGGAGAAATTTGAGGCGTTTCAACGTTTTCAGGAATTTTGTCCTGCGCCTGCTGCAAGCGTTCAGTTACAAGCTGTCGTGCTTGGTAGATGTCGGTATTCCAGGTAAAGATGACTTTGACAACCGAAATTCCAGCGGCAGAGGCAGAGCGAACATCAGTCACGCCAGGAGTGCCATTAATTGCGCTTTCAATCGGCAGCGTCACCAGAGATTCCACTTCCTCTGGAGCTAATCCAGGCGCTTCGGTTTGAATTTCGACCTGGGGTGGAGCAAAGCTGGGAAACACATCCAGCGGCATCTGCATCACGGTACGAACGATCCAAATCGTTAGCACCATTGCGCCTAAGATGACTAGCCACCGACGCGCGATCGCCCACTTGATAATGGCATTGAGCATAGCAGTTTAATTTTTAATAGCGGTAGCAACCATCAATCCCCACACCCATCCAAATCGCAGTTTCTTTGCAGCCTGAATGTTGAATTGGGATGAGGTGAGAAAGTTGTGAAACTCTTGTTGCGTGTAACACTGTTTGTGGGCTGGATCAAACACCTTCAGTGCAACATCACAAAAGCGACACAGCAGAAAGTCTTTGCACCAATCTAGGATGATTGATTTGCCCCCTGGTTTGAGAACTCGGTTCATTTCTGCTAGCGCATCTAAGGGAGCGTCAAAATAGTGGAAAGAACTGGCACAAACGACAACATCAAAGGATTCGTTAGCGGAGGGAATCGCTGTTACGCTGCCCTGATGAAAGGAAACAGAAGAATAAGATTGGAGCTTTCTTTTGGCAATGGCTAGCATTTCTGCCGAGATATCGATTCCCACAATCTGCTGATTTGGGTGATCTTGTAGCAGCAATCGCTCAAACTCCCCTGTTCCACACGCTACATCAAGAACGATCGCCTGCGGAGAAATCTGCGCCCACTGCTTTAAGAAATTGAGAGTGTTTGTAACGTAGCCACGCCAACGTTGATCATAGATTTTGGCAAGGTGATCATATTGTTGCTGAACAACTGCTTCAATCATGTCATTCGTTCCTGTTTAACTGGCGATCGCCTCTCTAGCCAAACTATTGATTGAAGTTGAAACGCCCGTTTACCTTTTCACCATTGATATCCGTCAAAACTGCAACGTTGTACTCTCCAGGTGCTGTATCAGGCAAGGTAGCAACGTAATGTTGTCCCGCAGCATCGTATTCAAACTCAACTGTTTTTTGTGTTCCATCGGGTAGTTGAACTTGTCCCGTTACAGTCGCATCTGGAATCGCTTCGTGAGTATCTCCCTTTTGTAGATAGAAATCGAGATGTACGCCACTGGATTCTTTTAGAGTGACCAGTTCCAGGTGATACGGACCTGCTTCAACCACCTGTCCACCTTGTGAAGCACTTGTATCGTGAGCGGTGTCAGCTTGAGCCGTTGTTGCAGGGCTGGAGGATTCAGCAGCAGGAGACGTTTCCGGAGAGGCAGCAGGACTTTCTGAAGTTGTCGTTTGCTCTCCGCCACTGGCACAGGCTCCTAGAACGAATCCCAGGCTGATTAGAGCGATCGCAAGAGATTTGCTGAGTTTCATGGTTTGATTCCTCGCAGATAAGTGGTTGGTGAAAAAGCTTTAGAAGGCGACTTAATGATGCTGGTGCGGCGGTGCAGGTACTTCAGCATCTCGATGGTGTGGGTCTGCTGAATGCAGCAGTGCAGACTGATTGTCAGGTGTGGCATGATGCCCGTTGTGGGAATCTTCTAGGTGTTCCAGGGCAGTGATTGTCGATGGGAGTTGTCTGCGGTTTCGCCGATTTGACCAAAAAGCTCCTGCGGCAAAGGTGCCGATCGCCACCAATCCCCCTGCCGGAACAACAACCCACCAGGGTAGTGCTCCACCTGTAGCACTGGCTTCTGTGACTTCCGTTGCTGCTGCCTCCTCTGTTGCACTTCCTCCACGCAACGATTGAGCATAGAGTTGATTGGCACGTTGAGTGACGACGCGATCGCCTTCAAACAATCCACTTTTGACTTCAACTAAATCCCCGGCTTGCCGACCCAGCACGACCTCAACAGGTTGGAACGTGTTGCCATTTTGGACAAAAACAAGCTGCTGACCATTTGCCTCAACAAGTGCTGACTGAGGAATCACAACAATGGGTTCTGGGGTGCGATCAGTGAGCACTTCTAGTTCGGCAAACATTCCCGGTTTGAGTGTTCCATCCCCATTGTCTAACTCTGCTTTCACAGGCACGACTCGGCTCTCTCCTTCCACAACTGAGCCAATGGTAATGATGCGTCCTTCAAAGACTTGATCTGGAAGGCTCGATATCGTGACCCGTACTCGCTGACCCTGGGAAACCTGACTCAAATCCTTTTCATAGACGTTTGCGGTTGCGAGGACGGTGCGATCGTCCACGATCGTCATCAGGATTGCCCCTGCGTCTTCCGCCGACTGCCCCAACGTGACTTCGCGATCGGCGATCACCCCTGAAATAGGCGCTTTAATGGTAATCGTGCCATCTGAATTTGCCTCTGCCCCGAGTTGTTGAAGACGAGTTCTGTAAGTACCTGCGCTCAGTTGAGCGCGAGATTGAGCCACTTGAAGAGCAGTTTGGGTGCGCTCTACTTCGGTTCGAGCTTCCAACACTTCTAAGCGACTTTCAGCTTCGGTTAAGGCTTGTCGTGCCGATGCTAAATGTGCTTCTGACTCTAAGAACTCTCGTCTGGGGATGGCTCCTTGCTCTGTCAGTTCTTGATCGCGATCGTACTGCTCCTGAGCAACTCTCAGTTCGGTTCTTGCCTGGTCAATGGCAGTCTGAGCAATTTGCTGCTGGCGATCGTAGCTTTGTTGAGCCAGCCGTAAGTTAGCTTGAGCCTGCTGCACATCTCCCTGTCGCTCTGCGGAATTTTCTAACGCTGTAACGCGCAGTTCTGCCAGTTCGCCGCTTGTAATTACTGCCAGAGGTTGTCCCGCTTCAACGGTATCTCCTGGCTCAACTAGCAGCCTGACAATTGTTCCACCCACAGGATTCGTGACCTCTACTCTGCGGCTCGGAGAGGCTTCAATCTGCCCAGTTGCCTGCACACCAAACGCTAAAGATTGACGAGTGACAGGCTCTACTTTCAGCCCGATCCGCTCTGCGGTTGCATTATCGACCTCGAGCGCACCTGCGGATTGAGCCGACTGATTTTGGTGGAACTCGTCACCATGACCTGTATGAGCCAATACTTCGGCTGAGGTCACTAGCAGCAGCAGTCCAAGGCACGTTCCAGCGACGCGGTCTCTTGCTAATCGATTAGAGCATTTCAAAGTAGGAGCCATCGATAGTTCTGGGGCAGGGATAATGGTGCAAGTCTAGGACTTAACAAAAGTTGAAGAGCAGTATTGCAGGCAAATATAAAATGAGGATGAAATTTCTAGCACAAAACTCCCCCTGCTAGCGGTTAGGCTGAGGTATAGGGCTTTTGTTTCCCGCTAGATTCAGATTTAGACCGAGATCAACAGAGCGATTCAAGGATAGCGAAACGTAAGACAAGCCTCATTTCTATTTCACTCTTGGGTATCGTCAACTCAACCTTTTCAGGATTGGCAAGAGATTACTGGGTTGAAACCTGACGCATAATCTGAGCAACCCTCACTGCACAGGCATAGTTGAGCTTATTTTTTCACCTGCTGTTTTAAGTTGACAGTACTGTTGACAATACCTGATTTACCTGATGTGAAAATTCCTGGTGTTTATTCTTTGCCTGAACTGGTACAGGCGATCGCCCTTCACCCCGACCACTGGCCGCCGCTGGTGTTTACCAATGGCTGCTTTGACCTGATTCATCCGGGGCACGTGCGCTATTTGCGGGCAGCGAAAAAGTTGGGGCGATCGCTCGTCGTTGGCTTGAACAGCGACCAGTCAGTCAGAGCCATTAAACCCCAGACCCTAGGGCGACCTGCCCGTCCAATTGTGCCAGAAATGCAGCGGGCAGAAGTGCTGGCTGCGCTGAAACCCGTGGATGGCGTGGTAATCTTTGCTGAAACAACTGCCTGTCAATTGATTCAGACCCTTCAACCTGACATCTACGTCAAAGGTGGCGACTACAATTTAGAAACTTTGCCCGAAGTGCCTGACGTTTGGGACTATGGAGGAGACGTTAAACTGATCACGATCGAAATTTCAAGCTCCACGACTGCCATCATTCAAAGCATTTTGCAATCTGTCTGGGAGTAGAATAGTTCTGATGGATGAACCGCAGCCGCTAACATGAGTCGTTCAACTACCGATCCCACTTCCGCTCCACTACCCGGTTCAGACCTTGTGACTGATCTGCGTCGTCTCAACACTGAGCCTGAGAAAACCCAATTGCAATTGGTTCAACAACTGGCTGATTCAGGTGATTCAGGCTTAGAGACGTTGATGGAATTTTTGCTAGAGCGATCTCAGCAGCCCTCTACGACAGTAGGCAAGGCCTATCGGCTGTTGCGAACTGCCGACACAGCAAAAGCTAAGGAATTTTGTCAGACTCACTTTCCTCAAGGCGTTGTGCCTTTGCAGTCTGCCCAGGCGATCGACTATTCCCCCCTTCAGGATTTGCTCATTCAGCAAGACTTTCAGGCAGCCGATCGCCTCACGCTGGAGAAGCTCTGTGAATTGGCAGGCGAGACGGCAATTCAAAGGAAATGGATTTACTTTACCGAAGTCGACGGTTTTCCCGCAGTTGACCTAAAAACGATCAACTCGCTCTGGCTAGTCTATTCAGAAGGCAAGTTTGGGTACTCGGTGCAGCGAGAGCTTTGGCTGGGCACGGGCAAAAATTGGGAGAAGCTATGGCCGATGATTGGCTGGAAGTCAGGAAACAACTGGACACGCTATCCACAGGAGTTTACCTGGGATTTGTCTGCTCCCAAAGGTCATCTACCGCTGTCAAATCAACTGCGGGGAGTACGGGTGATTGCTGCAATGCTGATGCATCCAGCTTGGACAGAAAAGTAAGGGCGAATGGGCGTTTGCCCTTACTTGGGGGGTCTTTGAATCAAGCTGTTTGTGGCGATCGCTTTCTAACAGCAAATGCTTTAATCCAAAGACTTCTTCTGATCGTTCAACACCTAAGTTCTGTAAATTTAACCTGCTTGAAGGTTTAATCCGTTGAATTGATCTATCTAAGTAGACAGATTTTGCATCTTTTAATCGTGTCTAAGATGGGTTTACGTATCATTTAATCCCGACTGGAGTTCGTTAATGCAAGCGTATGATGTCGTGATCATCGGTGCCGGACACAATGGTTTGGTCTGCGCCTCATATTTGCTGAAGGCAGGATACAGCGTGTTGCTGTTAGAAAAGCGATCGGTGCCTGGTGGAGCGGCAACGACCGAGGAAATTATGCCTGAGGAAGCTCCTGGGTTTAAGTTCAATCTTTGTGCGATCGACCACGAGTTCATTCACTTGGGTCCCGTCATCGAGGAATTAGAGCTAGGCAAGTACGGGCTGGAATACCTCTTTTGCGATCCAGTTGTGTTTTGCCCTCACCCAGACGGCAAATATTTTTTGGCGCACCGTTCGGTCGAGCAGACTTGCGCTGAAATCGCCCGATATAGCGATCGCGATGCCCAAAAATACGCTGAATTCACTGCATTCTGGCAGCAACTCACCAACGCGATCACGCCGATTTTTAACGCTCCTCCCAAATCCATTCCTGACATCGCAGGCAACTACAACATCAAAAGCTTGCAGGATCTCTTCTCAGTGGTGGGTGGAATCGACCAAAGCCTGGACATGCTGCACATGATGCTGACCAGTCCAGAAGACCACTTGAACGAGTGGTTTGACTCGGAATTTCTCAAAGCACCGCTGGCAAGACTCGCTTCAGAACTGGGTGCGCCACCTTCACAAAAAACGATCGCCATCGGCGGCATGATGATGTCGATGCGCCACAACCCCGGTATGGCAAGACCCAAAGGAGGCACAGGCGCATTGACCCAAGCATTGCTCAACCTGGTCAAGCATGAGGGTGGAGAGGTGCTAACGGATCAGCACGTTAGCCAGGTTCTAATTGACGATGGACGAGCCGTCGGGGTGCGAGTAGCAAACGGTACGGAGTATCGCGCCAAGCATGCTGTAATTTCTAACATTGATGCGAAACGGCTATTTTTGCAGTGCATGGATTCAGCCGATGTGGATTCAGCCGATCCAAAATTGCGTGAGCGTTTGGAGCGCCGCATCGTCAACAACAACGAAACGATTCTCAAAATCGACTGCGCCCTTTCAGAAGCTCCTCGATTTGAGCATCACAACCACCAGGACAGCAACCTGATTGGCTCCGTACTGATTGCCGACTCTGTGCGTCATGTGGAACTCGCCCACAGCCAACCTACCGCTGGCGACATCCCTGACTCTGATCCATCCATGTATGCGGTCGTGCCCACGATGCTCGACCCCTCAATGGCACCTGATGGCAAACATACCTTGTGGATTGAGTTCTTTGCACCCTACCAAATTGCTGGAGCTGAAGGAACCGGGTTAAACGGTACTGGTTGGACGGATGACTTGAAAAACAAAGTCGCCGATCGCGTCATCGACAAACTAGCAGACTACGCTCCCAATCTAAAAAACTCCATCATTGCTCGCCGAGTCGAAAGTCCGGCAGAGCTAGGTGAACGTCTGGGAGCCTACAAAGGCAACTACTATCACATTGACATGACGCTCGATCAAATGATCTTTTTGCGTCCGCTACCCGAATTGGCAAACTACAAAACACCCATTCAGGGACTCTACCTCACGGGTGCAGGCACTCACCCAGGCGGCTCGATTTCAGGAATGCCAGGACGTAACTGCGCTCGGGTTTTCCTTAGTTCACAGCGACCGATCGCCCAGGCAGTCAACAAGGTTAAAGACTCTTTTGCGGCTGTAACTCGATCTGTTCTGGGGACTACCTAACCTATCCCTTCACCAGTTTTCACAAGGTGTTTGAGAACTGGTGAGGGAGGGGCGATCGCCAGCTATCTAGAATACTGTAAGGACAAGAGTATTAGTCAACCCTCACCGGTTTTTGCTTAGGTTGCTTGATGAGGGGCGATCTTCCTATTTGTTTCATGTTACGAATGGCGATCGCGGCTTCTACTGTTGCAGGCCTTTCCTTCAATGAAGCTTGGTTGTCATATCTATTGTTCTTTTTGTTATGTCCACTGGCCTTGACGAGTACCAGTGGAGATTGAGTTCACAGCCCCATTGTTTCAATTTTACTCAACGTTCGACAGGCACAGAATGTCCCTAAATAGACTTTAGGCACTGTTCCAACCGGGACTGAGAGCCCCTTAAAATCAATCTCGTCATTATCTCCACGCCCCTCAAGGATCACTAAATCCTTCAATGTGGTGACCCATACCAAAATTACTCGCATCAATATTACCAATTAAGGTGCACTAGAGAGCAACAGAGGTTGCAGCACTAATATCTATAAGGTGTGAATGTTCTACGTTTAGCTGAAAATTAGTTAGAAAAGGACTTGCATCCCTAGTTAATCAACGTAATTCCTCGATATTCCAAACTCTAATTACTCCATCTATACTGCCGGTAATTAGCTTTTGACCATTAGGGGTGAAGACAACAGACCTTGCCAACTTGGAGGAGCCACTGAGGGAACGTATTAGTTCTCCAGTTTGAGTTTCATAAATATTCACCGTCTCAACTGAATCTTGAGTGCCAGCAGCGGCGACTAGGCTGCCATCTGGGCTAACGGCAACGGCTGCTAGGTCTAAGGGAATGTTTTGTGTGATAACTAACTCTGCAGGACTTGTTTGAAGACTCCAAATTTTAATAGCTGAGCCAGGCTGAGCCAGATCCCTACTTCTTGTTTTATAACCCAGGACCAGTAGACCGTTTTGACTAACAGCGAGAGTTGAAAATCCGTTGCGGTCTAAAGTATTATCCTGGTTCATCGAGCTTAGGAGGTTAATCTGCTCTCCAGTACGCCAGTCCCAAACTTGTACTTCGGGTGAAATAGTGCCACCCATTACAGGTGAAGTCGCAGTAAGAAGAGTATTATCACTTGGGTTAAAGCTGACCGAGTCAGATCTGGCTTGAAGGGTTTGAAGAGTTTCCCCAGTCGCAACATTCCAAATGTAAATTTGACCAAACGAACTTCCTGCGAGAAATTCTCCGTCTGGACTAAATTTGACCGATGCTCCAAATGTATTTTCAGCAAGTGTTCGCAGCAATTCTCCAGTTTGAAAATTCCACAACTGCAGCGTACCGCGAAATCGCTCCTGCTCGTCATCACTCAGCTCAATACCGTTCAGCGTTTCTGGATTTGTGGATATATTTATACTTTGACTGGCTAGGGTTTTACCATCCGGGCTAATGGCTACCGAAAATACTGGATGATGACTTGTCAGCGTGTGCAAATTTCTACCTGTCGTTAAATCCCATACTTGTAGGTTGCTGTCGTGAAACTCTTCGGCAACCCCAGAATCAGTAGATGCTCGACTGTCATCATTACCACTAACCAGCGTTCTGCTATCAGGACTGATCGTTAATGTGACGACCTGCCCACGGGCAGCAAGGACTTGTGTTGGTTGAACTGGGTTTGTGAACTTTGGACCTGGCTCATCGTCGTTTGGAGGCAACCCTATAGACCATCGTGGATCGGAAATGTGAGAACGGTCATGTGGAAGAAAAAGCAGAAACGACCGCACCATAAAGAAACCAGATACGAACATAAGTGCTATCAAAAAGATCATCACTGCTATGTTGCTAGAAGTACGCAGATTTGTTGGTCTTGGTGAAGTCTCTATGAGTGATGGTTTCTGGGGTGCTCTGGTCTGTTCTATAGGGGCAAGCTTGCCTCCCGCCTCAAAATTCGCGTTTATAAGCGCTGATTGCTCTTCAAGTCTCGGCTTAAAATCTGCAGAATTAGAAGGCTTTGAAGCGTATTTAGAGGTTGCACTAGGTTGCCGGAAATTCTCATTGGTGGGAAAGCCGGAGTCTTGCCTCTGATCCAATTGCTCCAAATCCATGAGTATCTCATTTGCCGATTGATAGCGTCGATTGGTCGGAGCCTCCAACATTTTGTTTAAAGTTCGACTGAGCAATTCAGAGATCACACGAGGTGCATAATCTAGCCAGATCCATCGACCTTCACTGCTGTCATATAGATCAAAGGGAGATATGCCAGTCAGTAGGTGAACGCAGGTAGCTCCCAGACTATAAAGGTCGCTAGCAAATACAGCTTTCCCTCTCGATTGTTCGGGTGCAGTATACTCAGCACTTCCAATGACCGTCCCGGTCATTGCCAGAGCAGTTCCCGTTGCGTATTTGGCTGCGCCCAAGTCGACTAGAAAGAGTTTTTGGTCTGTGGCTCGACGGATGATGTTAGCAGGTTTGATGTCTCGATGGATGACCTGATGCTCATGGATATATTGCACCACAGGTAGCAGATCATTCAATAGCTGACGAATTTTGGCTTCGTTAAAAATGCCGTCTTCTTCCAGTTCCTGCGTTAGATTCTGACCATCAATAAACTCTTGGATTAAGTACTGACAACCATGCTGCTCCAAATACGCCAGTAGATCTGGAATTTGGGGATGCTCCCCTAACTCCTTCAGGCGCTGAGCTTCCTGCCGAAACAGTTCAGCTGCTTTTTCCAGGTCCTTCGTACCTTGTTGTTGAGGAAGGAATTGCTTAATAACACAGCGAGGTTTTAATAGGCGAGACTCATCAATTGCCAGAAATGTTCTACCAAACCCTCCTTGTCCAATAGGCTTGAGAGGTAAGTAGCGGCTGTGCAATCGCAGAACTTCATCACACTGCTGGCAGTGTTTTGCATCCCCTAAATTTTCTGGATGGGGGCAAGCTGGATTAAGACAGTAACTCATAATAATCGGCACCTTGAAAGCTAAGATGTGTCATTGACCAATCAAGTCAGGAATAGTCAAAAACTTGTAACGCTTTCTGATCCCAATCTTCACTTCCTCCACACTAAGTTTCGGCTTCAGCGTGAAATCTTAATGTTTCAACGTATAGTATCCTGCACGATTTCAGGGAGGAAGCAATCGCCCCCTCTCCCTCCCCCTTTCTCTTCTCTTACCTTCTCCGATCGCGAGTCAAGATACTCATCACTTCACCAGGACTCGGAGCAGGTAACAACGGACTCCACATTCCGACTTCAGCAAAGCCTCGATGATATAAGTCGTGAATCGTTTCAATTACACCATCGCGAGAGCTAATGATCAGAACTCGGATGCGATCGCGCTCACTATTCTGAAGTGCAGAAACTTCTCTCTCCACAGTGGGTACATTGGGAGATTCCAAGAAACATTGAGACATGAGTTGTGACTCCTGTTTAGGTTTTTGAGGAAACCCCAAAAACCTAGCCACCCCGCTTTTTTTGACACGACAAGTCGGGGTGGCTAAGGGAGTGTTAAAATTCACCATTAGCCGCCAGACTGCCTCAGACAGTTTGGGGGTTAGTCGCTCATCGCTGCGCTAACAGCTTTGAGCGGCGCTAGATCTTTGGGTGTAGTGGGTTGCCGTAAGTCAAAAAGACAACCTTAACGTGAGAGCATATCTGAGTGAGCGGTATCTCGTCAAGGTGACAGGCTACGGATTCTTTTGAGCAGAGAGAAGGGGCGAGCGCTCTGACACGTACTAAACGACCCTTCAGCAGTTGAATCACCTTGTAATATGGTTAAGCTAAAGCATTTAAGCTGGTACACGAGTAGTGCAAAACCATACACAAGTCATCATTATTGGGGCTGGTCCAGCCGGTGTAACCCTGGCACTACTCCTCGCGCAACAGGGCATTACCGTCAAACTCATTGAGGCCTCACGTACCTTTCGCCGCACCTTTCGCGGTGAGGGACTCATGCCCAGCGGATTGGACGCACTGGCGCAAATGGGCTTTTCATCGATCCTTAACCGCATTCCTCATCGCCCTCTGGATGCCTGGAAAGTTCTAATCAATGGTCGATTGCTGTTTCAGGTAAAGGAGCCGATCGAACCAGAAGGACAGCCCTGTACGCTGGTTTCACAACCCGCTCTGCTAGAGGCATTGGTAGAAGAAGCGATCGCCCTTCCTAACTTTGAATTACTCCAAGGAACTGCGGTTCAGGAACTGGTGTGGGAAGGTGAGAGGGTAAGCGGTGTAAGAGTGGGGGGCGATCGCACTCTAACTGCCGATCTGGTGATTGGGACAGATGGGCGTAACTCACTTTTGCGCCAAAAAGCCAATTTATCACTAGAGCAGCAGAGCAAGAATTTTGATATTCTCTGGTTCAAACTGGCAGATAGCCCTCAGCTTGAATTAGAGAATGTTTTTTACTCCATCGTTCAAGGACCACACACCTTTGGGCTGTTTCGCAGTTCTGAAGGCAATTTGCAGGTAGGATGGGCACTACGGGATAACACGACCGATTGGAAACAGGTTGATTGGACTGAGCAGTTAGCATCGGCTTCACCACCGTGGCTAGCAGACCATTTCCGCACTCATGCTGACACACTAGAACATCCTGTGTTGCTGTCAGTTGTGGTAGGACATTGCCCTCGCTGGTCAATTCCAGGACTGTTGCTACTGGGTGATGCAGCCCATCCAATGTCCCCCATTCGCGCTCAGGGAATTAACATGGCGTTGCGAGATGTTTTAGTTGCCGCAAACCACCTCATTCCCCTGTTAAAGCAAGGAGCAGGACAGGGAGCAATTGATCAGGCGATCGCCCAAGTACAGGAGGAGCGATCGCCCGAAATCCTTCGAGTTCAGCAGCTTCAGGCAGAAGAAGCGGCTCAGGCAGACAAATTAGGCAACAGTGCCTTGTTGCGGTGGGGAGTTAGCCAGTTCGCGCCGCTGCTGAGATATCCCGTGCGTTGGTCGTGGCTCAAACGACAGCGCCAGTTGCGGCAAGGAACCGCACCCATTCGGTTACACAGCGTAGAATGAAAGCAGCTTAAAGGTGTTGCCCACTCTCCCACAACATCATGACTTATACAAAACCTCGATTTCTCAGTTTTGAAGAGTATCTGTCTTATGACGATGGGACGGAAAACCTGTATGAGTTGTTTAACGGAGAGTTAATTGAAGTGCCGCCAGAGTCAGGAGAGAATGTTCAAATTGCCAATCGTCTTTTTCTTTTCTTTGCTTTATTGCTTGGCACTGATCGAGTTCGAGGACACGGTTTAGAGCTTGAAGTGAGAGGAGAACCTAGGAATCGTTATCCTGACCTAACTATCATTCAGCCGGAACATGTGCAACTACTCAAGTCACGGAATACGATTCGGTTTAACATGGTTCCTCCTCTACTGGTAGTTGAGGTTGTCAGCCCTGGAGAATTGCAGCGAGACAGAGATTACATTGCAAAGCGAATGCAGTATCAAGACCGAGGCATTCCTGAATACTGGATTATTGACCCGCAGCAGGAAACTATATTGGTTTTAGAACTCACTAATGCAGTTTACACAGAGGTTCATACCTTTCAAGGCAATGAGTTGATGCGATCGCCTCAACTGGGAGAACTCACCATCACCGCAGCCGAAATCATTGCAGCAAGCTAAGGTCATTGCGTTAAGACACAGTTCAGAAACTCTCAATCCGGTCTTGCCTAAAAGTTTATATTGCATGATTATTCCAATGAAGTAAATTCAAGGTAGGACAACAATTTTTCCAAGTTGTTGACCAGATTCGACGTATTAAAAAGTGATCACGATTTTGCCGAAGTGTAATCCTTGCTCCAGATACTCAAAGGCTTGCTGCGTTTGCTCCACCGTGAAGGTTTTATCAACCACAGGGTGAATGTGGTGAGTGGCGATCGCCCCATTCATTGCCTCAAAATCTGCTGTACTGCCTACTTCCATTCCACGAATTGTTGCCTGTTGATGTAGCAAAGTGAGTGTATTGAGTGTTGCCTCAAAGCCGTCTAGCAAACCTACAACGGAGATGTATCCACCCATGCGAAGGGCATTGAGCGATCGCTGTAGATTCCGTCCTCCCACTGTTTCTACCACCACATCTGCACCTTGACCCTCTGTAGCCTGGTGAACTACCGTTTCCCACTCAGGTGTAGTTTTGTAGTTGATCAAAACATCAGCGCCTAACTGCTGTGCCCGTTTCAGCTTCTCATCACTGCTAGAAGTGATGATCACAGTTGCGCTCAGAGCTTTGGCGAATTGCAAAGCAAAGATAGAGACGCCACCGGTGCCGTGTAGCAGAACCGTCTCTCCTGGCTGAAGCCCGCCATACTGCAAGGCATTCCAGGCAGTCAAACCAGCAATTGGTAAGGTCGAAGCTTCAGCCGCAGAAAGGTGAGTCGGATAATGAGTGAGTTGGTTTGCCTGAAACAGTTTGTATTCACTCAATTGTCCTGCAACAATCCCTAATCCTGGCCGAGTTTCATAGGAGGTTGCACTGGCAGTCGGTTTGCCGTTCAGCCAGTCAGGAATAAAAGTGGTGACAACGCGATCGCCAACCTTAAACGCGGTTATTTCATTTCCCACTTGCTCAACCACACCTGCGCCATCACAGACTGGAATATAAGGAAGCGGCAAGTTAGGATTTAATTGCCCTCTCACGACTAACAGATCCACGTAGTTGAGAGACACTGCTTCCAGCCTGACCAATACTTCTCTTGGTCCGGGAATTGGGATAGATTGTTCGCTGAGTTGCAGGCGATCGATACCAAAACTGTCTCGAAGTTGAATTACTTTCATGACTGTTCTTCAACGCTGTTATCCCTATCATGGGAGGGTTTTCACAGCTTGTCCAAGACCTGTTTTGAGCTATACTGATACCCAAACAGTATCAGCAGTCATGGAACTCCGACATCTCAAATATTTTGTAGCGGTCGCAGAAGAGTTAAACTTTCGCCGTGCAGCCGAGCGGTTGTTTATGGAGCAGCCACCGCTGAGTCGTCAAATTCGCCAGCTTGAAGATGAGTTGGGTGTGGAGTTGTTTTATCGCAATCGACAGGGTGTATCGCTGACTGCGGCGGGACGAGCCTTTTTAGATGAAGCCCGATTAGCATTAGCACAGGCTGAACGTGCCGCTCAAGCCGCCAGACAAGCAGGCGAGGCACAGCAAACCAAACTGGTGATTGGCTTCTCCATTTGTGTGTTTAATCGCTTGCTCTCTAATGTGATTCAGACGTTTCGTGAGATTGCTCCAACCATATCAATTTCCCTAACCGAAGCGAGTACTGCAGCACAGGTGCAGGCGATCGCCACCAAAGATATTGATGTCGGCTTTGTGCATCTCCCGCTCGACCATCCCGATCTCTGTTTTGAAACCGTTTTAACCGAACAGTTAGTCGCGGTATTGCCACAGGGACATTCTCTCGCTGCATTACCCGCCATTCCGCTGCACCTGCTTGCAAATGAACCGTTTGTGCTGTGTCCAGAGCAGGTGAAACCCGATTTTTATTACCAGATCATGCGCCTATGTGAACAGGCAGGATTCCAGCCCAAGGTCGCGCAAGAAGCAACTCCACCCGAAGTGGTCATCAGCTTTGTAGAAGCGGGTGCTGGCGTTTCCCTGGTCGCATCGGGTGCCCAAACGCGACACAGCGCTGGAGTAGTATATCGGGCGATCGCTGAATCAACTCCTCCAATTGAAGTTGCCGTAGCATGGCACAAACAAAACCAGTCACCCACTTTATCCCAGTTCTTAAAAGTTGTTCGTGACGCTCGATCCAAGCAAATTTCTCTACCAGGTCATGACGTTTTTGCTCAAATGCTTCTTTAAGTAGAGGCAGTGTACAAGTCCTGCGATCGCCTTCAGAATACTGGAGCTAAATTCAATCCTGGCGTGGTGCTTAGCCTTAGCAAATGGGTCAGTTGGATGGAGTGAACCAGGCTAATTTCATCCAGGGATTCACAAATGGAGCCATCTGACGGTTATGGTGTTGCTCCCGACTTTTGTGCGTAACAGAAGCTTGTATCGTGCGATAGATACACAGAACCTGAGAAAGAGAGTTATATAGGACTTTATAGTTGCGGTTCATATGCCTCTCAGCAACAACCAGTTGACGGTAAAACAACCAACGATTGGTAAATTAGTCCGTGCCCTACGGCAGGAGATGAAACTCTCTCAACAGAAGTTTGCTGCCGAGTTTGGAGCCACTTTTCCAACCATTAATCGTGGGAGAATGGAAAAGTGATGCCTTCTCCACTAGCAAGACAGCGAATTGATTCCCTGCTCGAACGGTTAGGAGCGCAGGGCGAAATCCTGCGGTCAGCGTACCTCTCAAGCGAGGAGGAGAGGGATGACTAATGGCGTTTCTGAAGATGATATCCTGATCACTCATGAGTTATTTGAGCGATCGCCCAGGCAACCTGATCTAGCAGCTGAAAACCAGGTATTGCGAAGCCTGGGGCAACAGCTAATTAAACCGCCTCACATTATCCTCAAGCATTTTGCGGAGATTGCCAGAGAGCTATGTCAGGCAGGTGCAGCGGGGGTCAGTCTCGTTGAAGTAACTCCAGACGGGGAGGAAGTTTTTCGCTGGGTTGCCTTGTCAGGAACCTATGAACCGTTTCAGGGAAATACAACCCCTCGCAATTTCAGCCCTTGTGGGAGTTGCTTGGATCAAAGAAACGCCCAGCTTTATTCCCATCCTGAGCGCTACTTCACCTATTTACAATCCTTGACTCCGCCACCTGTGGAAATGCTGATGGTGCCGCTGCTGTTGGCAGATCGGAATCTGGGCACCATCTGGGTTGTGACACACGAGCCGCAGCGACAGTTTGATCGTGAGGATGCGCGGGTGCTAGCAAGGTTGACAGAATTTTTAGCCGTAGCTTTGTCTAGTGCCCAAGCCCGTCAGATTGCTGAAGAAAGGCAAGAAGCTTTGCGTGAAAGTGAAGCTAGGTTTCAAACGCTCGTCACTAATATGCCAGGGATGGTGTATCGATATAACGGAAATACAGAGTCCTTCACTTATGTCAGTTCTTGTTGCCGTAAACTCCTTGAATTAGAGCCAGAGGCAATCCTTGAGGATGCTAATGCACTGTGGACGTTAGTTCATCCTGATGATTCCCAATCTCTAAAAGATTCGATTGCTGCCGCCATTCGAGATTTTTTGCCCTGGCAGTGGGAAGGACGCATCATTACTCCGTCGGGGCAACTCAAATGGATTCAGGGCAGTTCCAGTTCTGAAGAAACAGGTGAAGGAGCCGTTTGGGATGGTTTGCTCTTTGACATTAGCGATCGCAAACAAACTGAAGAAGCACTTCGTGATCAAAAAGCTCGTCTACATTTAATCCTTGAGAGCGCTAAAGACTATGCCATCTTCACCCTAAATCTAAAAGGGCGAATTACTAGTTGGAACGCAGGAGCAAAACGACTGCTGGGATATGAAGAAGCTGAGATTGTCGGAGAAAGTGGAAGGATCATTTTTACACCTGAAGACAGTGTCTTAGGGGAACACGAAAGGGAACTGCAAATTGCCTTTACCCAAGGGCGGAAAGAAAACGAGCGTTGGCATGTGCGAAAGGATAGGAGCCGCTTTTGGGGCAGTGGTCTAGTCATGCCTCTGCGCGATGAGGACAACTCGGTTCGAGGGTTTGTCAAAATTATGCAGGATAAGACGATTCAACGACAGTCAGAAGAAGCTTTACGCCAAAGTGAGTCCCGTCTCCAGCTTGCCCTACTAGAGCGGGAGCAGTTACTCGCCCATGAGCAGTCAGCACGGGAGGAAGCAGAAGCCGCTAACCGGATTAAAGATGAGTTCTTGGCAGTGCTGTCCCATGAGTTGCGATCGCCCCTTAACCCTATCCTGGGCTGGATCGGGTTACTTCGCAACGGTAGGTTAAACGCAGCAAAGACGGCTTATGCCCTAGAAACAATTGAGCGCAATGCCAGACTGCAAACACAGCTGATTGAAGATTTGCTAGACATTTCTCGAATTTTGCGCGGCAAACTCACCTTTAATCGGGTTCCTGTCAACTTAGCCGCAATCATTAGTGCTGCCCTGGAAACTGTGCGGCTTGCCGCAGAAGCGAAATCCATCGACTTGCAGTTCACAATTTTAGCTTTTGGCTCAGACAGCGGGCAGTTCTCAGCATCTATTAAGGCTGATCAGCCGCCCAATCAACCAAATCCTGGAACCCAAAATTCCATTTTTTTGGTTTTAGGTGACTCTGCTCGGCTGCAACAGGTCGTTTGGAATTTGCTCTCCAACGCCATCAAATTTACGCCCAACAGAGGTAAGGTTGAGGTACGTTTGACGCAGATTGAGTCGGACAGAAGTGAGTCGGAACGTAACATCAGCTCTCCCGCTGCTCCTACCTACGCTCAAATTCAGGTCAGCGATACAGGCAAAGGCATTCCTGCCGATTTTCTACCCCATGTATTTGAACATTTCCGTCAGGCAGACAGCACAACAACTCGGCAGTTTGGTGGGTTAGGGTTAGGCTTGGCGATCGCTCGTCAATTGGTCGAGCTACATGGCGGAACTATTCAAGTAGAAAGTCCTGGAGAAGACCAGGGGGCAACGTTTACGGTGAGGCTGCCACTGTTCAGAGATGAGCGAGAAGCAGCAAGCAATGAAATGACCAATCTTTTCCGCTCCCCTCTTCCTTCCCTGCTTTCAGGCGTTCGGATACTGTTAGTTGATGATGAAGCTGATGCGAGAGATTTAATTAGCTTCATATTAAAGGGAAGTGGCGCAGAGGTATCTACTGTGGGCTCTGCGTCTGAAGCATTAGAAGTTTTCAGACAAACCAAAGTGGATGTATTGGTGAGTGATATTGGAATGCCGGACATGGACGGTTATATGTTAATGCAGCAAATTCGAGCGATGCCACAGGGAGAGCGAATTTCGGCGATCGCTGTGACAGCATACGCAGGCGAAGTAAATCAGCAACAAGTGCTTGCGGCTGGATTCCAGCAACATATTGCTAAACCGATAGAACCTGTCGAGCTAGTTCAGGCGATCGCCCGCTTAAAGAATGCTGTTGGTCGGTAATTACCCCTTTCACCAGACCTCCTGGTAAATCACTTTTTGACGCAAAATAGTAATGTAGTTCCGTCTCACTACATTTACACGAGAGGTCTACCTAAGGATGACTTGCAAATGGCTCAACTTCTCTCTTCCTACTGAGTATGAGAGAGAGGCAATTTTTATAGGCTGGGGTTGAGCTAAAATTAGAGGTGTGAAAGGAATGAGTTCTTGGCGCGATCGCCTCAACCGAGCCAGCGGCAAAACCCGTTTTGCAGTCTGTCGTATCCTGCTCCACTTGGCAGGCAAGGAAGTTGCACCCCTGCTAGGAGTGCTTAACCAGACAGGGCGGCAAGCGGTAGAGCATGAGGGAGATATGCATGTTTTAGGAGAAGGGTTGGCTGAGATTTGCCAAACGCTCCTACAGTACGACCTTTACTGGCAGTCAGCCACCAATGAGGGAGATGTCTTTTGGGATGAAGGAGAGGCTGGTGACTACGTCGATGAGTTGTTTACAGACTCTGCTGGGCGTTATCAGAGTGTTTTAGACCTGGATGCTTCTCCGGAAGACGCTTTATCCTTACCCATCACTCATAACTTAGTTGTCATGCTGACAGTAGCGTATGAGGGAGAATCACCCGATTTAGAAACTGACCTGGCTGATCTAGCCGCTCTTAAAGCAGGTCTGAAAGCAATGATCAATCTTCACTATCAGGGCAGATTACGAGCGGTTCAGGTTCACTTCTCTCCTGCACAGTTGGGAGATGAACTGACTTCAGAACAACTATTGCTCAACTTTCCAGAACTTCTGCCTCTCTAGCTTCAACAACTTTAAAAGAACAACTATGAATAGTATTCAAACTTTAACCACTAAAATTCGCCAATTCCTAATTTTTTCAATGGTTCTAGCCTTAGGAGTGACGACTGTTTCTTGTGGCGTTCCTTATGCTGGAGATCCCTATTCCGGTACTTCACCCTCGCCTCAAAGCCAACCTGCTAACTCACCAACCGCTCAAAGTCAGTTGTCGGATGGACAATATCCTGTACAGCAGGTGACATATGACGATGCTTCAGGGGAATACAGTGCGATGCTTCTCAATACGGCTCCTGGTGAGTCTTCGGTTTTTCGGACGACCAACTTGGCGATGGCGCGGTTGACCGACGAGGAGATCAACAGTGGGAAACAAAGTTATCTGGCGGTTGAGCAAGGACAGCCAGCTCTGCATCTCACAGAAGACTTTAGAATTGAGTATGTTCACAATGTGGCTGAGACGGTCACCGATCCTCAAACGGGTCAGCAAGAGACGGTAATTGTTCAAAGGGACACAAGCTTCTGGACACCGTTTGCTGGAGCATTGGCAGGGCAAGCTTTGGGCAGTCTACTGTTTACGCCCCATTATTACGTGCCACCCGTTTATAGTCCTGGAGTAGCTCTGGTTGGCTATGGCGGATATGGCAGAACTTATAATCAGGCAGTGCAGCGCTATCAGACTCGCTATCAGGCTCCTCCGGCTGAAGTTCGCAACCGTCAAGTGTTGAGAACCAGCGGACGACTGCGATCGCCTACAGCCGGTCAAACCAGAACTCGCCGAACAACCAGTGGCGATCGCGGGACGGGTTCAGGCTATGGTTCCTCGACCTTACGTCGCAACCGTTCTGCTCCGAGACCTACTTACCGTCAACCTAGCGGTTTTGGCGGCAGGTCAAGTAGACCCCGTAGACGACGTTAAAAACCTACGGTTCCAGGATCTCGACCAGAATTTGCAAAAGATCTTCTAAAACTCCCAGGATGGTTTGGGCGATCGCTGCCATTAGTGTAGTCGTTTCTTATACTCTTCTAAAAATTAGGGCTACAGATGGAAGGGCACCCCGTTAAGTGGGGTGCCCTTCCATCTGTAGCTTGTTCTTGTGGAAACGGTATTACAGCAATTTTTTTCGGGGGATTACGAATGAAAAAATGGAGGTAATTCCAGAAGAAGTTGGTCGTAGCAAAGAGGTACAGACGGTTCGGTAAGGTTAGACACGGTTAAACCCAACAATCTGACTTTTCGGGAGCGGTCAAGATGCTCTAGCAGCAAAGCAGTTGCCAGGTTGGAGAGCACGCTGGCTTCTCGCAACAATACATTCACCGTTTGAGCACGAGTAATCTGCTGGTAATCAGCGTATTTGATTTTTAGGGTTAACGTGTATCCATATCGCTGATGTTTGTTCATCCGTTCGACGACTTCCTCAGCCAATTTCTTCAACATTGCCGTCATTGTCTCAAGCTCTTCCAGATCTTCCGCAAAGGATTCCTCTGCCCCGATTGATTTACGAATTCGATTAGGGTTGACGGGTCGATCATCCTCAGCCCTAGCGACTCGGTAGTAATAGCGTCCTGCCTTACCAAACCGCTGCACCAAGTCGGTTTCTGACCATTGCTTCAAATCCAAACCGGTGTGAATACCCAAAGATTCCATCTTTCGCGCAGTTGCAGCCCCCACACCATAAAATTTTTCGATGGGCAAACTCTCTACAAAAGATGCGGCCTGTTCGGGTGAAATCAGATACAGTCCATCCGGTTTATCCAACCCTGAAGCAATCTTTGCAAGAAATTTGTTGATAGATACACCCGCTGAGGCGGTCAGGTGAGTCTCCTGCAAAATCGCTTGTTTGATCTCACGGGCGATCGCCATTGCAGAAGGAATACCCAACTTGTTTTGAGTCACATCCAGGTATGCCTCATCCAGTGATAATGGCTCCACCAGGTCAGTGTAACGATAAAAGATTTCTCGAATTTGCTGCGAGACAGCCCGATAAACCTCAAATCGAGGTGTGACAAACAGCAAATGAGGACACCGCTGTTTGGCAATGCGAGAAGGCAGCGCCGAGTGAACACCATACTTGCGGGCTTCATAGCTAGCCGCAGCTACCGCGCCTCGTTGCTCTGGCTTGCCGCCTACTGCGATCGGTTTATTGCGATAAGGGGGATGGTCACGCTGCTCGACGGAAGCAAAGAAGGCATCCATATCAATGTGGATGATTTTGCGAGGAGCAGACATACTCAGAGATTGTTCAGCGGCTCCAATATTTTAGTACATTTGTCCTCTCAACTCTCACTAGAGTCGGTGATTTGGGGCGATCGCAGCGCAGCAAGAAACACCCAAAGTCGCTGAGTTCCAACGATTAGAAGGATAAGCAACAAAGCTCCTGCAACCAGGGGCACAGTGACAGCTAAGACTGAAAGCGTGACGGCTAACACTAACTCGATCGTTGCCAAAATCGGATTGGTTAACCCGCCTGATGCAGCAGTTGAGGTAAGCCGAAACAGGTTCATCACTCCTTTTGTCAATCCGGCGGCTCCACCCCCCGCTATCAAAGCAAGGGTCCACTGGGCGACCGGGTTAATATCTGGAGTTAGGGAAGCTGCAACCACGGTCCCAGTAATTACGGCTGCTGGGGTTGAGACAATATCAAGTAGATGATCAAGCCAGGGAACATAGTAACCCGTGATTTCTAGAACGCAGGCGATCGCAAACACAGCGAGTGCTTGGGGTGTTTCAAGCCAATCAAAGTCTGTTGGCAGATTTAGGTGAGCCACGACAGAAGCCCCACTCAGCACCAACAGCGGCACAAATACTCGAAAGCCCGCAGCCACACTCAGGCTAATCCCCAATAAAACTTCGATCAGCGTATCCAGGCTAAAGAAGTGACTCATGACTCTAACAGATATCTCTTCACCGACTTATTGTCCTAGTCTATCTAATGCCAATTCTTAGAATTAGGGCGATAGGTGGAAAGACCTTCTCGGTCGGGGAAGATCTTTTCACCTACCGCGCGTTTCTATTGAAAAGGTGTGCAAACACAGGTATTTTTCAGCCTATCAGCCGACTTTTGTCTGTCCATATGAAGAGTTTGATTAAGACCCAGATTAGCTAATGTGCAGATATAGATACCGAGGCTTTGCAGGATGACCAGTATGGAAAATGCTAGAGAACCAGAACAAAATGCAGACTTCGAGGCAATTCGAGAAGAAGTTGAGCAAGAATTTGAAGCCGAGTTTCCTTTGAAGGATTCAATTAGCTCAGAGCCAGGAGCACTTCCCGATATTGAAAACGAAATTGGTTTAAAGCAGGTTGACCTTAATCAGGCTGTAATTGACACCGTTGCAACAGACGACACGGATGACAACCTGGATGATGATGATGGTGTTGTGGATGCTGATGACAATGAAGAAGCAATTAGCAACCTTCCACAAGAATCTACTGAATCCTACGGTACTGGGCTTCAAGGACAACCGAGCGATCGCGCCGGTCGATACTCACGTCGTGGCAGCCACACATTAAACGAACCCGACTACGTCCTAACGGGTGGAGATGTAGATGCCAACTATGAAGATGCAGAGGCAGTAGGTGAAGAGGGAGTCGGTGGAACTGTAGACACTCCTGATCAAGATGTGGTTGAAGAATTGGCCGCAGCGGTAGGGATTCAAACCGACGATCGCAGCTTTTTGAGAACAAATGACATGTTAGAAGAGCGCGACGATCGCCGCTGGGAGCTAGACCCAACATCCTCAGAAGACTATCAAGACCGTCGAGGTTAAGGATATAGCTGAGTCTGTTTCTTAAGACAGCACTTTAGTGTAAGAAAGCTCCCGTACATGGGAGTTTTCTTACACTAAAGTGCTTTAACCAAGGCGCGTAGTACTATAACCCTCTTTTTATGATCGCCTCGTTTCCATACTTTGCTCTAGAAGTGAGCGATCGGAAGTAGAGCCTCAACATTGGATTCCTAGCTAGGAATTACAGCAGTTTCCACTTGCATGAACCACAAATCCCTGCAAGAGCGGTTCGCGAACCACCTCTATGCTATGGTTTACCCACTTCAAAGTAGCTGTAGGAACCAGGGAACAAGCCAGGAACGAGAGAACAAAGGAAATTGAAGTCAGAATACAGATAGAAGGGCACCCTGCAAGTAGGGTGCCCTTCTATTTATAGCCCGTTTTATTGCAATGACAGAACTACAAAAGCTACACCGTCATTTCCTGCTGAATCCTGCTTTTAGCAGCTTTGAACTCCGTCGCCATTTGTTCCTTTTGCTCAGTACTACAGTTCTTATCAATCGCTGCAAACAAAGTACTTTCTTCCTGACGAATGTGATCACCTACAACATCCATCAAGTCCTTAATCCGAGAGCGAAATTCATCCGCGTTTGAGTTGGGATCAAGCGATCGGATCTGATCCAACATCCGCTTCATTTCAGCTTGCTCGTCATAAAGCTCTTGCGTATCACCATCCCCATAGAAGGGGCGTACTTTTGGATAAACCAACTCTTCCTCAGCTTGAGCATGGGTGAGCAAATCTTTGTAGAGCTGCCCAAAATACTCTTGCAGCTTTTGCGGATCTTTAGTCGCACCAATTTCGGTGAAAATTGTATTCACCTTATTGTGATCTAGCCGGATCAAGGTCTGGATGTTCATATCCTGCTTGTCCGTGTTTTGGGTGACAACGCTGCCAGCCACACCCGAAAGGGCAGCGATCGCATCCTGTACCCGTGCCCATAGCCCCTGATCAGCATCCTGCCCAGTCATTTCCCGGACACCGACCTGCTCTAACATTCCTTTAAGCTGTTCCTGATGGGCACGTCCTTCAAAGTTAACAGTGTTTAGAGGGGCGATCGCCACTTCGATATCTGCCCCTACTTTTTGGGCTGCTTTGTGAATAGTTATCCCACTCATAGCTTGACCATGCTTCATCAACTCATGGTGTATGAGTTTTTGGTAGAACGTAAACTCATCACCCGACATCATCTGCTCAAACTGCTGAGTAAATGTCTTAGTTGCAGCACTGGGTTCAACTTGAATGCCGTATTGAACAATCACAGTTTCGATAATGCCCAGATTTTTCTGGTCATCCTGGAGCATATTTTGGAGGCGCTCACGCACATCGTTATACGGGCAAGCCTTAATCAGTTTTTGATCGTTAGAGATAATTAAATTTTGAAAGGACTGCAAGTCTGCCAGCCTTTCACCAATCATACGTCGCTTTTCGTCGTTCAACGATACAGCCATGCTAAATAACTCCTGCAAAAATAACTTGAAATACCATCGCTGGAATACGGCATCAAGCTTTGAATTGCTTAATGCCGCAGTACCCAGTACCTTAGATTCTGCAAATGCATAGATTTATATCCACCTAGCCAAAGTTAGATGTAAGTGTTCTAAACAGGTGACTTGTAGGTACAACATAACCCACCTGACTCTCCCGCTAAAGGGGGATAGCTCCGATCAACCGGTTTGCTAGCGTCTAGATAAGCCTGTACTCCACAGGATGAAGTAGTAAAGTTACGAATTAGAGGTACGAGTCATGACTCAAGATAAGAATAGAGAAGGTATCGATCTTGGAGGTGCTCCCTCACCTCAAGAACAAGCCCCTGCGGCATATCAAGATGAGCAAGAAAGAGAGGAATACAGAAAAATAGGAGCTGAACAGGTGAAAGCTGAACAAAAGAAAAATGAGGTTGAAGGGTCTCCTAACCAGGGAACAGACTCTCGCTAGTTTTTGTGAAGTCGCTGACCTGATAAACGCAATGGCCCGATATAAGACTGTTTTTCGGATTTTTCTGGCGATCGCAATGGTTGTGATTGGCATCAAGCATTTCACTGACCCGGCTCCCTTCGTCAGCATTGTGCCATCCTCTCTTCCTCATCCGCTGGCACTGGTTTACGGCAGTGGCTTCTTTGAAATATTGGGCGGAGCTGGATTACTCATTCCTCAATTTAGTCGTGCAGCAGCCTGGATTCTCGTCATTTTATTTATTGCCGTTTTTCCAGCCAACCTGTATCAGGCCATCCATAACATTCCAGTACTCGCTCTACCCAATGATCCGCCCTTGATTTGGCTGCGGCTTCCCTTCCAAATACTTTTAGTCGTTTGGGCAGGGTGGTTTACTCGTCAGGATAGTCACGAGTTCTAGTATCACCGCAGCAATTTCACGTTCAAAAACATACGCCGTTGCTGAATGCGGGTATGACTCACGGATTTCAATCCCCTCTGTAGGGGCATGGCAATGCCATGCCCCTACGGAATTCATACTATGTGCTACTGAGGTGTTGAAGATTGGCAAGCGATCGCAACGAGCAACACTGAATGAAGCAATTTAACCACTCCCCTCATTATTGGACTCGACGACGGCTACTCCGGTTGGGAGTAACAGGTGCTATACCAATCGCTGTTGCTCAAATATCAAGTTGCACAACACACAACCTGCTAAGCATGGGATCTTCAAAGCAAACCAATTTAACCACAGGGCGATTGCGTGCCCGCCCTACACAACCTACAGAGACTGGTTCTGCGGGGCTTCATCCCCTAGGGCTAAGTGATAGCCGAGATGGTGTTATTTATGTACCTGCTGGTTATCGTGGCGATCGCTCCGCTCCCCTAATCTTGATGCTACATGGGGCGGGAGGAGATGCCGAGGGAGCCATGAATATACTCCAAGACTTGGCAGATCCATTCGAGACAATCTTGTTGGCTGTAGACTCACGTCATCAGACGTGGGATGTCATCATGAGCCAATATGGGCCTGATGTTGCCTTCATCGATCAAGCATTAACGCAGACGTTTAGTCGTTATGCCATAGATCCAAACCGCATTGCGATCGCAGGTTTCTCTGATGGGGCTTCCTATGCCCTCTCTATTGGACTCACCAATGGAGATTTGTTTAAGCACATCATTGCTTTTTCACCTGGATTCATGGCACCAGCAGATCAGGTTGGTTCACCCCGGCTGTTTGTTTCTCATGGTCAGCAGGATACAGTTTTGCCTATCGATCGATGTAGCCGTCGAATTGTACCTCGGTTGCAACAAGCAGGTTATGACATGCTGTATCAGGAGTTTGACGGCCCTCACACTGTTCCAAGTGAGATCAGACGTGCTGCTTTGGAATGGTTTATGAATGAGACTGCCGCTACTCTCTAAGCCACTACAGGCTACGCTCACTCACGTAACGAGTTCTAGGTAATGAGCTGCATCATTCGCTTAACCTGTAGTCAACGCAGCTCTTGAACCAACAAAACAATCCAGGTGCAAATAAAAAGTAGTGGCACCACGACCGCAGGCATCTGAGCCAAACGGCGAGTGGTTGTCGTACCTTGAATTGGGGGAAAATGTTCTGTAGTGTTGTCTGAGGGATAGGTTTGAAATGACTTTCGCAAGCTAGCCATGTAAACCAGAGAAGTCAAGATACCCACATAAATGAGCAGGCTGGTAATCAGAGAAATGCCAGGAATAATCCAGAGTAGAAGATCATGCAGATCAGCATAGCCATCATTCTCTGGCTTTGGAGGCGAACTGAGTAACGTTGCGAACCCACTAAAGAAAAAGGATTGTGAAATAATGAGCCAGTTCACCCGTTGATTCATTGAGTCATCTTCATTGCTGATCTGCTCATGAATCAGCTGATAAAAATCAGCCGTAGGTAAAGATTTAGGCGGGTCAATAACTTCAGGCGGCTTTTCTACACTCTCACGGTCAATTACCATTTTTAGCAAACCAAGATTTTGTAGAATACAATCGTCCTCCTGTAGAGTAGCCAGCGATTCTCTATTGCGGCTCTACCCCAGGAATAATAACGTTTCTCTAAAAAGAAGCTACAGACGGAAGGGCACCCCGCTAAATAGAGTGCCCTTCCATCTGTAGCCCTAATTTTTGGAATTGGTATAACCTAAGATCGCTAGAGAAATGAACTTTAATTGAGCGACTTGTGAGAGGAGTATTGCATGATCCAGGTTTTACAGAGTTGGTTGGAGATTGGCAATGCAACACTGTCATTGCAACATCAAGAATTACCGACTCACATCACGGTTCAAAAAAATTGGGATCAGTTTTTGCTAGCTCAACAACTCCTGCACACGCCTGAACAGTCTGCAATTCTAGATCTTGGCTGTGGCGACTGCTGCACCTTGAAGTTTTTAGCCGCATTAGGTTTCACCAACTTATCTGGGATTGACCTTCATCTTCCCCCATCGTCCTCCACGCTGCCTTACAAGCTGCATCAGGGAGATCTAATGAATACATCTTTCCCCGATGAATCTTTTGATTGGGCAGTTAGTATCTCTGTGATTGAACATGGAGTCGATCTAAAAGCCTTTTTCCATGAAGCTTACCGAATTCTCAAGCCAAACGGGATGCTTTTTGTCACGACTGATTACTGGGAAGACAAAGTGGAAGTAGATTCCTCTATTCAACCGTTTGGGCTTTCCTGGCAGATTTTCTCCAAGCCTCAAGTTGAAGAAGCGATCGCCATCGCCCAGACTTGTGGTTTTGACCTCGAACAAGACAACATCCCAGCTTGTACGGATAAAACTGTCACCTGGTACAAAAAAGACTACACCTTTATTGCTTTAACCTTCAAAAAAACAACTTGAAGTTGCTCCAAATGTAATTTTCATTACTTTAGAGAGTTGCCTCTAATTCAGGCTGGTTACTCCTTTAGAGCTAGCCGAGTTCGGTACTTAGGATGAAGTAGTTCAATCGAAATCATTCTTGAATGAACTCTAGTCACGTTCTGATTTTTAGCCTCGTGAACTGAGAAACCGGAACTTGCCCTTGTTTGTAAAAATCCATCACACCTCAATTGCACCTGAAAGGAGCGCAACATAACTTGGCTTACGACTATGACCTTTTTGTAATTGGAGCGGGTTCTGGAGGGCTGGCAGCAGCGCAGCGGGCAGTAACCTATGGCGCGAGTGTCGCGATCGCAGAACAGTCCAAACCGGGGGGAGCCTGCGTTAACCACGGGTGCATTCCAGAAAAATTGCTGGACTATGCGGCTGGCTTTCGTAATTTGGAGCAAGTAGCGGTGAGCTATGGCTGGAAAGAGAGCAACCGTGAGTTTGACTGGTCGCAGTTTGTCAGGGCAGAGGAACAGCATATTGAGCACCTCAATGGGGTGCATCTTCGTCACCTGCAAGAGGGGAATATTCAAGTCATTCAAGGACAAGCTCACTTCCTTGATGCTCATACGGTAACTGTGGGCGATCGCTCCATCACAGCAGAAAAAATTCTCATTGCCGTTGGTGCAAAACCGAGCAAACCATCAATTCCAGGAATCGAACATACGATTACCTGGCACCAACTTTATCACTTACCCCAACAACCTAAATCGCTTGCTGTAGTGGGTGGTGATCCGATCGGGGTAAAGATTACCGGAAGCATAAACGCGCTAGGGACAAACGTGACTCAGATCATCCCTGAAGACCACATTCTTGCTGCTTTTGATGCAGAATTAGCCGAGGAAATTCAGGAGCAGTTGAGCAAACAAGGAGTGCAGATTCTACTCAAAACTAATGTTGCCAAAATTGAGAAAACAGAGAAAGGTTTGTGTCTCACTCTGTCTAATCAATCGAACTCCAAACAGCCAAGTTCCCTAACCGTTGATGCGGTCCTAATGAATGTACCTCGCAAGCCCAATTTAGCAGGACTGAATCTAGAAAAAGCGAATATCCAGTTGACCGAAGCAGGGGCAATCAGCGTTGATGAATCGAGTCGTACCATTCAGAGCAACATTTTTGCGATTGGGGATTGTACAGGACGTATTCCCCTTACTCCCAGTGCGATCGCCCAGGGAAGAGCCTTTGCAGATGCCGAATTTGGAGGAAAATCTTCCAGCGTCAGGCTCGACTGGGTGCCCATTTCGCTCGCGTCACAGCCGGAAGCTGCGACAGTTGGCTTATCTGAGTCGCAGGCACGTCAAAAGTTTGGTGATGCTGTTTTCTGCTATCAGACGCGGTTTCGTCCCCTGCTCTATTGCTTGGCGGCAGGGAATGAGCAGATGTTTGTGAAAGCAGTAGTGAATCGGCAGGATTCAGAACGAGTCTTGGGAATTCACATTATGGGCGATCGAGCAGTAGATATTGTGCAAAGTCTAGCCGTTTCGCTCAGGCTGGGTGTAACAAAGCATGACCTGGATAGTGCGATCGGAATTCACCCGTCTAGTGCTGAGGAAATCTTTTCACTATAGAACTGGCACAAAGGGCGATCGCAAGAACCCCTCTACACCACCAGTGCCGTTATACCAACTCCAAAACTGGCGTTGCACAATAGAAGTATGATGCAATGTTCACACTGTCAATCCAACCAAACCGTCAAGAACGGACGACGCAAGGGTATCCAGAACTATCTGTGCCACAGTTGCGGTCGTCAATTTCGTGAAACTCACACCCCTCAAGGTTATTCCTTAGAGGTCAAGGCACACTGCTTGAACCTCTATCTCAATGGCATGGGCTTTCGTGCGATAGA
>NZ_JACJPC010000100.1:0-4183 GCF_014695875.1 Leptolyngbya sp. FACHB-541 | reverse complement strand
GATATCGTGTTCCAAGTGCTGCTCTGTCGGTTCCGTTACAAGCTGAGCTTTAGAGACATTGCCGAATTCTTCCTACTGCGCGGGTTGGAGTTCACGCATGAAACAGTACGAGAGGTTCTGTAGAAGCAAATTAGCGAGAAACAGAGGTAGGTTGCAATGTCTCTGTATTAGCTTGATGTTTTTCGGTTTGTCGCTGCGCGCGCTCGCGATCAGCTTGAGTTTCAGGAACTAGCTTTGTGAGCAATCGAGCTACGATTGGCAAAAAACCTATCATTACAACAACACCGATAATATTAAACATCATTTGAGCATTTGCAATCTGCCGTCCCACATCGTCACCCGAAACCAACTGTGCAAGCTGTGCAAGCTGGGATGCAAACAAGATGCCCAACGTAGCGCTGACGAGATTAAACAGCAGGTGAAACAATCCAGTTCGTAGCGCGTAGCTACCTCGTCCAATCGTCGCAACCAGCGTATCGGCACAAGTGCCAATTTCTGCGCCCAACATAATTGCAATCCCAGCGGCCAACCCGATTAAGTTGGAACCAGCAAGGGTGACAACAATCGCTACAGTCGCTGAAGAAGATTGAACAATAACGGTAAAAATTGCCCCCACTAATGCACCAAGCAACGGATTTTCACCTAATCGCTCCATCAGGTTTAGAAACGGCTCATATTCGCGAAACGGTTCCATTGCAGAATCGATCGCTTCCAGTCCATAAAACATCAGCCCAAAGCCTAGCAAAACAATGCCGATCGCTTTCCAGCGTTCAGTCCTGCCTAAGAAAAACACCAGCAGTCCTGCAAACATCAAAATAGGAACGTATAGCTCAATATTGAGCGAAATGATTTGTGCGCCGACAGCAGTACCGATGTTTGAGCCCAAGACAACACCTAGAGACTGCACAAAGGTAAGAATTCCCGCACTCACCATTGCAATTACAAGAATAATTGTGACTGATGAAGACTCTAGAAAAGTTGTTGCTACAATTCCAGTTGTGACCCCAGCAAAGCGGTTTGTTGTAAACTTGCTCAGTAGGTTTTTCATCCTTGCTTCGCCCACATCCTCCAGCCCTTCCGCTAATCGAGTAACTCCATAGATAAATAGCACTAAGCCAGCGATCGCTCCCATTGCAATTCTAAAGAAATCAACTGATTTTTCCTCTTCCTCTCCCTCCTCGGTCAACGGAGGCTCAGAGGGTGCAGAAGCGATTAAATCCGCAGAGATAAAATCGCTTGGGAGAGATTGAACACTAGCGTGAACTATAGTTGATGCGTTGAAAAACGGGAGCTGACGCATAAATGCAGGCGGACTAACAAACAGCGTAACCGTAAATAGCGTGACGCTTAAATAGGCAAGCAGCTTAGAATTCAACCGCCTTAAAATAAACATTATTAGTCCTCGTAAAAAGTTTTGCCGCTTCAGACTGTGGAACTAAAAATGAGCAATATCCAGTTGTGTTTACTACGAACAAAGATAGTTTTAATATTTTGATTCGCATCTCTTCTGAAAGACGTATTTGTTTCAAGTAAAAGCATTTTTTTGAGAAGATTTCTTTTACTCCCAAACCTTAATGTCTTCTAAATCTATACTTAATCCTTGGTTATTTATATCCTGCTTGACTAACAAAATTATGGAGTTGGGGGATTGCTGGTTCTGTTGCAAAAAATGATAGAGTTTGAGCCTATTGAGAGAAAATTGACGTTCCGTGGTTGATCCTAAAGCTCCGTTCAAATGGCGACAATACCAGTCCAATATCATCCTGCCCAATGTGCGCTGGTATTGTCGCTATTCCTTAAGCTACCGGGATTTAGAGGAGATGATGGCGGAGCACGGCGTGACAGTAGATCACACGACAATTTATCGGTGGGTGCAGGATTATGCACCCGAACTCGACAAACGCATTCGTCCCTTTCTCAATCCCGCGAATGATTCCTGGCGGATGGATGAAACGTACATCAAAATCAAAGGAGAGTGGAAATACTTGTAGCGAGCAGTGGATGCGGAGGGCAATCCCTTGGATTTTATGCCCAGTGCGAAGCGAGACGGGAAAGCAGCGGCACGATTTTTCCGTAAAGTGTTGAAAGCCAAGCACACTCAAACTCCACGGGTGATCACCGTCGATAAGAATGCTGCCTATCCCGTTGCGATGGATGAATTGAAGCAAGATAAAACGTTAAAAGCCGAGACCGAATTGCGGCAAAGCAAATATTTGAACAACATGATTGAGCAAGACCACCGCAACGTGAAGCGGATTGTAAAACCAATGATGGGATTTCAGTCGTTCAATACAGCGAGAAGAACATTGAGAGGAATCGAAGCAATGGCGATGATTCACAAAGGACAAGCGAAGGAGGTTAACCAAGGGGACAGCGTATCTCAAGTAGAGTTTATCAATGAAATTTTCGGAGTGATTGCTTAAACAACACGAACGAGACCAACTCGTTTGTCACTTTAAAGTCTTTGCAACGGAACCATAATTCTTGCGACAGAACCACCGGAACGGGAGGTAATAGTTGTCATTACTACTGGAGCGCTGTCAGCCACAAATGGTGCAGGCTTATTCACCCGTTGGGGTGTGTCTCTTACAATCCGCTCATCCTACAACTAATTTAGGACTGTTATATGAGCACTCTGTAGTTTTGTACAATTACAAACTCAGTTTTACTCAGTTAAGTCAGCAGAAAACTCCAATAACTTAGCACAGCCATTATCGGTACTGTTTGATTAACATACAAATATCTGCAAGTAAGTAGGGCAATTAAATTGAAGATGACGTAGGTTGGATTAAAGCAGGGAACCAACGGTTGCAAGGGTCGCGCTGTCGTTAGCCCATTCTACAGTCAACTTTTTAAACATTCTTTAAAGCAGACCTGAGGCTTTATGTTATCCATTTGCTCATTGCGCTGATTTATTGCTCATCTACAGGTACAAAGCTTAATCCATACAGCCTCAAAAAACATTGATATGAGCATTTACCGAGTTAAGGAAAGGAAATGATTGACCCCACTAGACTCATAACCTATCTAACTGCAGTCATCGCTTTAATCTCCACTCCCGGTCCCGGACAAACCCTTGTGGTGACGCAGAGCATTGCTGGCGGTCATAAAGCAGGCATTTTGACCAGCCTTGGACTGAGTGCTGGCACATTAGTACACACTTCAGCAGCGACTCTTGGCTTGTCAACCATCGTCGCAGAATCTGCGATCGCCTTTACGGTAATTAAGTACTTTGGCGCAATCTATTTAGTCTATCTTGGTGTCAAAGCAATCCTTGTTCAAGAAGATCGTTTATCAGAGTCGAGAGTAACCCTGGCAACGCTGACTGAAAATAGACGCATCTTTACAACGGCTCTAGTGATAAGTGTTTTAAACCCTAAAGAGATACTATTTTTTCTGGCGTTTCTACCTCAGTTCATTGATCCAAGCAAGGGGTCTGTCGCACTTCAGTTTCTTCTACTGGGTTTCATTCTTGCGGTAGTAGGAGTGATATTGGAGTTTCTGTTGATCTTAGCCACCTGTACATTTATGCGGAGACTGATACAAAATACTCAGTTTGCTGCATGGAGGCAACGCATTACTGGAATAGTCTTCGTTGGGCTTGGTATTCATCTTGCCTTGGCAAGTCAGAAGTAGAAGCTACGCTAAATCGGGTTGTGTCGCAAACATGAGAAGGTAGGAAGGCTCAATTTTCTCTGACCTTACCCTAAATGGGTATTGTCAACTTAAGTCTGAGCAAGAGGTAAAATATAAAATCTGCCTTGCCTGTCTATTCTGCTGTACAGTGCCAAATTAAATGACATCGAGACAAATTTGTGTCGTCGAGCAACATCTCCCCTGTTGCAGGATTACAGGGAGAAGTTGCTCAGTGGACTAGCATCTGTTCATCAGCATTGCCAATCTGACTTGAGTCCAAAAAGCAGACCAGCTTTAGCTTTACTTTTTCAACGACACTAATGTGTCTCCACGTCAAATAAAAAGTCACTGTACACTTTCGTCAGATTACTTCAAGCTTGAACTTGAGGTTGAAAATCTTCTACAACCTCGTAAGGTTGTGTCGCAAAAATGGGTCAATGGTAAGGTAGGTAAGCCCAGCTTTGCCTTCTTCCTCTTCAATGTCTACTGCTTCTCTATTCAAGTGGCGGCACTTTTTGCCCGAAGTCATCCTGCTCAATGTGCGGTG
>NZ_JACJPC010000010.1:0-9287 GCF_014695875.1 Leptolyngbya sp. FACHB-541 | reverse complement strand
CGCGGAATCTCACGCGCTTTACCTTTTTGACGATGAACTTTTGATCCGTTGCAGAACACGCCAGCAGCGGCGATCGCTTCCTCTAATCCTGAAATCTGGCGAAGTGCTTTTCTCCCTCGCTCCTGAAGCGTGATTGGAAACGTGCGGTCTCGCGATACATCCACCAAACGCGGGTCAGAACGCTGCTCATACAGCTCAACGCGATATTTCCCTCGACGCAGTAGATAGTGAGCAAGTAAAAGTCCAGCCGGACCCGCTCCAATAATTACAACCTTTTGAAGCATTGAATTCTCCTAGTCCATTTCTCTGAGGTGTACTGAGTGCTTCCAGTTGAGCCTCCTCTCGGCTCTACCAATCCCACATTAACCTGACGCACTGCCCTCAGTCTTTGCAAGCTTTTGTCCCGTACTTAGCGACTCTCTTCTCACCTAACCTTGAGCTGCCTTCACAAAAGCTGGGTCAATGAGTGCTGACAACTGCTCTAATGTAGGGGCTTCTGAAATTTGGTTCTGGTCTTTCAGGAAAGTTGCCAAAGATTCCATGTGTTTACCAAGATAAACATCGCTGGTAGTGTCATCCATCAGCTTGATGTTGTCTTCCAAGCTAGTTAAACTGACTCCTTTCAGTTCTTCTGCAACTTCTTCGGGTTGTAATTCCAATTGCTTTCCAGTAATCACATATGCTTCGTCAGGATTTGTCTTAATAAATTCGTGTGCTTTAAAGATGCCATTCACAAAGCCTCGAATGGCTTGAGGGTTTTCTTCAACAAATTGAGTGCTGAAAATGTACACATCCGTAATGGCAGTTGGCATTTTGGATGAATCGTAAATAATGCGTCCATCCTTCTGAGCATTGTTGGACTGCTTCAAAAATGGGGAGTAGGTTACTGCAACATCAACTCGTCCAGACGTGTAAGCAGCGGCAGCAGCATCGGGTGTAACGTTAGTGATCTTGATATCATCACCCGTTAAGCCTGCCTCTTCTAGCACTTGCAGTAGGAAGAAATGGCTGACGCTGCCTAACTCTACCGCAATCTCTCGGCCCTTAAAGTCTGCAACATCTTTCACGCTGTTGCGCGCCAAGATACCGTCACCTCCGGTTGATGAATCCGCAATCTGAACAATGCGAAAATCTTGCCCTTGAGCAGCAAATGCCACTGTTTCCGTTGTAACGATGCTGATGCATTGAATGTGCTCAGCAGCAAATGCTGCGTTGCCTTCACCCGTAGTGCCAAAGACTTTTTGCTCCAGATCTAACCCACCTTCTTTAAAGAATCCTTTTTCAATAGCGACGTAAAGTGGGGCGTAGCCAATCCAAAGTGTGCTGCCATATGCACTTTTGACCAGCTCAGTCGGAGATGCCGACCCAGCAGGAGAGATGGTGGTCGAAGTATCTGGTGATGTTGCTTGGAGCTGAGAAGTACAGGCGTGAAGAGTTAGACCCCCTGCAACTCCTCCCATTAATTGAATTAATTGACGTCGTGTCAAAATTTGGGGGGACTGGCTCATATCTATTAACTCCTTGAAATGTGGTTGCTACCGTTAAATAGAGTGTCGTGTTGTGAATAAAATACTGACAGATTCAGCTCTGCAGGTTTACACCACTCATCTGCAAATTGCGCCATATTTTCTGCTCATTCACAAAAACCGACAGTCTGACAGCACTTCTGGCATGAGTTACACGGTAACGAAATCCGCTGCATTGGTTTGATTGGCGTCGACGTTCCGCAACACGGCGAACACATCGCCTCCCTGTCGAATTAAGGTATTGCGTCCCTGCTGCACAATGTCTAGCTGTCCAAAGCTGACGCTAATAGCGAAGGTGTCTCGGTTGTTTCTAAAGTCCACGATCGTATCAACTCCTGGGCCTGCTTCAATGTTGAACAGATCGTTGCCTGCACCACCAATCAGCCGATTGTTGCCTGGGCCGCCGATCAGCACATCGTTGCCAGCACCGCCGATCAGCACATCGTCGCCATCATCGCCGCTCAGCACATCGTCGCCATCATCGCCGCTCAGCACATCTCTACCAGCACCGCCGACCAGCCGATCGTTGCCTGCGTCGCCGATTAGCGCATCGCGCCCATCGCCGCCCCTCAACACATCATTGCCTGGACCGCCAAACTGCCGCTTGCCGATCAGTCCTAGCCGATCGTCCTGTCCGTCGCTGACCATGCGATCGCTCTGGCTTGTGCCCGTGAGGATGTCGGAGCGGCGATCGGCAGACTGTAAGACCGCGCTGTTGATCGGATTGACCGTGTATCCAATTAATGACTGCAGCACATTACCTTTTACCGTCGCCGTAAGTTCACCCGCAGGCGGAGCTTGGTCAAGCTGAAAGCGAAGGGCGATCGCGGTTCCGGCTTCTTCTACGAGAACTTCAGGTGACGCTGAAAAACGAATTGTGACCATTTGCAATCTCTCCAAAATGGAACTGTAGTACGTGGGAAAAGCCCATGCACTGAGGCTGCATCCCACATTCCTCTTGTCCTACATCTAACTGCATGCTGTCATTTGGTGAAGGCACTACTTCAGCGCTAGTTCGTCTGGGGCAAGATGACTTACCTGCATGTAAGGCACACCTCGATACCGCAACATCTGCACCGGTTGAGGAGTAACCTCAGCACTAGTTCGTCTAGGGCGAGATGACTGACTCTCTCGCATGTAGGGCACACCTCGATACCTCAACATCTGTACCGATTGAGGAGTAACCTCGCGCTGAGACAGATGATACTCGTAGTACTCGTATGAAACACCTAGAAAGTAAAGTTGCATGGTTTGCTTTTTTAGGGTAAAACTGCACTCTTCCATAGCTTATGTAAATCTCAGTGCTTCCAATTGCCTAACTTACTGCTCCATAGGTATATCAATGAAGCTGATGAATATAGTTCGCAACTTCTTCGTCCGAAGGGTTTGAGTGTTCGTAGAAGTTCCCTTTATTGCCCGATTAACCCACTAGTGTTGTTCAATGAATCTTGATGTGTGGCATCATATCCATCCTTTTTTCCCTGAAGGCAAAATTTTAGCGTTCGCGATCGCAAGCATCTTCGGATCACGGGTTCTCAGTTTGGTTACATAGGGAAGGTTGAACCATATGGGCGGGGGCTGCCACAATCAATCTCACCGTCCCATTTTCGACAATCCACTCTTGTGCTTCTACGATCGCCCCTGCTCTATCTGTTGCTTGATTAGGGGGAGCGATTGCCCCTTCGGGAATTTGTGAAGTAACCGCAGTTTCTGGTTCATCTAACGTAGACCAACCGGTAAGAGATTCTTCCCCAACCAGCGAATCAGTCGGGGCAGTTGGCAAGCCGCCTCGTCCTGTCACGATAAACTCACTTTCCCTTTGCCCCACTCCTGCACCAGAACAGGTTTGAGCAATCTGGTCGGAGGCATCTACCACCTCAGCAGGCAGTTCGGGAAGCCCTCGTCTGAGGTCAACATCAGGGGGAGTGATATCAACCGTTCCTTGCACGCCTAGCTCTGAACTGGCAGTGATGTCATTGGTAAGCGGATTATCTCGCGGCTGCGGGGCAATGCCAAACAGCCCTTCAGTGGTGATCCGGACATTGCCACCACTACCGCTAAATGCATTGGCGCGGATGTCACTATTTTCGTTCGGGACGGCAACAATGAAATCTGCATCAATGGCAATGTTGCCGCCGTCACCTCCAGCGCGCTCGGTTCCTGCAGTAGTCGAGATGAGGCTACCGTTGCGAAGCAGCAATACCCCGACATCGCGCAGGGTGATATTGCCGCCGTTGGTTGCCGCCGTTTCAGCTGTGAGGCGAGCTTGGTTATCTAACTGCACACCAGCGGCAGTGATGTCGATGCCGCCCGCGATGCCGCTGCCCTGAGAGTCTACGGCAATCCTGGCGCGATCGAACACCTGCAACTGCCCCGTTCTCAGTTGGACAATGCCTCCTTGCCCCGCAGAGTTAGGCGCGGTATTGGCAAACAAACCACTGGCGGTTCCTTGATTGCCGCTGATGTTGAATGGGCTCGCCCCAGAGAGCGTGATTTGATCACCAGCATTCAGGGTGATGCTGCCCGCCTGTCCGCTGCCACCAGTTGAGGTAATCACCTGCCCGCCATCGATCGCCTCAAAGGTATTGGCGTTGAAGCTAACCGTTCCGCCTGAAAAGGCATTCTCAGTTTCGGTCGAGATTGAAGCACCATCCGCAATACGAACCGCATCCGTCGCAATCCTCACATTGCCGCCGCTTCCTCGTGCGCCTGCCTCTGTCGTGGTAAAGATGCCACTCCCAAATAGTCGAGATCCTTGCCGTCTTGATCCTTCTAGGGAAACGCGATCGCCAGCAATAATTACGTTACCCGCATCGCCCTGTCCAGCAGTGCTAGCCGTTAGTCGTGCGCCCTCCGTGAGTGAGAGCGAGGAAGCTGTAATCTCAATGTTGCGGCCATCGCCCACCGCACCGGGGTTCACGCTACTCAAAATTGCACTATTGTTCAAACTTACGCGATCGCGAGCCTCGACAATCACGTTGCCTGCATTGCCTTGTCCAGCAGTGTCCGCAGCGAGTTGCGATCGATTGGTGAGCAAAAGCGAGCCTATGGTAATGCGGATATTACCGCCCGTACCCACAGCCTCCGTGCTCACTCTATCCGGATTCACGCTGCTCAAAATCGCACTATTGTTCAAACTCATGCGATCGCGGGCGCGAATCGTGACGTTGCCCGCATTGCCGCGTCCCGCAGTGCTGGCAGCAAATTGTGCCTCGTTAGTCAGAAAAAGGGAGCCTGCCCGGAGGCGAATATCGCCTCCGTCACCCACAGCACCTGGTCTAACGCTACTGAAAATCGAGCTGTTGTCGAATGTGGCGCGATCGCCGACATCGGTAATCACACTACCGGCATCGCCTTGTCCACCCGTTTCAGCGTCGAGTTCTGAATTGGTCAGGGAGAGGGAGCCTGTGGTGATGCGAATATCGCCTCCGTCACCCACAGCATTCGGCCTAACGCTACTGAAAATCGCACTGTCGCTCAAACTAGCGCGATCGCGGACGTTGAAAACTACATTGCCTGCATTGCCGCGTCCGAAGGTGAGCACCTGTAGCTGTGCCTCATTGAGCGACAGCGCGGAGGTGTTGAAAATTATGTTGCCCGCGTCGCCTTGTCCACGAGTTTCGGCACCAAATGCTGTTCTGTTGGTAAGTGAGAGCAAGCCTGTGGTGATGCGAATATTACCACCATTGCCTACAGCACCTGACCCAACGCTACTGACAATCGAGCTGCCGTTGAATGTGGCGCGATCGCCAGCATTAATAGTTACGTTGCCTGCATCACCCCGTCCAAACGTAGTGGTATCTAATAGAGCACTATTGGTGAGAAAAAGCGACCCGGTGGTGATGCGGATGTTTCCTCCCCGCCCAATGCCACTCTCCCTTACCGCACTAAAAACACCACTAGAAAAGCGACCATCGTCACTTGTGCCATCGAAGGAGGCGGTATCACGGGCATCAATGATGATGTCTCCAGCATCCCCCTCTCCAGCAGTACTGGCACTCAATAGAGCACCACTGGTGACAGAAAGCGTCCCAGTGGTGATGCGGATGTTTCCTCCCCGCCCGATGCCATCCTCCCCTACCTCACTGAAAGCACCACGAGGGAATAAGAGGACACCTGCGCCATTGAAAGAGACGGTATCACGGGCATCAATAATGATGTCTCCAGCATCCCCCTCTCCATTAGTCCTGGTACTCAACTCAGCATCATTAGTCAGGAAAAGCGACCCGGTAGTGATGCGGATGTTTCCTCCCCGCCCAATGCCAAACTCCCTTACCTCACTAGAAGCACCACTAGAAAAGCGAAAGTCACTTGTGCCATCAAAGGAGACGGTATCCCGGGCATCAATGATGATGTCTCCAGCATCCCCCTCTCCAGCAGTATCGGCACCCAACGCAGCACCATTGGTGACAGAAAGCGACCCAGTGGTGATGCGGATGTTTCCTCCCCGCCCGATGGCAGCCGCCCCTACCAAACTGAAAGCACCATTAGGGAAGAAGCGGTCACCTGGGCCATCGAAGGAGACGGTATCCCGGGCATCAATGGTGATATCTCCAGCATCCCCCTGTCCAAAAGTCCTGGAATCCAACAGAGCACCATTGGTGAGGAAAAGCGACCCGGTGGTGATGCGGATGTTTCCTCCCTGCCCGATGCCATCCCCGCCTACCACACTGGAAGCACCATTAGAGACGAAGAAGACACCTGCGCCATCGAAGGAGACGGTATCACGGGCATCAATGATGATGTCTCCAGCATCCCCCTCTCCATCAGTCTTGGTATTCAACTGAGCATCATTGGTGAGGGAAAGCGACCCGGTGGTGATGCGGATGCTTCCCCCCTGTCCTGTGGATTCAAACTCCACCTGGTTAGAAATTTCGCTATCAACTAGCGCGATCGACCCCGTTGCGTTGAGATCAACGTCCCCAGCTTGGCTGTCAACGCCTCCCAACCCTGCTGCAATTCCAGCCAAAATTGAACTGTTACTGAGGCTCAAGTTTCGGGCGGTGACCACGACACTTCCTCCATCGATCGCCGCAACATTGATTTGAGAATTATTCGCAAGCGACACATTCGATCGGGCAACATTGGTTGGAAACTCCAGGCTGGGACTATTACCATTCATCGTCAATCCGATCGTCCCCGGTTCTGAGAGTCCTCCCAGTTCCACTCGTCCGCCTAAAGCCGTTAACCGCCCATTTTCGAGCCGCACATCGCCACCCACTAAGGCGAGACTTTGACCGGGGGCAGTGGTGAGTCCGGTTGTATCCGCGATCGATCGATTGATAATCGGTTGCGGATTAAGCTGATTGAACAGTAAAGCGTTGGGATTGACGTTGAGCAGTGGCGTTGGTGCAGTGGCGTTGGTGGCGCTAAACACATCACCGTTAGGAAAGGCGATCGCATTGGCAGTGGTTGCCACAAAGGAACCGCGCACATCTAAGCGGGCATCGTCACCAAAGAGGATGCCGCTGGGGTTAAGTAAGAACAAGTTGGCATCGCCCAGCACACCGAGTACGCCCAGTATTTGTGACTGCTCGCCACCCGTGACACGAGCGAGAATGTTGTCTACCCCCGGATCAGCAAAGTAGACACTGCGTCCTTCATCAACATGAAATTCTCGAAAGCTGTGGAAGAGGTTATTGCCGCGCTGCGCTCCGCCTTCGATGCGATCGCTTGAGCTCTGTGGGTCGAGCGGAATGACAGTTGAGCTTTCCACTCCCAGCGTGTTATCGACGATCGGACGGCGTTGTGCCACTGCCACAGTTGTCCATCCCAGCACAATCGTACTGAGGACGATGCCGTTTACGATCGCAGTTTGCCAACCGAAGCGACGCATCAAAATTGCCTTTTCAAGAGTGATTATGTGGATAACAACCAGCATGGATTGAGCATCAACAAAGACGAAACATTAACACAGCCGATCGAAGTTTAGCCATCATCAGATTTATATTTCTTTATAGAAGAACGCATAATTTCAGCCACTCCAGCTTGAGAACTTGATAGAGCATGATGCAATTCAGGTTCACTCATTGACTAAAGGTGACATTGTGAGGAAAAGGAGAATGAATGCGCTCCTTGCTGAGCATTCTTTATTGAACAATATCCAGCGATCGCTTGCAGTAATTAAGCGAAGTCTTGCGAACAATTTCAGACCTTCGTCTAAGGAGCAGTTTTGCGGCGATATCGCTTGGCGTTTTTTCCAAACTTGATTCAGATATAACAATACTTCGGACAAAATCTGGGCAGATTTTGAGGCTCAAACTCTAACGCGATCGCACTAAACCTTCTTTCAAAGTTAGGGAGGTAGCTAGCTTTGAAACAATAGCTCAATTTCTAAAATCTAAGCTCCAAAAACTTTGTGAAACGGTTCAAAAACTTGTCTAAACCACTGTAGGAGAGAAGCCATGGATGCAGTCATCCAAGAAGGAAGAACCCAGGTCATTGCAATCATTGTTGCAGTAATTTTCTCATTATTGCTTTATACAATGATGGCGAAGAGAGTGGTAGTGACGAAAGCGATAGTGACGAGAGATCTTGGTTACCCTCTATCCTCGCCGAGTGACCTGATTAGAGCCGGAGTTGAATGGGAGGAGCTTCGCCCTCAATCCTCTCAACCCTCGCCGAGTAACATGATTAGAGCCGGACTTGGTTGGGCGGTGCCGGTCGTTCTTTGTTATTTCCTTTATCAAGGACAGGGTTGGGCAAAATGGGTGCTGGGTGTGCTACTTGCAACATACGCATTGCCCCCTTTTCTAGTCGTCTTGATTACCATTTTCTGCTCAGTCACTCTTCCCCGCTTAATCCTTCGTCCTGTTTGGATATTGATTCCGTTTGTAATCCAACTGATTGCAAGCTGGGTTTTGTTGCGATCGCCCGAAATCCAAGCGTTTTTATCTTCTTAGCGCGCAGAACAGTCAAGATAGTCATCTCATCATTTGTTCATTTTGGGTATCTTATGACTCATTTCGGTATAATTTGCCCCACAGGAAGCCATCTTACAGCTTGTTTTCCCTTAGGATATGAGCTTCAGCAACGTGGTCATCGTGTAACCTTCTTGAACGTTGTAGATGCTCAGGACAAAGTCTTAGCTGCCAACTTTGGTTTTAGGGCTATTGGCAAAGATGAACGCCCCAGTGGATCGGAAGCAGAAATTTTGGCTCACAGAGGTAAACTCAGTGGAATCGCTTCTTGGAAGCACAGTCTTAAAACTGCTGAACAAGATATGCGAATCATCCTTCAGGATGCTCCAGACATAATTCAATCTGAAGGAATCGAAGCATTATTAGTCGATCAATGTTCTCCGGTTGGAGGAACGGTTGCTGATTTTCTAAATCTTCCCTTTGTTAGCTTATGTAATGCGTTGCCCTTGAATCGAGAGATTGGCATTCCGCCAATGTTCACAACCTGGCAATACCAGACAAATTGGCGCGCAAAGTTACGGAATCGAGTTGGTTATTCCTTAGATAATCGATTAATAAAGCCGTTTAGACAGTTAACGGCTGAGTATCGGCAAAGGTGGAATTTACCTCCCCATACCCATCCAAATGATATATATTCCAAACTGGCTCAACTTAGCCAGCAGCCATCTGAGTTTGAGTTTCCTCGCAGAAACTTACCACCACACTTTCATTTCACTGGTCCCTACCACAGTGCGATTGGAAGAAATATCACGCCCTTTCCTTGGGAGCAGTTAACTGGGCAGCCCCTAATCTATGCTTCGATGGGAACAATTCAAAATCGTCTCCTACCAGTATTTGAGGC
>NZ_JACJPC010000001.1:0-2056 GCF_014695875.1 Leptolyngbya sp. FACHB-541 | reverse complement strand
GAGAGCCTCATACTGACCGGAATATCAGGAGCCAGAGGTGGTGATGTTGAGTTCATCTAGTAGCACTGGGCTTTCACCAGGGTTCAGGTAGGCAAAGTAGAGTTAGCATTCGTTCTGCCTTCAGGGACTCAGCGGATTTCTGGCTCTGCAACAGACTTGCCCTCTCGTCTTGGGACGAGCGCTCGGCTCCTGGAACCCTCGCGCGAGCCACTGCGATTCGAATCCCGTGTCCTCCGCACATCGATTTTCTCTGCTTCTGTGGCGGTAACTGTAAACACTTGCCGCCCATCAACTGCATTGTAGAGATTTTCAAGGACACAAACTAAGCCTTGGAACTGGAGTTCTTCAGCCCTTGCATCTCTCGCTTGACGGGCCTCATCTGCATCTTCCCAGTCCAGCTCTAAAAACGTTTCTTGAATCGGTTTCATCGGATCTATTTGGCATCACTTTTCTAAGTGCCTTTGAAGCACCATTCACCATTATCCCCTAGCACAATAGTATCTGCTGCAAAATCGCACTAACTTTGGGCTCTTGTCCACTTTTGGCGAAAACAGGATCGATCGTTAAATTGTTCAACGTGGATGCTGAGTTTGAAGCTGCTTTAAGAGCCTGAATTAACCCCAACAATCTCGGATCACCAAAAGTGGACATGAACCCGATCTTGTGAGAATACGCATCTGCTGCGTTCTGGTGTTGCCCCGTCTTAAACTTGTGAGCGAAGCCGGTTGCTAGCGTTCTAGATTGATGACTGCTGAGAGCGCGATGTCAGCAACAGTGAGTACTACAGCTATTCACAGTCCTAGAACACGACCAAGCGGGTTAACAAAGGCAGCTAGTAGGTTTTGGTGGAGCTTGTACAGTTGTCTACCGCCACTTATTTTGATTGTTAGCTGGCTTTGCACCAAGTGCACCCGTTCTTCAACGGTATGGGTGAGTCTCAAAAGTTCCCAAGAGGAGATCAATGAGGAAGTAGCAAGGTCAGCCAGTAGATGTAGAAAAATCTTGGTGGTGGCGGTGGAGTGGAAGGTAACCATCATACAGTCCAGTGAACCTATCAGACTTAATTAGAAATAACAAAATAGCGCTATACGCAGTGCTTGAATTTAATTATCTTGCTCCTTAAGGCTCCATGGCGTAGCCGTTTCATTTCCGGTTAAGTCTATTATTTGGGATAGAGCCAGTTCTCTGCCTGCTACTTACAACTGCTCCGTTTTGCCTTTAGCTTTTTTCTAACCCAGCTCAGTGCATCAGATGAACTCCCCTTCTCCAAACGATGAACAACAGTTGCAGCAATCGATTGAGCAGAGCTTACAAGAGATTGCCCTGCAAATGGGACAACCTATTGACTCGCAAGTTGCCCAGCAGGTTTACCAGTCTGCCGCTGATCTGTTGAGCCATCTTGTTTATGCGCCCATTACCCTGGCTCGTTTAGCTGGGACATTGCTGGTTTATCAATTGCAAGATGTAGAGTCCCAGGAGGTGGAATGGTTCAAGTCGCAGGTGAAGGGGTGTCCCAATGATGATGAGGTTGAGGAATTGATTGAATCGCTCCACCGGATAGATTCACTCTAATGAACTGCAACGTAATCAAGCTAATGCATAAGTTAATCGAGTGGCAGATTACTCCTATCTTTGAGCGGCGTTGCTGAAAAGCAGTATGAATCGAAACGAAGTTTCGAGCATACAGCACCTTTTTTATACCTAGAATCAGCAACGCCGGGATTTACGCCATTCATTTGCTAATTGCGCTCATCAACATCAGACGACTCTTGAATCCACAGCGCTAGACCACCCCCCCGCCCTCGTGCCGCGATGAATTCCTCGGTCACCAGGAAAAAGGCAAAGAAGGGTAGCTTTGCAATCGCAATTTGCTCAAACGCCGCCACTTTCGCCTTGCCCCCTCGAAAATCTGCCGTGAACAGCGATCGCTCGCCAAGTTCAAACTGCACTTGGGTAAAGTCAAATGCCAACAGATTCTTCTTGTCCAAATACTTCGCTGGACCGGTGAATCTCAGCTTGAAGCCGCCGAGTTGAATTTGGTTGCTCGCGGCGAGTG